>NZ_VEPX01000017.1:0-96827 GCF_006349665.1 Bacillus sp. CD3-5 | reverse complement strand
CCCCCCCCCCCCGCCACACTCGACTTACTCTTACTACTCGACCAACGTGCTCTACAGCCTTTTGTTGGTGCACCGGATCTACTGGAAGCACTGGATCTACTGGAAGCACTGGACCCACTGGGAACACCGGATCTACTGGAAGCACTGGACCTTCTGGTATCACCGGATCTACCGGAAGCACTGGACCCACCGGCATCACTGGACCTACCGGCATCACTGGAAGTACTGGACCCACTGGATCCGCTGGTAGTGCTTCAGCAAAAAGTATTGTGTTTCAAGGAACAAATGCTGGTTTTCAACGTATAGCCGGATCTCCTGGAATTGACTCCAATGTTATTCCGTATGTCACTGCTGGGACCGGTAGCATAGTTGGCTTTGCTGCGTCTATAAATGTAAATAACTTACCTGCTGCTGTTTATACGATTAATATTTGCAGGAATGTCCCTACAAACCTCACCGCTCCTACTTCCAGTTACATTCTAACTACTATTACTTTAACTACCACAGACAAAATTACCGGAACTATAGTATTTTCCATTAAACCGACGGATACTGGATCGGGACAAATTCAAGTGTTTAATCCTACTCCGGCAGTAGGTCCCGCTACTGTAACTTGGACTAGCATTACAACTGGAAATCCCGTTTCAAGAGGGGATGCTATATCCCTTTATATTAACCCTGGAATTACTGCGAGTGCTGTATATTCTATTTTCCTAATCACTGATCTATAAACTCACACTTAAAACCATTTATTCCACAAAAAAGACCCGAGATTCGGGTTAACAAATAACAGACAAGTTCATTATATACTTTCACTGCAAAATAACTATATTTCGGATTTTATTTTCCATATACTGCACTAATAGTGTGAACAATTTTGAATTTTTATTCCAAAAAAAGGGAGTTCACTCTCAAATAAGTGATCTCCCTTTTTAAAATAACTTTTCATGATATCGGCAATACAACCTTCACCGTCGTTCCAACCCCAACTTCACTTTCAAAACTCATTTTACCGTTGTGATCTTTAATAATTTTTTCTGTAACTACTAAGCCTAAACCTGTTCCCGTTTCTTTTGTTGTGTAAAAGGCTTCATTTAGCTTCGGGATTTTGTCTTTTGGAATGCCGCAACCTTCATCCTTAACTTGAACAACGATTGCATCTTCTACAGTCACTTTAATCGTAATCGTTCCGCCAACTGACATTGCTTCAATCGCATTTTTAATTAAATTAAAAAACACTTGTTTTAATCGTTTTTCATCGCATGTAATCGATGGTATGTCTTTACTATAAATACCTTGTATGTGCACACCTTGATTTAAAGCAGGCTTCCCCATAACTCGAATAACATAAGCGATAATTTCTTCTATATTATGAACTTCTGATTCTATTGATTTAGATTTCTCAAATCCACTAAGTTCTGTAGCGATTGTATGAATTCGTTCTACTTCTTGTTTCATAATATCACTATATATTTTATCCTCTGGATATTTAACCGCTTGCTTATTTACAAATTTATCTAAATTAGCTAAAGGTCTTTTAATTTTGGAACCAATAACCGTAGCCATTTTCCCAACAGTTGCTAACTTTTCTGTTTGTTGTATTTCTTTATTCATCATCTCAAGCGTACGAACGTAAGATTGGAACCTTAAAAACATAATCCAACATATGATAGTAAATACGCTATATAATGCCATCGGGATTAAAACGAGTGATGAGTGAATCATGATTCCTATAAGAGCATATTTTCCAACAAGTATGCTCGGAACTAACCAAAAATATCTTTTATTCACAAAAAGTGGGGCAAATAAAATAAAAAATCCTTCTACTATATTTCCACCATCAAACTCAGCATCACTACCGTAGTAAATCATAATATTATGGATAAAATCTAATAGATTATATCCAATTAGAATAATATACTTTACTGCAAATGGATTTTTCCATTTCATAAAGTATATTCCAATGCAAAATAAAACCACCATCAGAAAATAAAGCCATAAACCTAAACCATCTTCAAATTGTCCTACTCCTTCTTGCTCTCCTCCTATTAAAGGTACAACAAATTCGTAGGCAAGATCGTATACAAAAAATATAATGAAAAATAAACTTAAATATATTTTCAGCGCCTTCATTTCTTCATTTTTAAATATATCGTCTTTATTCATATGGTAACTCCTAGCTTTTCTCCCACTTGTATTTCATTATTTCCACACTTTTTTGGAAGAATAATATCTATTCTCGTTCCCTTATCTCTTTCACTTGAAATATGTAACGTACCAAGGTGTTCGTTGACAATTCGATCTGCTACCGTAAGTCCCAAACCAATTTTATCCTGTTTTGTTGTATAAAAAGCTTCTGTAACACGAGCCAAATTTTCTTTCTTAATACCGTAACCATTATCGATTACACTTAATATTACATAATCTTGTCCTTTATTTTCTAATCGTAACTCTAATGTGCCACCTTGCTCCATTGCCTCCAGAGCATTTTTTATGACATATAGAAAGACTCCTCTTATTTTTCGCTCATCACATTCAACTTCTATTATCTTTTCTTCGATATTAGACATAAGCTGGACAGTAGATTCATTCATTTTTTCTCGAAGAATTGCTACTGCTTGTAATGCAATTTCACCTATATTATGTTTTTTATAAATAGAGGGTTTACATGTAGCAACTTCCATCAATTCACTTATCATATTATTCATATTTTCTATTTCAAAAATCATCTGTTTATAAATAGGGTCCTCTTCATGCTTCTCTCGTTGTAATTGCGTAAACCCTTTCAATGAAGCAAGTGGATTTTTAATTTCATGTCCCACTGTCGCTGCCATCTTTCCGATTACTGCTAATTTTTGTGATTCACTAGCAATCTTAATACTTTCCTTTACCGCTGAAAGGTATTGTATAAATCGATTTAAAATAATGTATGCTGCTATTAATACGAGTGTATACATAATGAGGAACATAAATCCTTTTACTTCTTTTAATACAAATAAGTAAATTACATATTTCCCTACAATAGTTGAAAGTAAAAACACAAAATATTTTTTATTTAAAAATATAGGTACAAAGAAGATGAAAATAATTTCTATTATATTTCCCCCATCAAATGCCGCCTCATTATAAAGCATATACGAAAATATGTTAGCAATTTCTATTCCTATGTATGCAAATACACATGCATATTTCACAAAATTCACTTTCTCTTTTTTTATTAAATATACATTTACACCGAGTATTGCAGTTCCGCAAATAACTTGCCATAGTATGCTATGTCCCTTATCCGTTAGTGATTTATTTTCTAATACGATTGCATAGAAAATTTGGTATGAAACAACAATGACGTATAGCACCCACAAAAAGATTTTGGCATTCCTTTCTTCTTCTTTATATGATAGAAAACTTTCTTTCACTTCAACACCCCTTCAACATAATATCTCTAAGAATACCATTTATTATAATAAATGATTTTCTTATACAAACAAAGATAAATCGAACATTTGAGGAAAATCACCCCAAAAGAACAAGCAGATACTCTCATTAATCAAATGTATGCCAATCTCCCTAAATTTTTAAATGATGTATCTTTATCATTTTTTAATAGAAACTTAGGATCCGCTACGTTAGAATGGTTTTCTTATCTCGGTATGCAGTCTGCTTCCTATGCCCTCATCAAAATATTGCAAGCAGCTGCAAATGAAGATGTAACGAAAGATTTAAGTAAAATTAACGTGCCAACAAAAATATTCCACGGTATTCACGATCAACTTATCCCATACAAAAGCGCTGAACTTACGCAAAAGCGGATTAAAAATTCTCAGTTACATCCTCTCACCAATAGTGGTCACGGCTCCCCAATCGATCAAGCGGATGAATTAAACGAAGAACTTATAAAGTTTTTGCATTCATAAAAACCTATGCCAAATCGTATCGATAGGAACGTAGTTTTCAAAAACGTTAAAATTCACACATTTCTCACAAATCAACTGATAAAACGATTACATTTTCATTTATACTAAATGTACAGGTAATACTCCCTAAACCCAGCTTGTCTGGTTACCCCGTTAAATACTATAAAAAAGAACTTGTATCGTTATACAAGTTCTTTTTGTTTCTTTTACTTAAAGAGGATATCTTTACTATATTGATTTCCGACGAGTAAATCATATTGGAGCATTTTATATTGCTCTAACATTTCTTTTTGTTTCTTTGTTAAATCATTGATTACTTCTCCATTTTTATCAATTTTTAATTCATCTCTAAGCACCGGTATTTCCTTGTAAAATGCCGATAAAAATTGATAAAATAAAGATTTATTTAATCCTGCATAATCAAAAATAAGATTAGAAAAATAAATTGGACTTACTACACCTAAATTATCATTTGGCATATCAAAGTTTGCGTACATTAATAGCGGCGTTTGGGCCATCGCTAAACGTTCGCTCGGTGTTTTTTCATTCGTTATATACCCATTCTCTTTATAAAAAGATTTATTTGTTCCTAATGATGGAAGATGATCTCCAAAGAATACTAATAATGTAGGTCTATCTAAATTATCTAGTTGCTCTATTAAATATTGAAGGGCCTCATCTGAACGTCTTAACCCTTCTGTATACGTTTCTAATTCTCCCTTTGATTCTTCATTTTCTAGCCCGCTAATTTCTATTAGGTTTTCACCAAATCGGCCCTCTGTAAATGGAAAATGATTTTGCATCGTAACTGCATGAATAAATGTAGGTTGTTTTTGTTTCTCTAACTCAGCAATTATCTCTTTACTCATCGCTAAATCACTAATATAATCTCCATCAACATCTACATTTTCCATCGTATCAGCTGCATTAAATTTATCAAATCCTAACACCTTATATACATCATCACGTTTAAAGAATGTGCGACCAAATGAATGAATTGCACTTGTGTAATACCCTTCTTTTTTCAACGCCGTAGGGATTGATGGAATTTCTTTCTTATTTGTAATAACCTGCTGATATGGTATAGAACCTGGCTTTAACAAACTCATTGAATAACTCGTTAATGCCTCAAATTCAACGTTCGCCGTATTTCCCCCAAATGTAGGAGAAATAGTTTGTCCACCAGGAAAGTTTTCTATATAATGATGTAAATTTGGTACAGGATCTTCACTAAAAGAAAGGTTAGTTGCTTTCGTCGGATCCCAAAACGATTCACTCATTACAAAAATAATATTCGGTTTCTCTTTTTTCTTTTGGCTCCCTATATTTCCACTATATTGTTTTTTTATATCGTTTGCTATTTGAAGCATATTTTCTTTAGAATAATTTTTTGGTTTTTCCATAACTGTTGTATCTAAATTGCTAATAAACCCAAGTACAAAACCATTTGAAGCATAGTTCTCATTTTGATCCCACAAAACAAAATCTACACCTGATTTTTGAAATACTTTATTCATAAATGTGTTCGCAAAATTACCGTACGCATATAGAACAAAAATAGAACCTACTACTAATAAGGCTCTTATTCCTAGATGAGTCTTTACATTTTGAATATACCTTCTCATATATATCCCTGCTACAATACAAGCCACGATACTTAAGATAATGACAAAAATATAACTCCAGCTAAAATAGTCCATCACCATCGGTATAACAGATTGCATATGCATAATTTGTGTGAAATCAGAAGGATACAGCGGATCACCTCTAAAAATAAGCTTTAAATAATTCACAATACCTAAAATGACTAACGTACAGCTCGTTAAAATCATACTTAGAAAAACCTTGCCTATTAAATTATAAACAAGAATGTATATTGCATAAATTGCTACAAAACTTAATATAAACTGCATGTTATACAAGTAAATCCAATTCATTGCCTCTATAAAACTCATATTAACTTGCATGACAATATAAAATAACGCTACTGTATGAGCTAGTAAAAATAATACAAAATGCACTCGTAGGGATGCCCTAAGTGTAGACATCTCTTTTTTATTAAAATGTGAAATATAAAATGTTATGCCCCATATGAAAATCATCATAACAATTAAAACAAGATTTTGATTTAAATGAGCTTTCATTATGTCTAAATTAAAAACCTTTAAAAGCATAAACAGCATAGTTATTACTAATAAAGTCACCATACTACTTATAATGCTAGAAATTAATATATTTCTTTTTGGAAGATCAAAAAGTGTAGAACCATACTTCAATTCATTCCCTCGTTTCTATGTCTTAATTTCCCCCGCATCGAAAGAACTATTTCTATTAAAATAACATATATGACATATTTCGTCTGCATACTTGCTTCTATCATAAATGTATTGTCTTAATATTCCCTTAATAAACATTTAAATTATGCCATACAAATTACTCATTCTTGAAAAACTTAATTTCAGCATTCCACTTTATGATATAATAACTATGTTTTGGAAATCCTTAATACTATTAAAGATTTCACATGAAAATACGAAAGAATTAATAAAAAAGGAGTTGCTCATTTTTGCTTACTAAGTTTAAGAGTTTGCCTAAAGCGGTATATGCAATTTTGGCGCTTTCTTTCCTGTTGCACGTTTTTTGTTTAGTAAAACAGCCAGGATTAGATGGAGAGTTAGTCAAAGTAACATATGGTGCAAATGATGCCTTTAACTATTCGTTAACAGCTGAACAACTATTAAAACATGGTGTATTTGGTTATGTGTATTTAGAACCTAGTGAAGTTCCAGGGAAAAATGCATATATCACACCAGGTCAGCCATTACTATTAGCTGGCGCTATGATTATTTCTGATATTACATCAATTCCTTACTATTACGTAGCAACTGTTATTAACATGATTATGAACCTATGCACAGTGCTATTAGTATTCTTAATAGGAAAAGAATTGTTCGAAAAAAACATTTATGGAATTGTTGCAAGTATTTTATATGCTATTTATCCAAGTAACTATACATACTTCCGTACATTGCTAACAGAAGTTCCATCCATATTCTTATTAGCGTTATGTGTATATGTATTTGTTCTCGCATGGAAATACAATAAAGTGAAATTCCATATATGGTTTGGAATTGTCGTTTCAATTTTACTTATGTTCCGTCCAAATCCAGCTCCAATGATGCTCATTCCTGTTCTTGTTGTATTATTTACATATGGATTTAAAGACTCCATTCGAATCGGATTGTTATGGTTTATCGGACCTTTCTTTATTATTGGTGCATGGGTTGTTCGTAACTATTTAGCACTCAACCAATTTATTTTATTCTCAACCCAAGGTGCTGATCCACTAATTGCCGGTGCTGATCCATTTAATAAAATTGGATATGAAAATATAGTAAATGAAATGAGAGCCAAAGGCCTAGATGACAAAGGGGCATACGCAAAAGAATTAATCAAGAACGGCTTTAAGACGGACTTCACTTATTGGTTCTCTTGGTTCACTGTCGGTAAAACAATTGAATTATTCAAAACAGCTCCTGCTGTAGACCAATACCGTATTCACAACTTTATGCAACTATGTCATAGAGTGTTTATCATCGGTACATTCTTGAGCAGCTTCTGCTTCATGCTAAATTCATTTAAACATAAACGCGTTATGATGCTAGTAGCAAGTTCTATTATTTACATTATCTTCTCAAACTTATTCTTAGCAATTAATCGCTATGGATTTTTCATTAATCCCCTTATGTGCTTAATTCTTGCATACGGATTAATTCACATTGTGCAGAAGCTTCCATTCTTCCGCACGAACCAAGCATAATAAGAAAGAGGTCGTCCAACGGTGGACGACCTCTTTCTTATTACCCCACACTTTGCAAACAGCCAATTTGTCCATTCTGTAATCACACTTTAATTCCGTATGTATGTGTTTCTATATTTGTCAAAATATCTTTCACAATACTACTCACTATTTTACTTATAAATGCAAGTTTTTTACAACTATTGCTATAACGAAAAAATCCTGCCACAAGACAGGTTCTTTTCGTTATTTTATGATAAAAGAAAAAATCCTTAGCATGTGTATTATATAAAAGGAAACAGCCATATTTTCCATACGATACATACGAGTACAATAACTACAAAATCAAAAAAATCTAATCTCGGACCCTTTTTCATATTCATCTCTAGCCACATATGAAGCCATTTTATTTTTGTGTATTTTTGGATGTTTTTCTTTGCAAATCGGTAAACGAGTACTTGCATAATAAAAAATCCGACTACAAAAATGAACAAGAAAATGAGAAAATCGACCACAAAATTCCTCCCTATTTTTGCAGCGATTTTTCTACGATATGATTTTTCAAAACCCACTCTTCAAATTGAGCACTTCCAAATTCCCAACTAAGATCACGAGCATGTACAGAAAAAACGTAATAACCAGCATATTCGTCCATAAATTTCCCCGTCTCAATCCCATCTTTCTGAAGACCATATGCTCCAAAATTAAAATATACATCCCACACGTCTTCATTCTTCCGCTTATAAGCAATCGATTCCATATCACATTCTGTTCCGAAATAATCCAGATGTAAATGTACGCTATAATCATATTCGTACTCCATTTTATCACCCCTTATATTTGTACTTCTTTATCCCCCAAAAAATTCCTGCTATCTACACTCACATGTGGGCACTTACCTACATATCATGCTTGTAGAGTGACTTCTAGGAGGTGTTATATAGTGAAAAAATTAATAGCTGTTTTTTGTATCATGTTACTAGCTGTCTTCACACTTGTTGCTTGCAGTAGTAAAAAAGAAGATACGAAAGAACAAACTCAAAATGTTCGAGTCGGCGAAGTTACCCACTCTCTCTTCTATGCCCCGTTATATGTCGGGATTGAAAAAGGATTTTTTAAAGAGGAAGGATTACATGTTGACCTCCAAACAACAGCTGGAGGAGATAAAACGATGACTGCCTTATTATCTGGCGGGATTGATATTGCTCTCGTCGGTTCTGAAACGTCCATTTACGTTCATCAACAAGGCGCAAAAGACCCCGTCATTAACTTCGCACAACTTACACAAACAGATGGAACATTTTTAGTTTCGCGTAAAAAATTAGACTCTTTTAATTGGAATGACGTAAAAGGTGTTACGTTTTTAGGACAGCGTAAAGGCGGTATGCCGCAAATGGTTGGAGAATACGTTTTAAAGAAAAATGGCATTGACCCTCACAAAGATACAAACTTAATTCAAAACATCGAATTTGCTAATATTGCAAATGCCTACGCATCTGGTACGGGAGAATTTGTACAGCTTTTTGAACCGACTGCAAGTATATTCGAAAAAGAAGGAAAAGGATATATCGTCGCTTCGTTCGGAAATGAATCTGGTACTGTTCCATATACATCGTTCATGGCAAAGGAAAGTTTCTTAAAGAAAGATAAAGCTGCTGCTGAAAAATTCACACGGGCGCTGTATAAAGCACAACAATGGGTTGATACTCATAGCCCTGAAGAGATTGCTGATGCCGTTTCTCCGTTATTTAAAGACACTTCAAAAGACATTACAGTAAAAGTAATTGAACGGTATAAAAAGCAACATTCTTATGCGACAAATCCGCTATTAGATGCTGAAGAATGGAAACAGCTCCAAACGATTATGAAAGACGCTGGCGAATTACAAAAAGAAGTTCCACATGAAGCGCTCGTCAATACAAAAATTGCCGAAAGCGTTATTAAGAAATAGAGGCGAAGTGTATGAGTTTTTTACAAATACGTAACGTTTCTCACTGCTTTTTCGCAAAAGAGAATGCCAAATTGATTCTTGAAGATATGAGTTTACAAGTGGAAGAAGGCGAATTCATTTCGATACTCGGTCCAAGTGGTTGTGGCAAAACGACACTCCTCTCCATTATTGCTGGGCTGCTTGATCCAATTGAAGGTATCGTCTTTTTAGATGGTGAGCCCATTACAACGAAAACTTCATCTATGGGATATATGTTGCAGCAAGACTACTTGTTCCCTTGGAAGACAATTGAAGAAAATATTATGCTTGGACTTCATATCCGAAACATTTATGATGAACAGACGAAAGAACATACTTTACAGCTTTTAAAGCAAGTCGGTCTACATGATGTAGAGCAGCAATACCCTCGTGAACTATCCGGTGGTATGCGTCAACGTGCCGCTCTCGTTCGAACGTTAGCGACCGATCCGAAAATTTTATTGCTAGATGAACCCTTCTCGGCGCTCGATTATCAAACGAAATTGAAACTAGAAGATCTCGTTTTCAGCTTATTACGCAAATATAAGAAAACGTCACTACTCGTGACACATGATATTGAAGAAGCCATTGCGATGAGTGATCGTATTTATTTACTACAAGCGAACCCTGGAAAAATTGCAAAAACATTTATCGTCCCAGAAAGCATCCGTTCCTTATCACCGTTACAATCACGCCACCACCATGACTTCCCATCCCTCTTCCAAAATATATGGAAGGAGCTGGAGCGACTTGGATAATATAAAGCAACTACATGAACAGTTTCGGAAAAAAGAACGCAGGCGCGCATGGTTAGCACGGTCTTTACAGCTTTTACTGCTCATTCTTTTCTTTGCACTATGGGAGATAGCTAGCAAAAAGGAATGGATTGACCCTTTACTCTTTAGCTCTCCTTCAAGCATTTGGGAGCTCTTCCTTAGTAAATGGCTTGACGGTTCGCTTTTGGTCCACATATGGACGACATTACTTGAAACGGGAGTAGGCTTCATTCTTGGAACAGTGCTCGGGGCCATTATTGCTACTTTCCTTTGGTGGATACCACTTCTCGCCCGCGTACTCGATCCATATCTCGTCGTCCTAAACGCCATGCCAAAAGTGGCACTTGGTCCGATTATCATTGTAATCTTCGGCCCAAATATTTCTTCGTCAATTGCAATGGGAGTAATCATTTCTATCATCATTACCATTCTCGTTATTTACAGCGCATTTCAAGAAGTCGATTCTAACTATATAAAAGTGATGGACACATTTGGCGCAAATAAATGGCAATGTTATAAACAAGTCGTTCTCCCTGCATCTTTCCCAGCCATTATTTCAACGTTAAAAGTGAACGTTGGATTATCGTGGGTCGGTGTTATATTCGGCGAACTTCTCGTCTCTAAACAAGGCCTTGGCTACTTAATTAGCTACGGATTCCAAGTATTTAATTTCACACTTGTCTTACTAAGCGTACTACTCACATGCGTCCTCGCAACACTTATGTATGTGTTTGTTGAGGCATTTGAAAAACTTCTAATTGGGAAACGAAAAAGAAGCTGACTTAGAGCGATAGACTATAGTCAGCTTCTTTCTTTTACTTTTTATCACACATCTTTGTTTCATTTTTAACATTTCCATCCGCAACCGTAACTGTATGGAAACAATCTTTCACACGTACTGTAACGACATTATCTTTTCGATCTATTACATGATAATCATTAAACTTTTTATCCAATGCACTACGAATTTGCTCCCCTTCAAAAATCGGAAAACCGTGAGACATTACCCAAATGAGACCAGCGACAGCAAGAATCGTTTTCATACGTTTCATTACCTCCTCGAGAGTAAACTTATAGTCCCTATAACACGCGCATTATAATTGTGTCTAAATTGTGACATTTTTATACTAATTCTATTTTATAATGGTAGTTCCTTCTTCTTTTTAACAAAAATACAGAATTTTCAATTTTATCAACATAAAAAACGTAAAGCACTACAATTCTTTACGTTTTCTTAGCTAACATATATAACCCGCATTAGTTTCCACTTCGTTGTTCTATCGTTTTCGAAACATCATATAATCCTGCCAACACTTCCGCTCTCATTTTTACAAGCTCAGGGAATTGATAGAAAAAGGCGATTTTTTTATATTTTAACTCTGTTCCTTCTTTCACCTTTTTTGAGTCTTGTAAAATAAACGCTGTAAACGTATCTGCAATATCTTCCGCTACATTTGTCGTTCCATACTGTGATACAAACTCATCATGTTTTTCTTTAAAAAATTCAATTTGCGTTTCTTCACTTTCTTCTACTTTCTTTTCTGTCCACTCCTGCTCAATAGGCTTCCAGAAAGAATTATAAAATTGATTAATATAAGAGTTTTCCTTCGCACATCCCTCTTGTAAGAAAAGATTTCCACATTTATTTCGGTACGTTGAAATATCTTTATCCTCTTCAAAATCCTTTACATAGTTTTCATCTACTGGTATTTGCTTATGCCCGAGCGTCAACACGTGAGCCGTCTCATGAATTAATGTTTTCATCACTTCATCAATATTTACCGCGGAATCAAGCGTATCTAAGCTAAGAGTCCATTCTTTCGGATTCTCTATACTAGGCATAACGTGAGCAACAACACCGTCATAACCATCCGTTATTAGATCAAATTCTGTTATATTCCCGCGATATTTAGCTGGAATAAGCGTGCGATACATATCCCATAAATCTTCATGATACCCTCTATCTTGACGTTGTTGTAACACCTCTTCTTTCGCTTCTTTATCATCAGCAAATACTTTATTTAAACGTTTCCGTTCTATTTTTTCAAAATAAGGATCTACAATTTCATCACCATCAATATAATAAGAAGCTAAAAAGAAATAATTTTCATCACCATCTTCTTTTTTCTGCTCTGCCTCTTTCATATCCGCACTTTCATGCTCTTCTATTTCATAATCTTCTACTGCTTCAAGCTCAGATAATCCATCTATTTTTTCATATACTTTTTGAAGTTTCTTATCTCCTATTTCCACACATTCTTCGTCTGTTTTACACACTTCTTTTTCTTTCACACTCTTCATAGAACTTTCGCATCCTGCTAGTAAGCCGATTGCAACGATAACCCCTACTAACTTGCCATACAGTCTCTTCATACATTCCTCCATCAATACATTCTACAAAAATATCATAATCATTTTTTAACGAATATGCGATAATAAATTATAAAAATTGTAAGGAGGTTTCCTATGATTCGGGCAGTCCTATTCGACTTAGATGGAACACTATTAGATCGTCGTCAATCTTTAGAACAATTTATTCATGATCAATATAATCGCTTTACCTCTCATTTAATAAACATAGAAAAATCCGAGTATTGTTCTCGATTTCTCGAACTAGATAATAATGGCTATACGTGGAAGGATAAAGTATATGCTACTCTCCTTTCCGAATACAACATTACTACTTTAACGCAAGAGCAACTGCTGCACGACTACATTACAAATTTTCAACATCATTGTATCCCTTTCCAAAACATGCATGAATTACTTCGACGTTTAACACAACAAAATATTAAAATTGGTATTATTACAAACGGCTTTACTGACTTTCAGATAAATAATCTTCGCGCACTAAACATACATACGTATACAAATACAATTCTCGTTTCAGAAGCGGAAGGAATTAAAAAACCGCATCCTGAAATTTTCGAAAGAGCTTTAAAAAAGCTAGATGTGAAGGCGGAAGAATGTCTTTACGTTGGGGATCATCCTGAAAATGATGTACTGGGTTCTGAACAAGTAGGAATTCTTGGTGTTTGGAAAAGAGATTCATTTTGGGGTGATTTTGAGCATTCGCGTGTGGTGGATGATTTGTTGGAGGTGCTTTCGTTTTTAGAGATAGAGACAAAAACAAGACAATAGTAAAAGGAGGCTTCGTTTCCCCGACGCCTCCTCTTCCCTTATGATTCATATACTGTAAACTGCGGTTTACTCGGATGATCTTTAACTAGCGCATCATCTGGAAACTTTGAAACTTTTTGATATAAGGCAATGTCACCCATGCAACCTGCTGTTAGTAGAATTCCTAAAAATGAGATTAATGGCATATTCGTAGCTAACCCAATTACAATTGGCAAAATTCCAGTCGGTAAAAACGGAAGCATTAACACCTTCTTCATTTGCTTTACTGTAATCGCCTGTTTAGAATGAGCATATGCAACACCCAATTTCCAATTGACACCCCATTTTAACTCACTCCACGGAACGCCTCCGATATAACGAAATCCTATTAAATGTATCGCTTCATGAATACAAACAAGAACAATCATTCCAATAATTAAAAGAAACATAACAGGCAATGTAAAGTCAAATTGAACCCCGCCTGAAAGAAATGCATGCAAAAAACTAATTCCAAATGCCAAAACAAATATTATAAGAAATGCATAGACATTTAATTTAACCATCGAAATAGTAACAATCGTTTCTTTTCTTTTATCCATCTTCCCCCTCCTAAAATGTAAATATATCTTTACAAAAATTGTATAATATACCCAAAATAATGTAAAGATATATTTACATTTTTACACACAAAAAAAGAAACCGGCCACTTTACTTCGTAAAACAGCCGATTTCTTCTATATGTTTCATCGTACGCGCCAATACATCGTCGCGCATTATAAAGCTAAATTTTCTATCCGTTTTAATGTTGTCAGGAATGTCTGTTAATAAAACAGATCCTTTCGTTTCTTCGTAATGCGTATGTTCTTCTACCGCACTAATTGTTGCAAAATAAATGTTTTTAATGATTATTTTGTCTTTTCCAGATACTTTATATTGTCCTAAGTAAGTTAAATCAGAAACTATGCCACCGGTTTCTTCATGAACCTCTCGAACTGCCGCTTCTTCCGGTGTTTCCCCGAGTTCTACTTTACCACCTGGAAATTCAAGACCGCGACGTAAATGATGCGTTAATAACCATTGATCCCCGTACCGGCATACAACCCAAACATGCTTTGGCTCAGGAGAAAATGGATAACGTTCAAACGATAATTGTACAGTGTTGTGGTAATAATCTTTAAATTTGTACATGCCATTACTCCCCTATTGATGGTTACAAGTTTTTCCTACCACAAATTGTAGCATATTCTCGCTTTTCTGCATAATATTATCCAATTATAATCCATTGATTATTCCCATTTGTGCGACTAATTCTTTCGTCTCATGATTTCCTAAATCGTAAATCATTTTATATGCTTTTTGTAGTTGTTCATCATATCGGTCATTATTTGAATCATGATGATACTCAACAAATGGAACGTGGGAGCGTACAAATGAACCTAAATCCTCTACATACGCTTGATCAAAGTACTCTCTTAACTCCGTAATTTCCTCTTCATTTGCGGAAATCTCAAAATTATACGTATCCGCTGTCTTCACTTGTGAAATTTGACCGTTTGCTATTGATATATAATATGTTTTTTTCTGCTCCATGTAACACCCTTCTTTCATCCTTTTTATTTCTATTGTTTTCATCAATTACAAAATTATGTAAAATAAAGAAAAGGAGGGGTTCCATGTTTAAAATATTAATTATCGGTATTATAATCGTCCTAGTCATATTAGTACTCTCCGTCATGACGATTAATAAAGGCTACGCTTATAAACATTCCGTCGATAAACTAGAAGATAATCCTTATACAAAAAATAATAAGGAGAATTCATAATATGTTTCGTATACTTCGCATCGGAATCGCGCTCACTGTAATTATTATGTCAGCAATCGGACTCTATACGGGGCAAAATACCTTTCTCCCCCTTTCACAATTTCTATTAGGAGCTTTAATGTTTCTCATTGCTATTGAACAAATAAAGAAAAAGGATTCCGGAACAGGAGTTATTTGTATTGTTGCTGGAGCTTTCATTTGGATTGTTTTCATCAGTAGCTATATAAAATAACAGGGGGAATATATATGCTAAAAGGATTACAGATTACTTTTGCACTCATTGCATTGTGCATAACAATATATGGATATTTTACTGATAATAGAGAAATGATGCCTTACATGTTCATTTTCTTAGGATTAATGGCTTTCACTATAGGACTAGGAGAAATAAAACAAGACAGAAAATCTAGTGGTATATTTGCTTTCATAGCTGGAGCTGGTGCTTTATTTCTTAGCTTCTCAGAAATATTCCGATAAATAATCTATTTAAGGGGGAATTACATGCTAATTGGATTACGGATTGTTTTAGGACTTTTCACGCTTCTCATACTCTCTCTTTGCACTTATATCCAGATTACCGATCATTTCTCACTTCTCCCATAAGTACAATTTATTCTCAGTTGTTTCTTTATTATTGTCAGAATTAACGAAATTATATCCGGACGAAAATCAATGAGCATTCCGTTTTTTTTCGTCTCTATTCTTACACTCTTCGTTCTCATATCAAACTACCTTCGCTACGTATAGAATGAAATCTTGAGCAATTTCGCATTTACAAGCACGTAATAAAATAGGGATTATTTTTTATCAACTTTTGTCGGTAAGTCGATATCCAGTGTCGAAACGTCGATATATAAAAAAAATCGTTTATATATTTCAAGTTACAGTCGATATATTCGAAAAATCGTTTATATAATTTCATTTATTATCATGCCACAAAAAAAACTGCCCTTTCACAGGCAGTCTCACTTTATCCAAACACTTTCTCAAGTTCATCTTTATCTTGGCTTAACCAGAAGTTCATTAAGCGTTTTGCTCCTTCTAAATCGTGAAGCTTCGCTTGACCACATTGTGTTTCATTTGCAGCTGGAATTTCTGTAATTTGAACCGCATCTTTTAATGTTAATTCTAATAAATCAATAATTTCTCGAACTGTCGGTGTTCCGCTTACTACAAGGTAGTATCCTGTTTGGCAGCCCATCGGTGAAATATCGATAATATCAAAATGCGGATAACGATCAATATATTTACGTAAATTAAATGCTAATAAATGTTCTAACGTATGAATAACATCTGGTTTCATTGCTTGTTTATTCGGTTGGCAAAAACGAATATCAAATTTATTTACAATACCGTCACTACCTACATTGTGAACTCCGCAATGTCTTACATAAGGTGCCTTTACAATCGTATGATCTAATTCAAAGCTTTCTACTGATGGCATACAACATCTCTCCCGCTTTTAATTTAATTCCGTTATATCCAATATGATATAACGGAAATGCACATTAGTAAAGTATTATGTACAGTCGTGCTATAATACTTTAAGAATATGCCGAAAAGGAGACCATTATGAAACAGATTTTTATTGGAATTATACGCTTTTATCAAAAGTTCATTTCTCCAATGACACCGCCAACTTGCCGTTTCTATCCAACTTGTTCTCATTACGGATTAGAGGCGTTTCAAAAGCATGGCGCATTCAAAGGCTTTTGGCTTACTTGTAAGCGTATATTAAAATGTCACCCTTTCCACCCAGGAGGATTTGATCCTGTCCCAGATAAAAAGGATGACAAAGTAAATTCTTAATTGTCGTAACCATTCACAACTAAATCTAATTTTCCTGTATCAGGATCGATAACAAGACCGTGAACAGGTACTTCTTCCGGAAGTAATGGGTGGTTGCGAAGTACTGATACGCTATGTTCTACACTTTCTTCTACACTAGAGAAACCGCGCAAGAATTGTTCTAAATCGATTCCAGAATAACGAAGCATATCTAATTTCTCTTCTGTTATACCTCGCTCTTTCATTTTCTCAATTGTACTGCTCGCTTGAATCTTTGCCATACCACAATCATGGTGACCAACTACACATACTTCATCAGCGCCAAGTTCATATACAGCGACTAAAATACTACGCATAATACTTCCAAACGGATGTGAAATAACAGCACCTGCTACTTTAATAATTTTCACATCGCCGTTACGCATATTCATCGCTTTCGGCAATAGTTCAACAAGTCTTGTATCCATACAAGAAATAATTACCATCTTTTTGTTTGGAAATTTCCCCGCTACAAACTCTTCATACTTTTTCTCTTCAACAAATTTCTCATTGTATTGCAAAATCTCTTCTAATGACTTCATAGTAAAGGGCCCTCTTTTCTCTCGTTTACACTACATAAATAGTGTACCAAAATATGAAAAACTCAAAAAGGATATCGCTTTATAGTAAAAATAAGATATTTTCAGATAATCGACATAATTCTTTCAAAATATACACACAGCTTTGTAACAAGTCTCACATACTATAATCCTATTTTCACTATAAACTAATTGTAGATAATGTAAAAAAGGAGTGAATATTTATTATGTCCGACGTTCTGTTACTGAGTCGTTTTCAATTTGCAATTACTATTTTTTATCACTTTTTATTTGTACCTTTGACAATCGGACTTGTCATTTTAGTAGCATGTATGGAAACTCAATACGCCCGCACATTGAATCCAACATACCGCAAAATGGCAAATTTCTGGGGTAAATTATTTACAATTAACTTCGTAATGGGGATTATAACCGGAATTACGATGGAATTCCAATTTGGAACAAACTGGTCTGAGTACTCCAAATATATGGGAGATATTTTCGGATCCCCTCTCGCAATCGAAGCACTCGTTGCCTTCTTCTTAGAATCTACTTTCATGGGAATATGGTTATTCGGTAAAGACAAAATCTCACCAAAGTTCCGTGCCTTCTGTATGTGGATGGTTGCACTTGGAACAAATATTTCCGCCCTTTGGATTATTACAGCAAACGGCTTTATGCAAAACCCAGTTGGCTACGTCGTGCGTAACGGCCGCGCTGAATTAAATGATTTCTGGGCACTCGTTACAAATCCATATGCATGGAATATGTTCTTCCATACTGTAGTTGGTTGTTATATTGTTGGTGCTTTCTTCGTTATGGCAATTAGTGCCTATCACTTATTACGTAAAAATGAAGTTGAATTCTTCAAAAAATCATTTAAGTTTGGTTTACTGTTAGGCTTATTCGCCGCAACAATTACACCGTTTATAGGACATCAATCTGGTGTATCAGCAGCTAAATATCAACCAGCTAAAGGTGCTGCGATGGAAGCTGTTTGGGAAACTGGGAAAGGACAAGGCTTCTCGATTGTTCAAATTCCTGATGTAAAAAATGAAAAGAACCTTGAATTCCTTACGATTCCAAAGTTAGGAAGTTTCTTCTATACAAATTCATTTGATGGCGAAATTGTTGGTTTAAAAGATATTCCGAAAGAAGATCGTCCAAATGTTAACCTTGTGTACTATAGCTTCCGCTTAATGGTTGCACTTGGTATGTTCTTTATGGCATTAACTTGGTACGGTTTCTACTTAAACCGAAAAGGAAAACTGGAAAACTCAAAACGTTACTTAAAAATTACAATATGGTCTGTTTTACTACCATATATCGCAATTAACGCTGGTTGGATTGTTGCCGAAGTAGGTCGTCAACCATGGACAGTTTATAAACTAATGCGTACAGCAGAATCTGTATCACCTATATCTGTCCCACAAATTTGGTTCTCTTTAATTAGTTTAATCTTGTTCTACACTTTACTTTTAATCGCAGACGTATATTTAATGCTGAAGTTCGCAAAAAAAGGACCAGCAGCATTAGAAGAACCTGCTACTAAGGGAGGCGTGGCTCATGTCTCATGATATGCTTGCAATCATCTGGTTTGGTCTATGGGGCGTGATTTGGACAGTTTACTTCATTCTTGATGGGTATGCACTTGGTAACGGAATGATTTTTCCTTTTGTTACGAAAGATCGACAAGAACGAAATCAATTACAAGAAGCAATTGGCCCGTTCTGGGGCGGTAATGAAGTGTGGTTAATTACAGCTGGTGGTGCAACATTTGCTGCCTTCCCAGTCACTTATGCAAATATGTTTAGTTATTTATATACACCGTTATTCTTAGTATTACTTGCACTATTTGCTCGGGCTGCTGGACTGGAATTCATGCATAAAGATGATTCACCAATTTGGCAAAAAACTTGTAAATGGGCATTTGCAATTGGTAGTTTCTTAATTGCTTTCCTATTCGGTGTTACATTTGCTAATCTTTATTACGGACTGCAAATCGGAAAAAATGGCTATGAAGGAAATTTACTTAGCTTACTAAATCATTACGGTATTTTAGGAGGGTTGTTCTTCACTGCTATATTCGTCGTATCCGGTGCCCTTTGGGTTATGATTAAAACGACTGGTGAAGTATCCGACCGTGCTTATAAAATCGCAAGACCATTTTCAATGGCAGCTGCTATCATTTTAGCTATTTTCTATGTAGCAACTGCAAATCGTACAAATTTATTCCAAAACTTCACAGAGTACCCGGTACTATTCATTCTTCCAGTACTTGCAATGTTAATGAGTGTACTCGCACTTATTATGGTGTACAAACATAAAATCGGCCTTGCATTCACATTCGTTTGCTTAACAATCGCAATGTTTATGACAACTGGTTTTGCAGGTATGTTCCCAAGAATGTTACCATCACGTATTAACGACGCATACAGCACAACGTTATATAACGCAGCTGGTAGTCAATTAAACTTAAAAATTATGTTCTTCGTTGCAATGGTTATGGTACCAATTGTTATTGGATATCAACTTTGGAGTTACAGTATCTTTAAAAATAAAATTCATAAAGACTCTGCTAAAGGGTACCACTAAAATGAAAAAAGACACTTCCTTTGAAGTGTCTTTTTTATACGTATGATTTTCGATAGGATGTTATATTTCTAATCTAACAACTATAATACAGAAGAATCATTAACAGCTCACAGTTAGATTGTAGCACAGAGCAAGTTCATCATTTTATGCAACTTTGCATATTTCTCTATAAAGTAAACTGTATTCCTTGATCATTCACGTCGCTATCCCCTACATCCGCTGTACTAATACCACTAAATGTTTGTACTTTCATTCCTGTATTCGATGATCCCGACCCGTTATAAGCTTTCGTTTTTTCAATCGGTTGCACGTTATATTTATCCCCTAAATTAATCGTTCCATTGCAGTTTTCAATAATAACCCCTTCCACAACTGACGGCATTTTGTCACCTACTTTCATTTCCTTACTTTCATTTTATGAAAAGCGCCTAAAAAAATAGCATGTTTCCATAAGAAAAAAGCACTCAAACTGAGTGCTTTTTTCTTATTTACCTTTTTTCTTTTTCTCACAAGCAATTCCATCGCCATCACGGTCTAAATGCTTACCATAATACGGGCTATCTCTTGTAATGTCATAATATCCCGCATCGTTTGCTTCTTTACAGTTAGCAAAACGTTTCGGATCTGGTTTCACTTCCGGTTTTACTTCCGGTTTCGGTTGTGGCTGTGGTTGTTTTGCTCCTGGTCTTTCTTCAAGTGGTAACGTTGCATTATATAAGAACTGAACATATTGCTCACGACTTACATGCATTTTAGGTGCGAATGTACCGTCACCAGTTCCAGCTGTAATATAATTTGATTTAATTGCAGTAATCGCAGGATTCGCCCATCCATTTCTATCTACATCCGGGAAATTATGATCCCCTCTAATTTGCAATTGAAATCCTCTTGTCAAAATTTGTGCCATTTCTTCACGAGTTAACGCATCTTTCGGTCTGAATTTCCCTGTGTTATCTCCAACGAATACGCCCATCTCTGTTAAAGCAAGAATCTCTTTTTTAAACATAGTTGAACGATCCGTAACATCTTTATATGGATTGTTATACTGTTCTTTTACTGTCGGTTTTAAATGGCGGAACATAAGAGCTGCAACTTGCTCACGCGTTACATTATCACCAAATCCAAAAATCCCATTTCCGTATCCAGCAACAACGTTTTTATTTGCTAAATCCATAATTGCTTTATAAGACCAATGATTGTTTGGAACATCTTTAAAACCTGCGCTTGCCCCCGCTGTTCCAATTGAAGTAAATGCTGTAGTTGCAACAAGTGCACCTGTTAAAATTAATTTTTTAAATCTCATACTTAAGTCTCCTTCTCTTTCCATAATAACCATTTAACAATATAACAATTTATTCAAATGTATTTTGTCATATTCTGTCGAACACAAAAAAGAATCCTGCAGGATTCTTTTTTGTTAAGCATGAATGGCAATTTTGGAGACAGTTGACTTCTTCAAAAATTTATTAGGGGTAATATTTTGAAAAAGAAAGCCTTTCATATGTAGGTTAACACTACTGGAATATATAGTAAATTGATAATATTTATACGGAAGATTGCTAATGTTTAGTATAGATACTTTCCACTATATCAACAGTGAAAAGTATCTACATGAAACAACAAAAAAGGTGCCTTCAAAGAAGGCACCTTCCATAAACAGACACTATAAAACAGAATTATTTATTGTTATACGATTGTTAGATACAAAAAGTAGAGGGAAATGTTTGTATTACATTCTGTTTTATAAAGTATGTCTACCACTTATATTTTAATCCTCTTCACTTGAAAATAAATCTAATATGCATAATTACATACAAAAAAAGAAAAGACACTCCATAGAGTGCCCCTTCAACCATTTTACTTTTAATATATCGCTTTACATACATTGTAACATATGTATCCATATATTTTATTGAGAAAATTCAAAATCCTTTTTCTTTCATTTTCAATTATAAAATCATGTAATATAAAAGGTATGTCAAATTCTTATACAAATTGAGGTGTACTATATTTATGTATTTCGGAATTATTCCCCTTATATTGTTTATTATTTTTCTTATCTCTTACTTAAAGGATCCGCGAAAAATAATAAATGGGTTTTTATTTAATGCCTTTATCTGTTCATTTCTATTATTTTGCGCTATAGCCTCATATGAGTCTGGTAGTAATTCTTTACATTTTATCGTTATTATTCCGATGTTAGCGCTCATTGTAATGATACCTTTTGCTATAGTCGCTTTAATGTTTGGGCTATTTCTTAATGCAAAAATTTTAATGCAACGTGAAGGAAGACGCTTCACAAACTCTTTAACTTTAATTGCTGCTTTAGGGATTTTATTCTTTATAATGCTCCCTATTATAAATCCAGCAAGTTTATTCTCAGAGCATTTTCAATTTATTTTTGCTGCTATATCTCTTATAACTATGTATTTCTTTATACACTTATCTAACTTCTTAAGCGCGTATTTTTTATACCAATTCAACAGACCAAGACGTAATCAAGATTTCATTATCGTTCTTGGTAGCGGATTAATTAATGATAAAGTACCACCTTTACTTGCAAGTCGTATTCATAAAGCAATCGACTTTTACTGGAAACAAGCCGCTGTAAATACGCCACCAACAATTATTTTCTCTGGTGGACAAGGTCCAGATGAAGGCCTTCCAGAGGCAGAAGCGATGCAAAAGTACGCTGTTGAAAAAGGAATTCCGCTTGAACATACAGTGCAAGAAAATCGCTCTGTAAACACATATCAAAATATGTTGTTCTCTAAAGAAATTATGGATTCTTTAAAGCCTGAAGGTAAGTATAATAGTATCTTTACAACGAACAACTTCCACCTATTCCGCGCTGGTATATATGCAAGACAAGCAGGTCTTAATAGCCAAGGAATCGGATCAAAAACTGCATTTTATTACTGGCCTAATGCAATGATTCGTGAATATGTCGCAATTGTTGTGATGGGACGTAAGCGCCATATGAAAATATGTGGAACTATTTTAGGCTTCGCTTTATTCCTATCCGTGCTTAGTTTTATCATTTCTTAATAGCATCCCATCCTTTGAAAGGATGGGATTTCTTATACTCATTTCAAAAATATTTTAAAGTTAATATGGTCATAATATTCCCTGCATACATCCATTAAAGGAGAATTTTTTCAAATTAAATGTTAAAATAAAATTTAGGTGTGAATGATGTAACAAACAAGAAACTAGTTTGAAACGAGGAAATTACATGGAGAAAATTATGAAAAACAAGCCCAATAAGCTTAAAATCGCTTCAAAAGCTTTGATGATTATTATTGGGGCATTTATCACAGCGTACGGATTAGAAGCAGTATTAATTCCAAATAACGTATCAGACGGTGGTGTGACTGGTTTAAGTATCGTTAGTTCGAGATTATTTGGATTGCCATTAGGAGCTCTAATCGCAATTATTAACATTCCTTTCGTTTGGTTAGGATATAAGCAAATTGGTAAAAGCTTTGCGATTTATTCCATTATCGGGATTGCTTCATTAGCAATAGGTACCGTTGTCATGCACGGAATACCAGCTATTATTGAAGGCGATACATTATTAGTTACAGTTGTTGGTGGTATTATCATCGGTTTTGGTATGGGACTAGCATTACGTAACGGCGGGGCATTAGATGGAATCGATATGCTAGCTGTATTGCTTTCTCGTAAGTTACCATTCGGAACGAGTGACCTTATTTTATTCTTAAACATGTTCGTATTTATTTTCGTATCAACCGTATTCGGCCTTCAAGGAGCTATCCTTTCGGCAATTGCTTACTTTATTGCTTCGAAAGTGATTCATATCGTTGAAGTTGGTTTAAGTGGTTCGAAAGCATTTAAAATCATTACGAAAGAGCCTGAATTGATGGTAGAAACAATTCGTGATCGTTTAGGCCGAAGTGCAACATATAACGAAGTATACGGCGGTTATTCTAGAGAGAAATTCAAAGAAATTTCTTGTGTAATTAACCGTTTAGAAGAAAGTAAAATGAAAGAACTTATTAATGAAATCGATCCACACGCCTTTATTACAGTTTATGACGTAGCAGAAGTAAAAGGCGGTAACTTTAAGAAACGTGATATTCATTAATCATTATGAAAGAAGAGGGTGTGCCAATATGCTGGCACACCCTCTTCTGTTATTGTTGTCAGTTTTTGTCGGTAAGTCGATATATTTTAATAATCGCTGATATAATTTTACTCTCCCCATCTTCTTCCTCTCTTAATCCATGCTACATATTTTTGAAAGGCGGGCACTTCTTGTTGAAAGCGTAGCGGAACATATAGAAAAAGGGTACATGTACATAGTATCCATAGAATACCTACTACAAAGTGAAATTTCATCGTTGTACTAATGAATAAACTTAAGAATAATACGAGGAACATAATTACACTAAATCTTTTATACATAGTCATACTATCCCCCCCTTATAACTTAATTGTACCAGCTAAAAGGAATTGATTTCCATAAAAAAACCGAAAAGCAAATTTCACTTTTCGGTCTCTACACTATCTTCTCTTCGTAATCTTTCCTGAACCTCCGACCCTCGTTTTCGGGGGAGATGTATTCCTTGGCGGCGTTTTAATAGATGATTTTGGCTTCACATCTGATCCGCTTGAACCACCTGGATTTTTCGTAATTTTCCCTTTGCTTCCAGTAGAAGGCGGAGGCGTGCTGTTTCCTTTTTTCGTAATACTTCCTGTATCTCCTACAGAAGATTTCGAATCTACATTATCGCCTCGCTTAATGATAGATCCTTTCCCTTCCTTCGTAATTGGAGGCGGGGTTTTCTTTTCTTCTTTCGTAGGCGGTCTCTCTGGAATAACTGGTTTATGATTTTGTCTGTCATTATATCCGCGATAATCACCGTACGATGATTTTCGTGAACCGAATATATCATTTAATATACTACCCATAATATATCCTTGCAGGAAGGACGGTTGGTAATTTTGACGGACAAACTCTTTATTACTTATTTCAATTAACGTATCAGATGGCTTCTCTTTATCCTTTTGCAGATTATAAATCTTATCAGAATAAACGAGGAACATTTGATTTTCGTCTTCTTTAGATGCTTGCTTCGGTTCTCTTTCATTCATGAGTTCCTTCGCGACTTCAGGAACTGACCGATTGGCGGCCCTATACACGTAAGATTCTTGTTTACCTTCCTTTGCGACAGATTCAAGCGGATAACGGTCTTGAATCGACTTTGTCTGCCCGCCCTGACAACCTGATAAGGCATATCCAGCAACAACAAGTAATGTAACGATAGCAAGTATAGGGATCACGAACGATTTAATCATGGTAAACAATCGGTTTGACATGATTACGCCCCCTTACGTTGCTCTTATAATTTGTACATCAGCAGGAATAATTGCTTCTCCCTCATACATCATTGTGCGACCATTTTGCCATTCAATACGCAATAATTTTCGATTATCTGATTGGAACTCCCATACATACTGTTCTTCTGAAGCTGAGAATGGTGTTTTTCCCATCACAACAACCCGTCCGTTATATTGCTCTTCCATATGGTACTCTGTATCATCCATTTCAATTGTCGTTGGAATTTCATCAATTGAATCTAAACGACCATCAATTGGTGTATACAATTTGTAATACGTATTTTCACGGTCTTCAATTTTTAAATAACGAATATCTTTCCCGTCTTGCAGTGTTAAAACAATTTCTTTACGAGAATGCATACTCGTTTTCCCAATTAATTCATACATGACTAATGAAACTTCAACCATATCGCCAGGAGCTAACGTTAACAAACTTTTCTCTGGTTTCGGTGGTTCTGGGCTTTTCATTATATTTTTAATTCGTTTAAATAAACTCATGATCTACCCCTCCTTCTCTCTTTATAAACACGCACCTAAAATAAGTGCACCAACAATATGTAATGATCCGGCCAACATCGCATGAGCAACACTGCCTTCTTTCGTACCTTCTTCTAAATCTAAACCAGCCATTTTCTTTAACACAAATTCGATAAACATTTCTACCACTAATAAAATAACGAAAGAAACTGCTGATGCAAGTAGCGCTTGCCATAAGTCATTTGCTTTCGTTATCGATTGAGATAAAATGTACCCTTGCGCAAATAATTTCATAACGAAACGAGTTGTTACTGCTGTATTCCCATTTTTTATTTCTTTTAAATCATTGTATTTAGTAAAAATTGAATCAACCCACATAATTGCAAATAAAAGTATTGCACTCGCTCCAGTCCATACAAGCATCGCTAATACATTTGTCCATGTCATTGCAAAACCTCCTCTAAATATAAAGTGAAACTTTAATCAGTGGGGAGGTGTTCATTCCCCGCTGATTATTAGTTGAACCAATCGGGCATTTACGGGCAGTAGATCTCCCCCCACCTCTCTGCTTTCACAAAAAGTAAAGGTGGGAGTCTTACTGCCCGTTAATGCGGGGTAATAGAAAACCGACATGAATTTATTTAGACATGTCGGTTCATTTGTCTCTATTCTATATTATTTCTCATACTGCTTCATAATACGAGCTAATTCATCGTCAACAGCAGAATTTTTGTTTAAGCTTGCGAATTCATCATCTAATGATTTCTCTTTTTTATACACTTCACCGCTCGCTTCTGCTTCAGCCTCTAATTGAAGAGCTTTCTCTTCCATACGGCTTAAACCAGCTTTTGCTGAGTTTGAATCAAATCCAGACATCGCCTGATTAATATTCTTTTGTGCTTTCGCCGCATTTACACGTGCTACAAGTGTTTCACGTTTATTTTTTAGCTCAGTTAATTGCTTACGCATTTCTTCTAGCTTCAGGCGCAGATTATCAGCAGCAACTTTGTTTTGCTCATAGCTTGCTTTATACTCATTCATCTTTTGCTCTGCATTTTGTTTTTCTTCTAATGCACGACGCGCAAGATCTAAGTTGTTAGCTTGAACAGCCATATGAGCTTGCTCTTCACGTTTTTTCACAAGCGCTTCTTGCTCTTCAAATAAGATTTTGAATTTCTTCTCAAGTGCAATTTGAGCTGCTACACTTTTCTCAGCTTCTTGTACATCCGCTTGCATATCGCGTAAATATTGATCCGTCATCTTAACTGGGTCTTCCGCTTTTTCAATTAATGAATATACATTCGACATTGTTAAATCTCTTAATCGTTTAAATACAGACATCTAAATTCCTCCTATAATATACCTCATATTTCAAATTCACTACTTGGAAAACTGAAAAATCTTCCTTAACAGTAAAGAATATTCATTTTTACAGCCTACGTGTTTATTATAACAAAACTAATATGTCCTTACATGTTATTTCCAAAATACATCCATTATAATATGACATTCCATATAAAACATTGTATTCCTAATATATTCTCATTAATCCTTGTGAGAATTAACTTATTTTTATGCAATTTCACTAAATTACATTATTGTAATGTTACTGTAAGCTAACTCGATAGTTACGTTGCAATATTTCTTATACACTAATACCAGAAGCAACGAACAAGCTTCTCATCATTTCAGAACTAATACAAAAATGTATTAACTATAAAACATATAAAAGGAGAAATTCATCATGAAAAAATTAGTAGGAATCGGATTAGCAGCAGCAATTTCATTCGGAGCATTATCAGGTTGTTCTTTATTAGGAGATAAAGCAAACGGTTTTGTACTGTACGGATCAGAAGAACAAATTCAACAAATTACAGATAAGAACAAAAAAGAAGTGAAAGAAAAAGACTTCTATAAAATGAAAATGACAACATTAGAAGGTAAAAAAGTTCTTGTCATGGATAAGAAAACTGGTGAAGAACTGGTGAAGAAAGAATTACTTAACAAAGTGGATGCAAAAGACGACACGAAACCACTTGATAAATTACCAGCTGTAACAGCAGAGCAAGGTGTATTATTTGCTAAAGAAAAAGTAGAAAATGCTACACTTGATGGAGCAAAATTAAAATATGAAGGCAACACAATTATCGGAAGTGGCCGTGCATATGCCGACATGTTCGCAATTGTTGATGATGCAACTTACGGAAATGTAAAAGGTGAAGAAAAATCTGTAGGTGTATTAAAATTCGATAAAGACCCAAGTAAAGAGTTCCCTGGAAAGAATGGTGTAGAATCATCACAACTTGTAAAAATTAAGAAGTAAAACAAAAAAGCTTTGCGAAATTCGCAAAGCTTTTTTCTATTTATGAGCAATTTGCTCCATATCCGGACTACAAGTATTCGACTGACATGACTTATTTAAAGAACATGCCGCGCATTTTCCTTTTTTACTTCTCTTTACAAAATTAACTAACGTGTATGCTGCATAACCAAAAATGATAGCTCCAATTATAATATTGACCATCATCACAATACATCTCCTTCTAGAATCCGAGTAGGGATCCAACTTGGTATATAATGAGCGTTAATACATAAGCAACTACGAGTGGATACACGACTGAGAAAATCGTCCATTTCGCTGATCCTGTTTCACGTTTAATAACAGCTACCGTCGCTAAACACGGAACATATAATAAAATAAAGAACATAAATGCATAAGCTGATAATGCTGTATAATGTGCTCCCATTACATTTCCAAGCACATCTTCTTTCACTGCATAAATAATGGCCATTGTAGAAACGACAACTTCCTTCGCTAAAAATCCTGTTAAAAGGGAAGCTGCAGCTTGCCACGTTCCAAAACCAAGCGGTGCAAATAGTGGTGCGATAAATCCACCAATCATTGCTAAGAAACTGTCTCCCATATCAACACCAAATCCTGATGGACCTGCATAATTTAATAGCCAAATGACAACAGAACCACCAAAGATAAATGTACCTGCTTTACGAACAAATCCCTTCCCTTTCTCCCACGTACTTAGCCATAACGTTTTCGCTTGTGGCACGCGGTAAGGCGGTAGTTCAATAACGAAAATAGATTTTTCCGCTTTCAAAATGGTAAGAGACATAATTTTTGTAACAAGTAATGCCAGAACAATACCTGCTACATATAAAGAAAATACAACAGTTGCCTGACTTTGAGGGAAGAATACTCCCGCAAATAATGCATATACAGGTAAACGTGCCGAACAAGACATAAACGGTGTTACAAGAACTGTAAGTAAACGTTCTTTTTCTTGTTCAATCGTTCTCGCTGCCATAATACCTGGAACATTACATCCAAAACCGATAATCATCGGAATGAACGCTTTTCCGTTTAAACCAAAGAACTCCATAATTCGATCCATAACAACTGCAATTCGCGCCATATATCCTGAGTCTTCTAATAATGAAATGAAAAAGAATAGTGCAAAGATTTGTGGAACGAATACTAATACAGCACCAACACCAGCAATAATACCTTCTGTAACGAGTGCTTGAATAAAATCAGAAGCTCCAACACTTGTAAGCCCAGCTGTCACCCAATCTGTAAGCTGTCCACCAAAAAACTCATCTAACATATCGGATAAAGGTGTCCCAATCCACGTAAACGTAACCTGAAAAATAAAAAACATAACTGCTAAAAAGATTGGAAGTCCTAAAATTTTATGTGTAATTAATCTATCAATTTTTTCTGAAAAAGGAATTTTTCCTTCTTTCTCATGCTTCATAACATTTGTTTTTAACTTTTCAATATACGCTTCACGAGTTTTGTAAATGTGCTCTTCTAACGTACAATCAAGTTTTCCTTCTAAGCGAGATCGAATGGCTATGAGTTCCTTATAAATTGGTAATGCTTTCATTTCTTTTTCTACTACTTCGTTATTACTTAAAAATTGAAGTGCTAACCATCTCGGATGCTCGTAATTCGCTTTCTCTAAAAGAGAAATTACTTCTCCAATTCCTTCATCCATTTGTACACCATATGAAATATGGAATGGCTTTTTCTCTTTTTTGTCATTTTCTTTAAGAGTCGCAAGCAGTTCTTCACAGCCTTTTCCACTTCTTGCAACGACAGGAACGACTGTCACACCTAATAGTTCTGATAATCGTTTTACATCAATGACAATTCCTCTTTGCTTCGCCACATCAATCATATTTAAACCAATTGAAACAGGCTTACCAAATTCAAGTAATTGCAACGTTAAATGCATATTTCGTTCAAACTGCGAAGAATCTACAATATTTAACATATGCTGAAATTCTTCTGTTAATAGAAAGTTTGTTACAACACCTTCATCACGCGAAACTGGATTTAAATCATACACACCTGGTAAATCAATTAATGTTCCTTGCTTATCTTTTAATTTACCAACCTTCTTTTCTACTGTTACACCGCTCCAGTTTCCTACATACTCATAAGAACCAGTAAGTGCATTAAATAATGATGTTTTCCCTGTATTCGGATTCCCTAGCAAAGCTACCTTATTCACGCTAATTCCACCTTTATCATTTTCGCGTCACAATGACGAATACTAATTAACTGTCCACGACACTCCAATGTACAAGGACCTTTGAACATCGCTTTCTGTTTCAGGCGAAGTTCGCTTCCTTCAGCAAGACCGAAAGCAGCTAGTCTACGCTTTAATAGCTGATCTAAAGACTGAATACTTTTTACTAACACTTTCTCTCCAATTTTAATATCTACTAAGCTCATAACCTTCCCCCTCAGAAGAGAATGATAATTATTTTCAAAAAAATTATACCACACCCAATTTCTCTTGTACTATACCCTTTTGCTTCATATTTATTAACATTTCGCTACAATTCTATTTCAATTATTGTCATACTGTATTCGTTTGCCATTCTCATCCATTTCGCTTACAATAAACAATAGCAAATAAAGAATCTCGTTATCACTGGGGGAGCCATGCCGCTGAGAGGGAACACTTCGTTCCGACCCTTCGAACCTGTTAGTTAATGCTAACGCAGGGATTGTGCAAACGTCCGAAATACATACCTCTTTTTTATTTACGTATTTCGTATCCTCCTATGATATCTATTCTTTTTTGTACAACTTGGATTTAGGGGGAGACAACATGCGTAACACCAATTTACAAGCGATGATCGAATCTGCTATTCTTGCAGCCTTCGCCCTGGTCATCGACATTTTACCATTATCAATCAAACTTCCAACAGGCGGTTCCATTTCATTTGCTATGATTCCTATTTTTATTATTGCATACCGCTGGGGCTTTAAATCAGCTTTCTTAGGTGGTTTAGTTTGGGGACTATTACAAATTGTCGTGGGAGATGCTTACATTTTAACACCTGTTCAAGCATTCATTGAGTACTTCATTGCCTTTGCTTTTATCGGATTTGCTGGCTTATTCTATCGTCCAATTCAAAAAGTACTTTTAACGTCTAATGAAAATAACTTAGAACAATCAAATTTAGGTAGCCGTAAAGACAAACCTTCTTCAAAACAAAACGAAGGTAAGAAAGTCCTTGCTTATATTATCCTTGCTACATTTATCGGTAGCTTTGCTCGCTATTTCTGTCACTTTATTGCTGGTATCATTTTCTGGGGACAATATGCACCGAAAGGTCAATCAGCTGTGCTATATTCATTAATCGTAAATGGTAGTACAATGATTGGTTCCTATATTCTATGTACCGTTTTACTTATATTTTTATTTCTTACTTCACCACGCTTATTCAAGAGCATCAATGCTTATCAAATAAATGCAAACAAAAAGGGCGCTTAATAAGCGCTCTTTTTTTCATATCGTAATATCAATTAAAAATACAATAAATACGCAAAAGAAAATAAATACCATTATACTTAGCCAATTGCTATGCACGGTTCATCGACTCCTTACATAACCTCATTTTCTAACCAGATTATATCGCTTAAAAATAAAGATTAGGTAAAGATAATATGAAAATAAATTAAAAAAGCGTAGCATGCATCATCTACGCTTTTTTCAATAAGTAGAAATAAAATAATACACCATCTTCTGTATTCTTTACTCCATATTCAGCATCATGTAGTTCTAAAATATTCTTTGAAATGGCAAGCCCAAGACCTGTTCCACCTTGCGAACGCTGACGAGCTGCATCCACGCGATAAAAACGATCCCAAATTTTATCTAATTGCTTTTCTTCAATGTGAGTACCTTTATTTTCAATACATACTTTTATACGATTTTTTTCATCTATTGTAGAAATAATAATCTCTTCTTTATTTGGTGTGTAACGTATGGCATTTGTAATGAAGTTCACAATGACTTGTTCAATCCGTCCTTGATTTGCGACTACTTCAAATGGACCTATATGTTTATGAACACGAAGTTCTTTTTTCTCTATTTCTACAGAAAGGTGTTCACATATCTCTTCAATTACAGCATCAATATAAAATGGATCCTTTTTCATTTTATATGTACCTGACTCAAATTTAGCTAACTCAAGCATATCCAAAATTAATGTATCCATTTTGTCTACTTCTCTCTCCATCGCTTGAAAATAATACTCTTTTTTATGCTCAGCTACTCCATCTTTTAAAATAGAAATACAGCTTTTCATAATACTGAGCGGTGTTTTTAGTTCATGCGAAACACCAGAAATGAATTCTTTCCGCGTCTTTTCTAATTTTCTTTCCTTTTCAATATCTTGTTCTAGCTGTCCAATATGGGAATGTAGTTTATTTGATAATACATTAATATTTTTCGATAAATCTCCAATTTCATCTTTTGAAGTAATCGGTATTTTTTCTGTAAAATCTAATTGTGCTATTTTCTTCGTCGTATCATTTATTTTTAATAAAGGCTTTGCAATTTGTTTTGAATAATAGAATGACGCTAGAAAAATAAGAACAACTACAAATGCAATGATGTAAATGTAGTAATCTTGCACCATTTGTACGGCTTCATCTACAGGCTGTAAAGAAGCCATCGCATATATATAAGCTACTGATCCATCTTTTTCTTTTATTGGCTTGATTAATAATTTATATTTAATATCATTTTTTTCATAGTCCATTGTTTGTATTGCATATTGTATGTGCTTGCTCTCTTTTAATAATAAATTAGTTTGAAATTCTTTTATGTTATCTAAGAAGATGCTATTTTTATAAATTGGATTTATAGGACCTGTTACATCAGGAAGCTGAACTTTCGTAATCTTCCCAAACATATCGAAATCAGAATTTTGAATGACCCTCTTCTTTTCCAAATCACTCAAATTTCCAGCAACGTTTTGTCTTTCCTGAGCCATAAGGTCTTGAGCAACTTTTGGCTCATCCTCGCTTATCTTACGTTCTTTTTCAAGTAGCTTCTTACTTAATGGTTTATTAGCCCAACTTAAATTCTTTTCTGTTAATTGTAAATACAATGTAATAAAGTGCTCATTTCTTTTTAATCCACTAAAATAAACTTTTCCCCCCACAAAAGTAGGTAATTCTCCCCTTTCAATCTCATCTATATTCATAAGATAGTACAAAGGAATAATGACCTTTTTTTGTCCATATTTCTTCTCTGCCCTTTGTTCTAATGCAACCTCAAAATAGAAATCATCCGCATGCTTTAAATTCCCGTTCTGATCTAATGTCGTAATCCATGTATTATTTTCTCTTAAAAAGTCTTGCTCCAGTCGCTTAATTTCTTCTTCATTTCCTGCATAGTTTAAATAATTCTTCTCAAAGGAATTTAAATTCACTTTAATGTCTTCCACTTTCCGATTCGCGTAATATTGTTTAAAAAATATCGTTTGTCCAATAAAAATCGTCGCTAAAATTAACATACATAATGCTGTTGTGAGAGTAAATAACTTTAGTACAATCCCTTTTCTCATACATTCCCCTCAAATTTATAACCTGTTCGTACTACAGTTGTAATGTACTTTGCTTTCTCTCCTAATTTATTTCTTAAATTACGAATATGACTATTAACCGTTCGATCGTCACCAGCAAATTCATATCCCCAAATTCTTGAAATGAGTTGCTCTCTTGTTAAAACAATCCCCTGATTTTTCATCAAGTACGCTAATATTTCAAATTCTGTATGAGTTAAATTAATGTCTGTCTTATCTACCGTAACAGTACGCGATGGAAAATGGACATGAATACCATGAATTGATAATGTATCATCTTCATTCTCTAAAAGCTGCTTTGTCACTTTTCTACTCTCTAACAACCGTTTTGCTCTTGCTAATAAAATTGGTGGGCTATATGGCTTCGTCACATAGTCATCCGCCCCAAGTTCAAAGCCAAGTAACGTATCATCTTCATCAACACGTGCCGTTAGCATAATGATAGGAACCTCAGATGTTTTACGGATTCTTCGGCAAACGGACCACCCATCAAGTTCCGGCAACATAATATCAAGAATAACTAAATCAACCTCTTCTTCCTCAAATACAACTAAAGCTTCTTTCCCGTCCCTTGCTTCAAACACTACATATTGTTCACTTAAAAAATAGTCTTTTAATATTTCACGTAATATGTCTTCATCTTCAACAATTAAAATGTTTTTTGACATAACTTATATATCCCCCTCTCGCTTTCAGAAACTATAATTTCACTTTGAATAACTGCCAGTTAACTTCGCCTCTATAATATATCTATCTGGTGCATCCCCTATATAATTAAATGGGTAACAAGTTGTCAGTGTTAATATCGGTTCTTCTTTTTTTATAATAACAGTACGATCATCCGCATGAGTAATCCATGTTTTTTGAATTTCATATGTGTAAGTTTTATTATCATACTCTAAAATAAGAGTGTCTTTTTCTTTCAAATCTCCTAAATCTGTAAATACAGTATCCCTATGCCCACTTAGTACAGTATGTCCCCCTCCAGATGGCGTTGTCGTTACATCACTAACGAACATTCCAACCCCTTTTTTCAGCGTTGCATCATCTGCTCCCCAATATATAGAAAACTTCTTTTTTATTTTCGGTATATGTAACATCGCTACCTTTTCTCCTTCTTTATGCTCTGTTTGAGAAGAAGGCACTTGAGAAGTTACCGGTGTTTCATAAGGGAGTTGATTATGTTGTATATTGTTAAGGCTCTTTATTTCTTCTGTCGTTAATTGCCCGGCAGAACTTTTTCCTTTATACCATTCCACTGCGTAATAGGATCCCATAAATAGCCCGATGGCCATCAATATAATTCCGATATAATTAAGTAACTTCATGTTTCATCCCTCCATGCCAAAAATGGTAGGAATAACCTACCATTTTTAATATATGAAATTATCCCATTCTTTATAGGGCAATATTTTAATTACGCCTTAACTTTATTGCGACGATTCAAACCAAATAATGTCCCTATCCCTACAAGACATGCACTTAGTGCCATCATTGCTACATGATTAGATGCTGTATTTGGTAATTTTTCACCTTGTACGGCTGGCTTTGCTACTTCTTTTTTCGTTGCAGCATTTGTTTGTTGTACTTGCGCTGCTTCTTTTTTCGCTATATCATTTTTTAACTGTTCTTGTGCAATTCTCTTTTTCTCTTCCTCACTCTTTGGCGCCGCCTTTATCGCTTCCTCTTTTTTAGCCATGTCACTTTTTTCTTGTGCTTGTGCTGCTTGCTTTTTCTCTTCTTCATTTTTTTGCTGTACTTTAATTGCTTCTTCTTTTTTAGCCTTATCTTGCTGCTGTTGCACCACTTCTTCCTTCGTTACTGTTCCAGTATCCGCGCTTGCTACTGAAGAATATCCTACTGTTAAAAGTGCCATTGCACAGATTGGTAATAGTTTCTTTTTCATTTCATTTCTCTCCTTCTATACGTTTTACATCACTTCGCATCGGATGTATCACTAGAATAAACAAGAGATATAAATATAAGATGCAGATAAAATATATTTCATTTAAAGATTTCATTGTAAAAAAGGTTATCCGAAATCATCTTCGGATAACCTTTTAAAATTAATCTACACTTAAGGCCTTCTTGCCCATTTGATTATAAATACTTGCAAACCGGCTCTTACTCACTTTTACATTTTTCGTTCCATAGAACGGATCATTATAGTATACGTAATTATCATCCACTCCTGTTAAAACAACCGCATGCGTATTCATTCTTGCAGAAATTGTCTTTCCACCTAGTGTTTTCCACGTTGTAATTGGTCTTGGATTATTTAAAGCGACAGTCACCCACGTTACTACTGGTTTTCCATTTCTCACATAGTCTTCCAAAACAGAAAGATCATTTCCAGTTAAATTCGTTCCTCTTGCATATTTATCTAACAAACGTTTTAGTGGTTCGGGATTAATAGAATATCCTGGCGTATTTCCTGTCACATCACCTACAAACCCTACATCTGGATCTCCCCAAATTTGTGATGATGTTTTATAGTTCTTTAATTTCGTTTGATCAAAAGGCATTTCAAAAGCAAATGCTACTTTATTTAACGAGCGACCAATTTGATGTTCTACAAGCATTTGTAAAGAAACGACTTCACAGCCATTATGCAATTCTGGGAATTGATACAGTGACGGTACGTTCAATATAACTTGACTACGATTAATATTTCCTTCATTAACCCACTTTAATCCATTACTAGTTTGAATTTGAATCCAACCACCGTCTCTCTCACCATAAACCTCGACTGTCTGTGGTGCATACCTTCCTGATACACGAGATACAAAACTTGGACTATCATAAGCAAAGAACACTTTAGATAAATACTTCGCTTCTTTTTTCGTATCCAACCATTGATAGCCTGCATATGTACGTATACGAAGCCAAGTTCCTCTTTCCTCTACAACCGTTACTGCTTGAGGCCCATAATAATCTAGTATATTCGCAGACCTGAAAGGAGCATCATAAGTAGTAAAGTCTCTATCAATCTGAACTTTTTTGTCTATTAAGCAGACCCACTTATAGCCTAAGGCCGTATAAACTTTAATCCAATTTCCTTCTCTTTCTTCAATAACCGTTACACTTTGCGGAGCATACTCACCTGAAATCCCTGAAGATAAGGATGCCTCATTATATGTCAAAAAGTTTTTATTCATATTCACTTTCTTTTCAACTAAACAAACCCACTTAAAACCAGTATCCGTATGAATTCTAATCCAGCCACCATCTCGCTCTTCATACACTGTTACTTCCCTAGGGCCATATTCCTTTGAAATTCCAGATGATAAAGATGGTCCATTATACGTAAAGAATTTTTTCGAAATGCTTATCTTCTTCATCTTCAATTCATTGTCTTTAGACTTATCTGTAACTGCGACGAGCTGTGCTGCCTCTGCACGTGTAATGGATCTATCTGGTTGCCAACGTCCTCCATCAACACCACTTGATATACCCATGCCAACTAAAATATTAATGAATTTCTCACCCCAATGATCTTTTACATCAGGAAATAATGTTGGTAATTCTTCATGAACCTTTTTCTCTAATTGATAGGCTTGTACTAACATCGTTGCCATAGCAGCTCTTGTCATTTGACCATTCGGATTAAATTTCCCATTTCCTTCCCCTTTAATGACTCCTGCCTTTTCCACAGCAGCAATATAAGGAGTTGCCCAATGATCTTGAGAGTCTGTAAAAGTTGGTTTCTCCCCCTCTTTAACTTCTAATTCTAAAATTTTCGCCATAATTGTTGCTGCTTCAGCTCTGCTTAATACTTTACTTGGTGAAAATGTTCCATCTGGCATCCCAGAAATAACTTTTTTATGAATTAAATAATAAACAGACTCTTGTGCCCATCCTGGAACGTCAGGAAATGATTGCGGCGCTGCTTGCATTGTAATGGTAGCTTGTTTTAATTCTGTCTCTCTCTTTTCTTGTTCTTCTTTTTGCTTCCATTCAAATTCTTGTTTTGTTTGTTGCTCTTTTTGTTTTAGCTCAAGTTCTTGTTTTGCCTGTTCTTCTTTTTGTTTTAATTCAAGTTCTTGTTTTGCTTGTTCCTCTTTTTGTTTTAATTCAAGTTCTTGTTTCGTTTTCTGCTCCAATTCTAGCTGTTGCTTCTTCAATTCTTCCTGCTGTTTTCGTAATTCCTCTTGTTGCTTCTTTAGCTCTTCTTTCTTTTTTTGTTCTTCTAATTCTTCAAGTTTTTTTTCTTCTTGGCTATTATTTTCTTTTATTTCTAATGCATTCTTCTCTTCAAGTTCTTCTTGTTTTTTTAATTCAGCAGCTTTTTTCTCTTCATTATTATCCTTTACTTGTAACGGGTTCTTCCCTTCAAGTTCTGCTTGCTGCTTTTTCAACTCATCTAATTCCTGCTGTACTTCTTCCAGTTGTACTTTATGTTCACCATCTTGTTTCAGTAACTCGTCTTTTTTCTGTTTTAATTCATCTACCTTAACAAATAATCCTTTCTGCTGTTTTAAAATTTCTTCTCTTTTTTCTAATTCTATTTGTCGTTCTTTTACAGCTTCTAATTGTTGTTGCAGTTCGCTTTTCTCATTGCTCTGTATATAGGAGAAATCTTCTATACTATTTCTCGTTTTATTTTCAATTTCCGCTAGCGAACTAGAAGGAAAGGTTAATAGATTTGTCGCTAACAAACTCGCTACAGCAATTGCACTATATTTTTTCATCATACACACACCTTTTCAAATTTTATTACGATCATACTTTCATACTAAATGCAAAATGTAAGATTCCTCCATAATCATAGCAAATTTTTCCTCAAACAAAATACTTTTTTGCAAAAAAGAAAAAGAGCACTGTATGATACAATGCTCTTTTCGGGTGTGTGTCTCAATTATTTACATGTTACTTTCGCGTGATTTAGAAGTAGAACGGGCCGGAGCGATAACTAATTGTCTCGGCTCAGTTTTCTTTAAGTGATTTTTGACGTTACACTTACGACGTTGAACAACCCACGCTTTAATAGGGTTTGTCAAAATAATTTTTTGCGCTTCGTTAGGGGCCTCTTCTTCCAACCTACAACTTTCGCTCCATTTATTCCATTTCATTGTAAATTTAGAAGAAGAATGATCGTCTTCTCGATCAAACAAGTGCAAAAAATCCATCTCGCCAGCTAGCATTACGGTGTTGCTAGTTGCTAACAAAGAAAAGGTCGTCCAACGTTTCTCCATGCCCTCCTACTCCTTTTTCACATATAGAGTGCCTAAAACTGAATTTACCTAAAATATGCTTGCCTTTTACCTTACACCCATAGTTTATCCAAAACACTACTATGCAACTATCGATTTCCCTTACAACTACCTTACATTTTTGTAAGAAACAAAAAACCTTCACTATGCCTATGTGAAGGTCTCTTATTTCTTATCTATATGGTCTTTCATATCATCAAGTCCAGCTTCTTGCAGCTGTGACATCATACCATGGGAAATTGCGCCTAATACTAAAGTCATTCCAATTAGTGAAATCCGAATCGCTGGTACATCAATTATATAAGCCAACAATCCAAGAACAATTGTTAAAAGTAATGCTTTTATAAATGTTACAGTTGTGTACTGTTTCTGCTTCATTATAATCACCCTTTATGGAAGCGTTTTCTTAATATAATTAGTATATCATATCATCAGATGATTTTGTTAGTGTATTTGTAAAAAATTACTATCTCCTTTGACTTTTTCCTTTCTATCCTTTACAGTCGAAATGTTCACAAGTTTTACACTGTAGGAGGACTCCAATGAATATTGAAATAAAAGACACTTTAATTTCTGAAGAACAATTACAAGAAAAAGTAAAAGAACTAGCACTTCAAATCGAACGTGATTTTGAAGGAGAAGAAATCGTAGTCATCGCTGTATTAAAAGGATCTTTCGTATTTGCTGCTGATTTAATTCGTCACATTAAAAACGATGTAACAATCGACTTTATTTCTGCATCTAGCTACGGAAATCAAACAGAAACAACTGGAAAAGTGAAACTATTAAAAGATATCGATGTAAACATTACTGGAAAAAACGTCATTGTTGTAGAAGACATTATCGATTCTGGTTTAACACTTCACTTCTTAAAAGATCACTTCTTTATGCATAAACCAAAGGCACTCAAATTCTGTACGCTACTTGATAAACCTGAGCGCCGCAAAGTGGACTTAAAAGCTGAATATGTTGGCTTCCAAATTCCAGACGAATTTATCGTTGGCTACGGTATTGACTGTGCTGAAAAATATCGTAACTTACCATTTATCGCTTCAGTTGTAACGGAATAATCGTATAACTTAAAAAATCGATAGTACATGAAATTTATATCGGCGATTTTCAAAATATATCGACTGTAACTCAAATTATATCAGCGATTTTTCAATATATCGCCTTACCGACAATAACCGACAATCTTAGCACCTTATTAATAGGAAGAAGCTGTTCTGAAATACATCGGAACAGCTCCTTCTTTCCATTACAAAAAACAGGGAGAGATGAAAAATGACAAAAACAAAATTTGAAAAAGTACTCCTCATCGTAAATCCAAAAGCTGGACAAGGCGACTTACATACAAATTTAACGAAAATCGTACCACCTCTTGCCGCAGCTTTTCCTGACTTACATATCCTTCATACGAAAAAGCAAGGTGATGCAACAAAATATTGCCAAGAGTTTGCTAGTAAAGTAGATTTAATTATCGTCTTTGGTGGTGACGGCACTGTATTTGAATGCACAAACGGCTTAGCACCTCTTGAAACTAGACCTACACTTGCAATCATTCCAGGCGGAACTTGCAATGACTTCTCTCGCACACTAGGCGTTCCGCAAAACATTGCAGAAGCAGCAAAACTTATCACAAAAGAACACGTAAAACCAGTTGACGTTGCAAAAGCAAATGGACAACATTTCTTAAACTTCTGGGGCATTGGACTCGTATCTGAAGTATCAAACAATATCGATGCAGAAGAAAAAGCAAAGCTTGGTAAAATTGGTTATTACTTAAGCACCATTCGAACTGTCAAAAATGCTGAAACATTCCCAGTAAAAATTACGTACGACGGACAAGTATATGAAGACGAAGCTGTCCTTGTTATGGTTGGAAACGGTGAATATCTTGGCGGCATCCCGTCCTTTATTCCGAACGTAAAATGTGACGACGGAACACTTGATATTTTCGTAGTCAAATCAACAGGTATTCAAGCATTTAAAGATTACATCGGAAAGAAACTATTTGAAGACTCAAACGAAAATGACATCTTCCACGTAAAAGCGAAATCCATTCATATCGAAACAGAGGAAGAAAAAGAAGTAGATACAGATGGAGAAAGTTCACTTCACACACCTTGTCAAATTGAATTGTTGCAAGGACACTTTACGATGATTTATAATCCTGCGGTTGTGTAAATATAAAAAGACGAGCTAAAATTTTAACATTTTAGCTCGTCTTTTTATTAGAAGGAGATTTTAATCTACGCTTTAATTTTTAATATGAGTTTTAATAATCAAACTCCCCCCAATTTGTCCAATGCGTATTACAATCCTTATTCACAATAGCGCTTGGATCTTTCTTCTCTATTGCAGCAGCTACTGATTGGAAGAATTCATTTTCACTTACTTTTTCGTCTTCAACATGTTTCCATTCTTCGGTTTCATAAGCTATTTCCCAATTTCACTAGAGTATAACATAACCATATTTGCCTGTGACATTCTAATAATACTTCTAAAAAATAAAAGAATAGCTTGTTTGCATCCTCTAGTTATTTTTAGATACAATTAAGAAAAGAAGCACCTTCATATAAGGGAGAGGGCATACTTTGTTCAACCAACAATTAGTGAATTTACGCATTGATTTTGCATTTAAACAATTGTTTGGTACGAATGGTAGTGAAGATATTCTCATTGCCTTTTTAAACGCGATGTTACAAGAATCTTTAGAGTCACCTATTGCTTCTCTACAATTAGAAGATCCACATTTACACCGAGAACACGCAAATGATAAATTATCAATTCTAGACATTTCAGCAACATTAGACACCGGGACAAAAGTAAATGTAGAAATACAGCTTAATAATAATCACGATATGATGAAACGCAGTTTATATTATTGGGGAAAATTATACACATCTCAGTTACAAAAAGGTATGCCCTACAGTGCACTTCGTAAAACCATCACCATTAATTTATTGAACTTCATAATGTTTTTAGATCACAAAGAATTTCATACAACGGGTACATTATGGAATACACAACAACAGAAACTCTTGAGTGATGACATAGAGATTCACATTGTAGAAATTCAAAAGTTAACAGAACAATGGCATGAAGAAAAAGTAAACCCGTGGAAAGATCCATTTGTTCGTTGGCTTTTATTGCTTTCAGCAAATGAGGATGAACACTTAACTAAACTATTGGAGGATATTGCTATGAACCAAGACCCTATTTTACAAAAAGCAATAAACAAGTGGGAACGTATGAGTCAAGATTCCTCTTTCCGACAAGCCTATGACGCAAGGGAGAAAGTTTTAATGGATGAAGCCGCAAAATTCGCCCATGCAGAGACAGAAGGAATAAAAAGAGGAATGGAACAAGGAATGAAAAAAGGACTTGAACAAGGTATTGAACAAGGGCGAAAAGAAGGAGTTCAACAGGGAAAAATTCAAATGATTAAAAGTATGTATGCCCTTGGTATACCACTTGAAACGATTGCTAAGGCAAGTAAATTAAGTGTACATGATATTGAACGAATTTTAGAAAATAAATAATGATAAAAAGGCGAAAGAGAACATAATTTTCACTATGTTCTCTTTAAGCAACAGAATTCAATTCAGTATAGATACATTTTCTTAATAAATAGTGCTAGGGTTTCTTAATGTTTTCTTAAAAAGAAGTTCAATAATCATAAAAAAGCCTGCAGTTGTTCCACTGCAGGCTTTCAAATATTTAATAAATTGATGAAGCTAAGTTCATTGTTGCCTTTTTAACTTCTTTAAAAGATTAAATTACATCTCGAACAAAAAGGTGCAGAATTTCCTTTTCTAATTTTCGTATCACATTTTGGACAATATACGTATCGTTCTTCTATCTTTTGTCGTTCTATCATATGTAAAGATACTACCCTCATACTGCACATAATCCCAATTAATATAAGACTAATAACGAGTAGCATACCTCTCACTCCTCCCCTCTAAATTTTACCATAAAATAATAAACCCGATTCTCTCATCAAGAATCGGGTTTATATTTACAATCCTAACTTTGCCTTTGCACCATCAGGCAGTTTATCTATCTTTACTTGCACTTTGTCATGTAAAACCTTTCCTCTTGTAAGCACGTGCCAATACGAACCTTTTTGTAATTCACCTACTCCATCAATCGTTACTTCTTTTTCCTTCCCATCCATATCGTAAGCTTTCACCGTATACTCACGGCCTTTATTTCCGCCTAATTCTTTTCCATCATTATCAATAATTGCGTAATGATTCTCTATATCAAGAAATGGGTTCATCCGATCTAATAGCTTACTCCCACTTAATAAATATGCCGCTCCTGCGACGATAACAAGTAATGATCCAAAAATAAATCTTTTCATCTATATTCCGCCTTTCATTATGTTTTCTTGAGAACATTTCTAAGTATAGAGCGCATTTCTTAATAAAAACTCGTACGGTTTCTTAACTTTTTCTTAATGTAGAGGAAACGTGGCACCACATCTAGGTACATGAAATTATATCGACGATTTTTTCAATATATCGACTTACCAACAAAAACTGACAGTAGAACCGCACAACAAAAGAGGCTGTTCCAAAATGTATTTTGGAACAGCCTCCTCTACTTACTAACTACCGCACTTCTTTTTACATAAAACAAACTGCCAATTAAAACGACAATTACGCCAAAATACACGCCATACTCTATCGCAACTGCTACAATTCTTTCAATATGTTGTCCGAATAAAGAACCGAGCACGAAATAAATGAGTGTCCAAACAAATCCTGTCGTATAAGAATACAAAGCATATATCCGAAATGACATGTTATTCATTCCAACTACATACGGTACAATATGTCTTACAACTGGTATGAAGTAACTTGTAACTAACGCATAATGACCATATTTCTCTACCATTTGTTGAGATTTCAAAAGATATTTCGCCTTTTTCTTTTTCATTAGCTTATGAAGTACTTTTGTACCAAATATTTTCCCTAATATATAACCTAGCGATAGCCCAGATACAACGCCTAAATATGTTAATAAGAATGCAGGAATGCCACTTAATATCCCTAGTGAAGAGACAAAGCCACCACTCATTACGATCATTTCGTCTGGAATTGGCATACCGATAATACCTAACCATAAACAGAAAAATAAAGCCCAATAACCGTATTGTTCAATATAAGATAATAATTCATGTAATTCCATTATGCATATGCTCTCCTTAGCTCTTTTTTACAGCTAAAGACGTAAGCTGGTGGGAAATTGAGCCACACTTTTTCTAGCGTAATTTCAGGGAAGAAATGCTGTATAAATCCTTTTTTCACAAGTGAATATTGAAATGTAATAAATTCACCGTTTTCTTGTATCGATTCCATTACATTGTTTAAAATACGCTTTGAAACTTCTTCTGGTAAAGAGGTAAAAGGTAATCCCGATAAGACGTAATCCACGCATTCTATATGGAACTCTTCCATATACTTCTTTATATTTTCAGCTGAACCGTGTACAACAATGACGTTCTGCTCATCTTTATATTTTCTCTTTAGCTCTTTGCAAAACACTTCATTAATTTCAATAAGAAGAAATATTGTTTCCTTCTTTTTTCTCTTCATAATCTCCTTCGTAAAAACCCCTGTACCAGGCCCTAACTCTACGATGCATTTCGCTCTATGAAAATCAATTACATCTACCATTTTTCTTGCTAATATTTTTGAACTTGGCGCAATTGCACCAGTATGTTTCGGATGTTTAATAAATTCGTGTAAGAATGTTATGAGTTGCATGTAACCATCTCCCCATTCGTTCAATAGTTTTTAACTTGTTTCTAAGTATAACTATCGTTTCTTAATAAAAATTGAGGAGATTTCTTAAGATTTTATGAAGAATAAAAAACAGCTATCGCCTATAGCGATAGCTGCCCCTTTATTACTTCGCACTCACAATCTTATAATAAGAACGAACCGTTAAGAAGTAATATCCAATATAAATCGCGCCGTATACTCCGATACTAATTAGAAGCGGAATCATAATTTCAAATGGTAGTATGTTCCCTAAACCTTTTAGTGCAAACAAGCTGTGCAGGATTCCGATTACTAACGGAATTGCAAAGATAAAGCTTACTTGTTTGGCAATAGCTTTTTTCATTTCTTGTTTTGTGACCCCTATTTTGTGAAGTACAACATAACGCTCACGATCAGCATTTGCTTCTGTTAATTGTTTAAAGTAAATGATAGAACCTGTTGCTAGTAAGAATACAAGACCTAAGAACATTCCAATAAACATCATTAGTCCTGTTCCTTCAAGCCCCATATGGAAACCAGTGTAGAAATCTCTAAATGATAGTACCATTTCTGATTCACTAGCTGGCATCACTTTTATTAATTTTTCTGTTAACACTTTACTATCTTTTTCATCTTTTACATCAATATTTTTTACAACGCGTGTTCCAAATGCTTGTTTCGCTTGTTCATACATTTCATCTGAAACGACAACAACTAATTCATCTAAATTTGTAATCGCAACGTCATTTGCATCTTGGATTTTTAATTGCTTCGTTTCGTTTCCAATTTGGAATACTGCTTTGTTTCCTTTATATTGTGGACTAAACTCATGCCCTTCCATATACGAACTATCATATATAAATGCTTCACCAGCAGCTACATTCACTGTTTCTGCGTCGATTTTCTTAGCAAGTTTATTAAATTCCGACTGAGACATTAACTGATATTTCTCTGAAATCGTGTAATTCATATTCAGAATGAACTCAACTTTGTCTCCTTCAAACTTCCCTTTTACAGGAACTGTCTCAATTTCAAATTGATCTTTGATCGGGTGATCTTTCTTCTCTTCTGCAAAAATCGCATTTACTTTCTTATCAAGCTCTGCATCTTTTTTCTCATAAGAGTAACTGTAAGGTGCAACTGCTTTTGACTGTGTAAATGTGTTGTAATACATCGTAACTGATGTACCAACTGCCGTTAATGTTACCGCGCTTAAAATAGAAATTGTCGCAAGTGACTTTGCATTTCCTTTAATACGATATAGTAGCTGTGACGTCGTTACCATATTCATACCGTTATAAAACGATGATTTATTCGCTCTTGCACGTTTCAATACGAATACTGTAAAGAACATAAATAGTAAGTACGTACCTAATACTGTTGCTAGTAAAATATAAAGTGCAACTGCCATAAAGTCTGCATATTTAACTGCCTTCATGAACATTAATGCTAAGAAATAACCTGAACCGATTAAGAAAACTGAAATGAATGCCATAATGACAGATCCTTTTGGCATTGTTTCTCCTTCACGTTCTGCACGGAAAAGTTCAATTAGCTTGAATCGATAAATTAAGCGATATCCTTGAAGTGATGTATACAAAATAATCACAAAGAAAATAAGTGCTGTATCAATAATGGCAGCCATCGGTACTTCAAAATGAACGTTTAAATTTAATCCCATCATATTTACTAATAACTCAAGGAATAATTTTGAAAGGACACTACCAATCGCAATCCCGATTACTAATGACATTAATCCCATTAACATATTTTCATAAAAGAGCATTTTACCAATTTGTCTTTTACGAATACCTAATAAGGAATAAAGTCCAACTTCTTTTTTACGTTTTCTTGTAAAGAAACCGTTCGAATATATAATAAACACCGCTACGAAAATAATAAGCATCACACTGGAAACTTGGAATGCCCCGCTAATTTTTTTAGAAGCTTCCGCTGCTTTTTCCATTTGTGAATTATATTGCAGTGCTTTAAATGTAAAGTAAATAACGATACTAAAAATCATAGATGCAAAATATACAAAGTAGTCTTTAAAGTTCCGCTGTATGTTGCGGAGGGCAATGCTAGATAAGGTCATCAGCCATACCTCCGGAAATAGAAGACATTACATCAACGACTTGTTGGAAGAACTGTTTACGCGTTAACTCGCCGCGGTGCAATTCTTTATATAACTCACCATCTTTAATGAAAATAACTCGTTTACAATAACTTGCCGCAAATGCATCGTGCGTTACCATTAAAATTGTAGAGTTATCATACTCATTTAACGACTTCATACTTTCAAGTAAATCTGTTGCTGATTTCGAATCAAGCGCTCCGGTTGGCTCGTCCCCGAAAATCATACTTGGGTTTGTAACGATTGCACGTGATGCCGCACAGCGCTGCTTCTGTCCGCCTGATACTTGATATGGGAACTGACTTAAAATATGATCAATACCGAATTTCTTTGAAATTTCAAGAACGCGGCGATCAATCTCACTCGCTTTCACTTTTGATAACGCAAGAGGTAACGCAATGTTCTCTTTTACAGTTAACGTATCTAATAAGTTATAATCTTGGAAGATGAAACCTAAATGATCGCGGCGGAATAACGCTAACTTATCATCATTCATTTTCACGATATCTTTTCCATCAATTAAAATTTCACCGTTCGTCGCATTATCAATTGTAGAAAGAACGTTTAGTAAAGTCGTCTTACCAGAACCAGAAGGTCCCATAATTCCAACGAACTCACCTTCTTTTACTTGTAAGTTAATACCTTTTAACGCTGCAAATTTATTACCACCTGTGTCATATACTTTTTCAATATTTTTTGCTTCTAACACTGTTTTCATCTCGACATCCCTCATTTCATCTATTCTCTATTTTCACTATATACATTCTCTACTCTTGCCACTATCGATGTTTCTTACACAAACATGACAGTTATGTAAGGCACATAAGTAAAGACATCAAAAAGTTAACGTAATGAATCAAAGTACTTTGTTACTATAACATTGGGATATCATGCCATCCATTCATTCTCCTTACAGGAACATTACAATTTTGTAAGGTACAAAATGTACCCTACAAAGTTGTGCACGAAATGTCGGGTGGAGCTATTTCGTTCCTGCTATTCTATGTACAGAGGAGGTCATCATATGGATTCACTTAAAAATATGAATGCTGCAATGCGCTATATTGAAAACAACCTAACAAATGAAATTAATTTTAAAGAAGTTGCGAAGCTAGCTTACTGCTCGGAATATCATTTCAAAAGAATGTTTTCTTTTCTAGCTGGCATATCACTATCAGAATATATTCGTTGTAGACGTCTTACTCTCGCTGCTTTTGAACTAAAAAATAGCGATGCAAAAGTCATTGATGTAGCTATCAAATATGGGTACAACTCACCAGATTCTTTTGCGCGTGCCTTTCAGAACTTGCACGGCATAACACCTTCAGAGGCCCGAAATAGTAATCATTCCTTAAAAGCCTATTCACCAATGACCTTCCAATTATCCATCCAAGGAGGAAATGAAATGAATTATCGAATTGAAGAAAAAGAGTCATTTCGAATTATAGGTATTACAAAACGCATACCGATTGTATTTAACGGTGTAAATGAAGAAATTGCTTCTATGTGGAAAAGTTTAAATCCAGATGTCATTCAAACTTTAAAGTCCCTTTCAAATATGGAACCTACTGGAATTATTAGTGCTTCTACTAACTTTTCTGAAGGAAGAATGGAAGAAAAAGGAGAACTTGATCACTATATTGGCGTAGCCACAACAAAGGATTGTCCAGAGCAGTTTAAACAACTTGAAGTTGCTGCTTCAACATGGGCTATATTCGAAGCTGTCGGTCCATTTCCTGATGCACTACAAAATGTATGGGGACGTATTTATTCTGAATGGTTCCCTTCTTCGAACTATGAACTAGCGGAAGGACCGGAGATATTGTGGAATGAACAGAAAGATACATCCTCTCCAAAATTTAAAAGTGAAATTTGGATACCGGTTTTGAAGAAGTGATAAAAAAAAACAAAGCTGCTCTTCCCTAAAAGGAAAAGCAGCTTTATTTACATTTTCAACTCTTCTTTATAAATGCTATATGACTTTATTGTTGATACGATAATACATATTAATATAATTCCAATCCCCATAAAAATATTAAATGGATCTGGAAGCAAAGCCCCGGCATATATACAAAGTGAACCTATTACAAATACCCTCGAAGCAAATCTATGTGTTTTTCTCCAAACTACAGGATTTTCTAATGTCCAGTCCATTCGAATGCCTACTAACCCGTTCGGCTTCGTTTGTTGCATGTAATTACCTAATACAAGAAACAATGTTCCAAGTCCAAAATTAAATGCAATTGAGCCCGATGCAATATAATTAGACGCTGCTAATAGTGCAAATATGTTACATCCAAATCCGATAAAGAGAATAGCATAATTAATCGCTGAAAGAACTTTGGATTGCTGTATAGACTTATCTTTTATGAATCCAAAAACTAGCCATATCATATAGAGCACTACCATACTACCTATCGAGAATGAACTTGCTTCTATTTTAGAAAAATATCCATCTACTACTCCTGCTGCATTATAATGGCGTGGAATTTGTTCTGGTAAATATGGCCATACAATATACCATCCAATTACAATGCCACTAATTAAACTCCATGGTAATACGTGTCTTTTCATCCTCTCTTCCCCATATTTTTTTATTAGGCCCCTATTTCTTTTTTATAAGCAACATATGAATATCCCATCGTTAATCCTACTGCCCCGACAATAATTCCAATGATTAGGAAACCTTTCCACGCTACGGGGGCAAAAATACTTAAAATCATAATAACCCCTAATACAACAAACACTTTTCCGCTAAAACGGTGTGTCTTTCTCCATACTTCTTCGTTACTTAACGTCCACGGTGTTTTTATGCCTACAAAATAATTCGGTTTACATTGTGGTAAATAGTTGCCTATAACTATAAATAAAAGACCAACAAGAATATGCGGTGTACTATTCATTGGAATGTCATAGCCTAATCCAGCTCCAATTCCAATGATATTTACTAAAAATAATAAGATTAATACACTATAATTTATTACATTATACCCCTTAGAAAACTTATCATAATTCTTATACTTCGGATCTATCTTAGGCAATACAGTCAATAAAGCATATATAAAAACCATAATTGCCACATCAAAAATCATACCTCCCATTTTAGACATATGTCCATCTACTTCACCCGAAACATTCCAGTGACTCGGAACTTCTTCTGGTAAATTCGGCCAAGCAACGCACCATGCAATAATCGTTAAAGCAATTAATAATAACGGAAATACATGTTTTCTCATTTCCCCTCTTCCCCCTTATTCGTAAACGTAAACACCCAAGTTAACAAATCTTGAAAGACAGTTGTGTTTAAAGAGTACACAACGAATTGGCCTTTCTTTTCATCTTGAATAAGTTCAGCATTTTTAAGTGCGTTTAAGTGGTGTGAAATACTTGGTTTTGTCATATTGAAATGTTCAGCGATTTCACCAGCGGTTAGATCACCTTCTTTTAATAATTCCAAAATTTTTCGCCTTGTTGGATCTGCTAATGCTTTGAACGCTTGATTCAATGTCTTTCTTCCTTTCGATAATTAGACATTTAGATATTTATCTAAATGTTAAAATGATTTCAGTTGATTGTCAATTATATACGAGGCCCTTTTTACTTTTCACGCTTTTGACCTATACTGTTTACTAGCTTATCTTTCAACATAATGAAAAGACTTGAAACACATGATACACTATAGCTACAATTGTTTTTTTAGGAGGAATATACATATGTATAAAATTTTAATCGTTGAAGACGATCCAAATATTTCATCATTACTGCAATCTCACATTCAAAAGTATGGCTATGAGGCTGTTGTTGCGGAGAATTTCGATGATATTATGGAATCGTTTAACGCAGTGAAACCACATCTTGTGTTACTTGATGTAAACTTACCGAAATTCGATGGGTTCTACTGGTGCCGCCAAATTCGTCATGAATCTACTTGTCCAATTATTTTCATTTCAGCTCGTGCTGGTGAGATGGAACAAATTATGGCGATTGAAAGCGGTGCGGATGATTATATTACAAAACCATTCCACTATGACGTTGTAATGGCAAAAATTAAAGGTCAATTACGCCGTATTTACGGTGATTATGCGCCAAATATTTCTGAACGTATCGTTGAAGTAGAAGGTTTAAAACTATTCCCAGAACGTCCTGAAATTCACTTCAGATCTGAGCAAGTTCTTTTAACGAAGAAAGAAGCTATTTTAGCAGAAATGTTATTATCTAAATTCCCTCGTACAGCGAGCCGTGAAGATTTACTAGCTGCCCTTTGGGATGACGAGAGCTTCGTTGAAGAAAACACATTAAACGTAAACATTACGCGTCTTCGTAAAAAGTTCAATGAGCTTGGTATTGAAAATGCTATTGAAACAGTGCGCGGACTTGGGTATCGTTTTAACGCAACTTGGAGTGAATAAGCATGAAGCTATTTTTACGTGATCATTTTGCATTTTTTCTACTGTACATATTAAACTTCGGTATCATCTTCGTTCTTTATGATGCAGTAGATGGATTTCAAAATAATAAATTTTACTTCGTCGTTTTAAGTTTATACTTATTTATTTGTTTCCTCGCTTACCGTTACGTCCGCAATCGTAGAATGTACCATAGATTAAGTGAGCAACCAGAAAAAATGGAAGATGCGTTTATTGAAAGAGCGACTGCTCCAATGCCTCACGGTGTCAATGAACTCGTGCGTACGCAGTACCGCCTCTTCCAAAAAGAACTACAATCGTATGAAGTAAAACAACAAGAACATCAATTATTCATTAACCATTGGGTACATCAAATGAAGACACCTGTTTCTGTTATGCAGCTTATGGTGCTAGAAATGGAAGACGAACATTTAATTCCAAAGTTTAAAAAAGAATTAGAGCGTCTAAACCAAGGGCTTGATATGGCTTTATACATGGCTAGGTTAAATAACTTCCATGAAGACTTCCATGTTGAGACGATTTCATTAAAAGATACGGTAACGAAAAACATTAATGGATTAAAAGAACTATTTATCCGAAACGGAGTCTTCCCTGTTTTAGAAGTTCATTCTGATTTACAGGTTGCTTCTGATGCGAAATGGCTAAAATTTATCATCTATCAGTTAATGACAAATGCCGTTCGTTACTCTGGTGAGCGCGGAAAGAAAGTATTCTTATCCGCTTATCGAAACGGAAAAGATATTATTTTAGAAGTTCGTGATGAAGGTGTTGGTATCCCGCAAGAAGATATTCGACGAGTATTCGAACCGTTTTACACTGGGAAAAATGGTCGTACATTCGGAGAATCTACTGGTATGGGACTTTATATCGTAAGTAAAATTTGTGATTATTTAGGTCACTCTGTCAAACTAGATTCTGAAGTTGGGAAAGGAACGACGATTAAAATCATCTTCCACAACGCTGCAAATAATCAATCAGAACATACGGAGAAGGTGACCGAAGCATGATCGTAACATATGCAAGCAAAATGTATGAGAACTCACTCTCATACATTTTTTGCAATAAAACTACTTCTATATCTTCTAACCGGAGGTATAATTTATGACCTTTTGGCAATTTGCATTTAAAAACGTCACGCGCAACTCGAGAGCTTATTTTGCTTACTTTGTAAGTAGTTCTTTTTCGATTGCCGTTTTCTTTTCATTTGCTGTTTACTTATTCCATCCGAAATTACAAAAATTTGGCATGGTCTCTGAAATTTCAGGATTAATGATATTTTCAGAAGTAGTAATTGTATTTTTCTCTTTCTTCTTTTTACTATATTCCATTGGTACTTTTTTAAAAGTTAGAAAAAAACAATTCGGCGTCTTGACCGTTTTAGGAATATCTAGAAAACAATTACACCGTCTCGTCTTCATGGAAAATATGTTAATCGGTATTTTATCTATCTTTTTCGGCATGCAGTTTGGACTTGTCTTCTCGCAATTTTTCTTATTAGTGACAGCAAAAATTACGCACGTACCGGGCATATATTTATACTTGCCTATTAACGCGTTTATTTTAACGACAATCGTCTTCCTTAGTCTTTTTATCGTTGTATCTACATTGACACCGATGCTCATTCGTACAAAAAAAGCGGTACACCTTTTAAAAATAAATAGTAAAAAACGAAAAGAAAGAAAACCGTCCATACTTATTTCTTTATTTGGTGCGATTTGTTTATTTGGTGGCTATGCGTTAGCTGGAAATCCTAAATATTTCGTATCAGTAAGCCCACAAATAGGTGTTATATATATGGTTTCAAGTATTTTCGTCATTCCAACGCTCGTTACAATCGGTACATATTTCTTCTTTTCACAAATTAGTTTCTTACTTATTTATATTTTAAAGAAAAGAAGAAAGTTTTATATGAAACAGATTAATATGCTTTGGATTTCTGATTTAGCAAACCGTATTCGAACGAATATTAATATGCTTTTTATTGTAGCAATGCTATCTACTATCGCTTTCACAATGATTACGTTCCTATATGGGTTCGGAAAATTTATTAAGCTAGACGTTAATAGAACTTCGCCTTTCCCAATTTCTTATTTTTCTTATGATGCGAATCCTTTTGTTACAGAGCATTTAAATTGGCTTGAGCAACAATTACAAAAAGAACATTTTCCTTATAAGAAAATAAAAGCTGATATATATAAAACACCACTAAAAGAAGATAAAGATGTAGCTATTTATGATGATGTATACGCAATTAAGCAAAGTGACTATAACAAGCTTGCGAATTCTTTACGAATGAAACAACTATTTATAAATGATAACGAAGCATATGTTTTAACGGGGACGTCTTATATCACTATATTCAATGAATTTGAGCAAAGCTATAAAAGAGATTACATTACACTCTCTAGTACAAATACGAAATTAAAAGTAAAAGGCTATGAACATATCAGTGCAATTCCATCTGACTTTTCATATCAAACGATCGTATTGCCTGATATTGTCGTGAACAACTTACCTAACACGGTAAAGCATATATCAGCATATAATTACAAAATTCAAAACTGGGAACAGACGTATGAGATTGCTGATAATTTTATAGAAAAAGTGCAAAAAGATCGAAACAAATTCCAGTATGAAGGACCTCTTATTCGATCCTTTGAATCAGCAGGATCGTTATATAGAATAACATCTGGTAGTGCTGCATACTTCTTAATCGGTACATTTTTAGGAGTTATTTTCTTCATTGGTGCTGGTAGTGTTCTTTATTTTAGAATGTATACCGATTTAACGAACGAACAAGAGAAATATATAACGATTTCTAAGATCGGTGTGACAGATAAAGAGATGAAACGATCTGCAACCATTCAGCTTAGTATTTTATTTTTCGTTCCGTACATTATGGCATCCATTCATACAATGTTCGCAACGAAAATGCTGCAAGATGTAATTGGCTTATCGTTGTTCAAAGAAATTTCAGCCGTTCTTATTATTTTTGGATTCGTTGAAATCGTATTTTTCTTATTCATTCGTTCACTTTATATGCAAAAGCTATCACAATATACTAATACACATTAAAAAGGTTATTACATAAAAAAGGTGGGATCTCTTCCCTCCTTTTTCATGCTCATTATATTAGGAGGTTTAGGTGAATGACATTTTGGCAGTTTGCATTTAAAAACGTCTCGCGGAACGCCAGAGCTTATTTCGCCTATTTTGTAAGCAGTGCGTTTTCCATTGCTATTTTTTTCTCATTTGCAGTTTACTTATTTCATCCTAAATTGCATATGACAGACGTAAATTATGCTCTGAACATATTAATGACAATTTCAGAAGTTGTCATCGTATTCTTTTCATTTTTCTTTTTACTATATTCAATCGGTACTTTCTTAAAAGTACGAAAAAAGCAATTTGGGATTTTAACAGTACTTGGCATCTCTCAAAAACAATTAAAACGACTCATATTTATAGAAAACATGTTAATTGGTGTTCTTTCTATATTTTTTGGCATTCAACTTGGACTTGTCTTTTCACAGTTCTTTTTATTAGTTACCGCCAAGATTACACATGTACCTGGCTTATATTTATATTGGCCTACAAGCGCCATTATTTTAACTATCATCATCTTTCTCGGACTCTTTATTCTCGTATCATCTTTTACACCGATGCTCATTCGTACGAGAAAAGCTGTACGTCTTTTAAAAGAAGGAACAAAACAAAAAGAAAGAAAAGCATCTGTGCTCATCTCTCTATTTGGTGCAACATGTTTAATATCTGGATATGCATTAGCCGCAAATCCATTATATTTTCTGTCGCTAGGTGATATCATTGGACTTTTATATGCCGTCTCTAGTATATTTGTCATCCCATCGCTTATTGCAGCTGGAACATATTTTTTCTTCTCGCAAATTAGCTTTTTACTCATTCGTATATTAAAAGCGCGAAGAACGTTTTATATGAAACGCATTAATATGCTTTGGATTTCTGATTTAGCATCACGTATTCGGACAAACATTAACATGCTTTTTATTGTAGCGATGCTATCAACACTCGCTTTTACAATGATTACATTCTTATACGGTTTTGGGAAATTTACAAAGTTTGATGCGATAAGGGAAAACCCTTTTCCTTTTACATATTTATCACATACTGAAAATACGTTAGCGGATGAGCATTTAAACTGGTTAGAGCAGAAGTTTAATGAAGAACACTTTACTTATACAAAATTTAAAACGGATATATATGAAGTATCTTCAGCTGAAAATAATACGCAACTCTATTACGCAATTAAACAAAGTGACTATAATGTACTTGCTAAAGCATTAAATTGGGAAAAACTCACGGTGAATAAGAATGAATCTTATATTCTTATGAAAGACTTAGATGATCAAGTTATTGGAACACTTCACAATAAAGAACAGAAAAATACTCTTACACTTACTCAAAACAATTTACAACTACACGTGAAAGAATATAAAAGTTATAGTCCATTCCCAAACAGCTTAATATACCAATTACTTATACTATCTGATGAAAATGTAGAAGCCTTATCGACCGTTTCCAAGCAAATGAGTGTATATAACTTCAAAGTTACAGATTGGGAAAAAGCACATAATATCGGTTCATCGTTTATAACAAAAATCCATAACGACAATGCAGCAATTCAAGCAGAGCACCCGCCTTTCCATGCAAGTGAAGCGAGCGATTCTCTATATAAAACAAAACTAAATGTCGCTTCATTTTTCTTAATTGGTACTTTCTTAGGTGTTATTTTCTTTATCGGAGCTGGCAGTGTTCTTTACTTCCGGATGTATACAGATTTAACAAATGAGCAAGAAAAATATATAACGATTACGAAAATTGGTTTAACGGAAACTGAAATGAAACGTTCAGCGACAATTCAGCTTGCGATTCTTTTCTTCGTGCCTTACATTATGGCATCCATCCATACGATGTTCGCGACAAAGATGTTACAAGAAGTTTTACATCTCTCGTTCTTCGCTGAGATTACAGTCGTACTTATGATTTTTGGAACAGTTGAAATTTTATTTTTCCTTTTAATTCGTTCCTTTTATATGCAAAAATTATCACAACACATTAAGTTTTAAAAGATAGAAAGGTGATTACTATGGAAGAAGTATTACACATAAAAAACGTCTCAAAAGTATATGAGGGAAAAGTCCCTCATACAGCTTTAAAAAATATAAATTTACATGTAGATAAAGGTGAATTTGTCGCTATCATGGGACCATCTGGTAGCGGTAAATCTACATTTTTAAATGTTATCTCAACAATTGATTCCCCTACTTCTGGTGATGTCGTTATTAACGGAAAAAAACCACACACATTTCGTAGGGAAAAGTTAGCTATTTTCCGCCGACAAGAGTTAGGCTTTGTTTTCCAAAACTTTAACCTATTAGATACACTAACAATCGGTGAAAATATCGTACTACCTTTAACATTAGATAATATTCCATTAAAAGAAATGGATGAAAAGCTTGATAACATTTCAAAAAAGCTTGGCATTGATCATATTTTAGACAAGCGTATTTTTGAAGTTTCTGGAGGACAAGCACAACGTACCGCAGTAGCACGTGCTGTTATTCATCATCCGTCACTTCTACTTGCCGATGAACCAACAGGAAACTTAGATTCAAAAGCGGCAATTGACGTAATGGAGCTATTTACAAAATTAAACAAAGAAGAAGATGCAACAATTTTAATGGTTACTCACGATCCATTCGCAGCGAGTTATTGTAACCGCGTCATTTTCATTAAAGATGGAGAGCTTTACAACGAACTGCACCGCGGATTGTACCGTGAGAAGTTTTATCAAGAAATATTAGATGTTTTAGCATTACTAGGAGGAAGACGTGGATGACATTTTGGCAATTTGCATTTAAAAATGTCTCGCGTAATTCTAAAGCATATTTCGCTTATTTTGTAAGCAGTGCTTTTTCTATCATGGTTTTCTTTTCATTTACTGTGTACGCGTATCATCCGCGCTTACAAAATGTACAAAGCTTTCAAGATCGGGATCCTCTAATGAATTTAGCTAGTACAGCACAGCTTGTGATCGTTATGTTCTCGTTCTTCTTTCTGTTATATTCAATTGGAACATTTTTAAATGTTCGGAAGCAGCAATTCGGAATACTCACGATTCTCGGTATTTCACAGAGACAATTAAAAAGACTGTTATTTACCGAAAACATGATAATTGGGATATTGTCTATCTTTATCGGAATTCAAGGTGGCCTAGTATTTTCTAACTTTTTCTTATTAGTCACTTCGAAATTAACAAGTGCCAAAGGTCTCTATTTATATTGGCCAACAGAGGCGATTATCGTTACAACCGTAACCTTTATCATTTTATTTTTAATCGTTTCTACGTTTACGCCGATGTTTATTCGTACTCGTAAAACGGCGCAACTCATTAAAGGTAACAAAAAAATGAAAGCTGAAAAACGGCCATCTATACTCATTTCTTTATTCGCTTTAATTTGTTTAGGGCTATGCTATTATATTGCTGGTTACCCGCAAGGCTATGTAACAGAAAAAAATGTGCAAAATGGATCTGTCTTTCTCATTATGTTGTCTATTGTACCGCTCGTAATAGTCGGGACATATTTATTCTTTTCACAAACATTTCTTCTTTTCATCTATATTTTAAAGAAGCGTAGAAAGTTTTATTTGAAACAAATAAATATGTTATGGATTTCAGACTTAGTTGCTCGTACTCGTAGTAATATTAATGTACTCTTTATCGTTTCTATGCTATCTGCACTTGCATTTACGATTATTATTGGATTATTTGCTGCTAATAATAATACGAAAGCATCGGTACTAGAGCGGTATCCAGTCCCCTTCACTTATACATCAGAAGGTGACAATTCCCTTGAACAAAAACATATTACTACAATTGAAACTGAGCTTACAAATAGCAATTTCGATTACAAAAAATATAAGTTTACAGTATTAAAAGATACAGCTTCAAAAGAAGATATTATGCTTATGAAGATGAGTGATTATAACGCAATTGCTAAACAATTGAAAAGACCGGAAATAACACTTGATTCTACACAAGTTTATATTATTTCTCGCTACTCACCAGAACTTCTCAATCTCGTATCTAATCCATTTGCAAAACAAAATACGATTACACTTGGATCTAATAAAAAAGAATTTCATATTAAAGGGTTTATTAATAAGGGGATCGAGCCATCCTTTGCATTCCCACATTTAGTTGTCTTACAAGATTATGTATTTAATAATATGATTCCTCATATTGAAACGACTATAATTTATAACTATTTCGTAGAGAATTGGGAAAATGCAATCGTTCCGACGAAAAACATTTTACGTACGATTAGTGATGATGCAAATGATTTCTTTGAAAAAAACAAAGAAGAACATGCTCAAATTCCTTTTTACATTCATACAGCTACGGATGAACTCATGTACGGTAAAGGAAATGCAGTTGCTCAATTCTTTATTTGGGCATTTCTCGGGTTTATTTTCTTTATCGGTGCGGCTAGTGTTTTATATTTCCGTATGTATAATGACTTAACAACTGAAAGACAAAAGTATATTACGATTACAAAACTTGGCTTAACTGAATCAGAAATGTTTCGCTCTGCAACGATTCAATTAGGAATTTTATTTTTCGTTCCTTACATCGTCGCTGGTGTTCACACGTTATTTGCGGTTAAGTTTTTACAAAGCATGTTTTCTTTCTCATTACTAAAAGAAACATGTATCGTACTCACCTTTTTCGGGATTATCGAAATCATTTTCTTCTTCTTAATCCGCTCTCTGTACATTAATAAATTATCACAGCACATAAAAATATGAATAAAATGGCCTTGTGCAATACGCACAAGGCCATTTTCAATAGTTTTTAATTAGCAGCAATATCCACCGTAGCCGCCAGCATAACCGCCGTAACCACCATAACCACAACCGCCGCCTCCGCCGAAGCAGCTAGCACCGATGATGATTAATAAAATAAACAATACGATTAGAAGCGCAAAACCGCCGCCGCACCCATGTCTGCGGTTACAATCATCATGTCTGTGTTCACACTTTTCGCTCATTACTCTATTCCTCCTTTAGTATCATTCATAACAAGTTCACCTTGCTCTAAATGAGGGGATTCCATTTATAGTATGTTTTCAGGGCGAATAGGAAGCTTGGCTTACTTAAAAACGGGCTTGTTTTGGCAATTGGGCTTCATCAAAAAAAGATACCAATTAAGGTATCTTCTAAATAAACATATTGAATAAAAGCGCAAAACCAAATGCAATAAATGATAACAATGTCTCCAGCACTGTCCACGTTTTAAACGTTTCCTTCACCGTTAATCCTAAATACTCTTTTACAAGCCAGAACCCTGCATCATTTACGTGAGAAAACATTAATGATCCCGCGCCTGTTACTATAACGAGCAATTCTAAATTTACACCTGACATATGCTGAATAACTGGTGAAACAATTCCTGCTGCTGTCGTTAATGCTACTGTTGCTGAACCTGTTGCGATTCGAATTAATCCAGCTACCATGAAAGCTAATACGATTGGTGATAACGATATATGTTCTGCCATTTGCGCAATCGCTGTTCCAACGCCGCTTTCAATTAATATTTGTTTAAATCCACCGCCTGCACCGATTATTAAAATAATGGAACCGACAGGTAATAAGCTTTCATCCGTTAATTTTTTAATCATCTTTTTATTAATACCTTGTCTCATGCCAAGTAAATAAAATGCTGCAAAACATGAAATTAGTAAAGCGATTACTGGACTTCCAATAAACACAAAAAATTCAGTCATCTTTTTCGGTAATGAAATATATGGTGCAACGACTGATAAAATCATCAAAACTACTGGCAGTAATATAATAAAGAATGAAACTTTACGACTCGGCAAATCAGTTGATACAGTCGTAACTCGAATAAGCTCTGGTTCATTTTCAGGTATAACCCTTTTATGTACCCACTTTGCAAATATCGGTCCTGCAATAATAGCCGTTGGTAGCGCGATAAGTAATGAATATAAAAGTACCTTTCCTAAGTTCGCGTTATAAATACCGATTGCTGTCATCGCACCTGGATGCGGAGGCACGAGCCCGTGAACAATCGATAATCCAGCAATGACAGGTAACGCAATTAATAATATATTTTGCTTCGTCGTTTTTCGGATGGAAATAACGAGTGGTAATAAAATAACAATCCCCACTTCAAAAAATACCGGAATCCCTATAACAAATCCTGCAAATAACATAGCCCACGGTAGTTTCTTCACACCGAAAAATCGAATAAAGAAATCTGCCACTTGCATGCCGGCCCCTGAATCGGACATCATTTTTCCTAAAATTGTACCGAGAGCTAAAATACCAACTAAATGCCCTAGTACACTACCGACGCCAGTTTCATAGGCAGTCACTATTTTCGTCAAATTCAATCCAGACATGATAGCTAAAAATAAACTCGCAACTGTTAAACTAATAAATGCATGCCACTTCCACCATGATACCCCTAAAATAACAATCGCAATTGCAAGTAACGTGACGATTAATAAGTATATATCCATCTCCCATTCCCCTTACTTTATAAAGTGAAACTTTAATCAGTGGGGGTTTTGTTCATCCCCCACTGATTATTAGTTGAACCAATCGGACGTTTATGGACAGCCCGGCTCCCACCTAACTTCTTTGCTCCAACTGAATTTTGAGGTGGGGGTTTTACTGTCCGTTAACGCGGGATAAAAAAAGAGGGCGAATACCCTCTTTTTATACGTCATAATTCACTACATAATGCTGCATTTCTGTATTGTAGTAGCCTTCGCTATATTCAATTACTTCGCCAACTTCATCGTAAGAATAACGCATACGTTTTAATAACGCTGTGCCCTCTTTTTCACCTAGCGCTTCTGCAACGAAACTAGGCGCAAGTCCAACAGCAAATTCATCTCTGAAGTTTTCTAAATGAATACCTCGGTCCTCGACTAAATCGTAAAGCGATTGCAAATCAAAATCCGATAAATCTGTACTTGCCATTTTCGCTGAGAAATAGTGCGTATAATGAATATACGGTGCATCATTTAACGTATATAAACGTTCAATACGAAAACTCTCTTTACCGAATAATCGAAATGGCACTGTTCCTTCTTCATTCTGAACGATTTCTGCTTTTAGCAATTTCTTCTGTACTTTATATCCTTCTTCCACTAACACTTCAGTAAATTTCTTACCCTTTGACAGTTTTGTCGCAGACGTGTTACGGATGACTTTCGTTCCTTTACCGCTTTTCTTTTCTAAATACCCTTCTTGAGCGAGTTCTTTAATCGCATTTCGTACTGTAATTTTACTCACCTTGAACTCTTCTTCTAACTGCGGTTCGGAAGGAATATTCGTATGAATTGCATATACACCATGCAATATTCGATCACGAATAATGTTTTTTATTTGTAAATATAATGGTCCTTTTTTCCTCGTTACGTTCACCGTTACACCCACTACCTTTCTACATCACCTACTGATGCCGTCATTGCCCGAAGTATATCCTTCTCTGATGACATTGGCGTATCACCGACGATTGTATGTGCAAGCATTCCAGCTGCTGACGCAAATGAAACAGCTTTCTCTGGTGCAAACTCTTCTATCTCGCCATGAATAATCCCGCTCGTATAAGCATCTCCAGCACCTATTCTATCATATACAGAAAACGTAAGTGTTTTTGCAAAAGTGAACGTACCGTCTTTACATATAAATCCGCGAAGCGAGTGTGTATTATCGCTATTAATAGAGCGATGCGTACCAGCGATTGTAGCGATACTATACGTTTCAGCTACCTTTGGAATAAGATCAACAAGTTGCGCCTCTCGCTCCGTTTCTTCTGTTTTCATTCCTAAAACAAACATTGCATCTTTTTCGTTCATCATTACAATATCAGCTAGCCCTAACATTTCTTCATAATGCGGTTTCGCCTGCTCGTACCCATCTTTTCCCCAAAGTGATGGACGATAATTGCAATCAAAGACGACAGTTCCTCCGTTTTCTTTCACTGCTTTCGCTAAAGATTTCATATGATGACGCACCGTATCATTCATCGCAAGTGTAATCCCGCAAAAATGAACAATATCAATTTCCTTCGCGATTTCTTCAAATTGATACATTTCTTCACATGCCGTATTGAAGCTACTTTCTAATCGATTTGAATATGTAACGCGGCTTACACGTGCTCCAAATCCATTTTCTAAAAAGTACATGCCGACATATTTGCCAGCTCTTGAAACAAGCGAGGTTTGCACGCCTAATTTTTGAATGTAAGATAATGCAGCATCTCCAACCGAGTTTTCCGGTAAAGTAGAAATAAGAAGCCCTTCATGCCCGAGATGAGAAAGTGCTGCTGCAACATTCACACCTGTACCAGAAAATGAGTATTTTAATGTATTAGCTTGCGATAACAATTCATATCCTGGTACTTGCAGGCGCATCATTACTTCACCGAATGCTGCAATTTTCTTACGCATATTGATCAACTAACTTCTTCACGACTGCTAATAATTCACGAACATCTTCTACTTTCGTATTGCCAGTTTCTTTATCAATAATAGAAGAGTACACATGCGGGATCACTTGCTCTACATTTGCTTCAAGCGCAATACGTACAATTGTTTCAAAGTTTTCTTTATCGATTCCGCCGGTTGGCTCTAATGCGAATCCTTCTTCCGCACAAGCTTTCGCAACTGCGCGATATTCTTCTTCATGAGCTAGCCCTTTCATCGGGAAGTATTTCAATGAATTTCCGCCCATATCACGTACAAGTGCGATCGCTGTTTTAATTGGAACGATTGCTTTTTCTTCTCCAGCTGCACTAATTGGACCAGTAGAAATATTTACGTACCCTACTTTTCCTGTTGGCGATACTAAACTATTAATCCAGCTATCTTTTCCGCCAAGATTTGCACGTGTCGCTCCAACTGAAGGGAATACTTGGTTAATATGGCTACCTGGATAATGTTTCGCAATTTCAGCTACAACTGCTGCTTGGCGATTATCTCCTGCTCCTAGTCCGATCGATACAGCGTCATCAATTTCTTTTCCATATGCTTTCATCGCTGTAACAGCTTCTTCTACTGTTGGATAATCTTTTGATAATACACCTACTACTACATAACCTTCTGCTGCTTCAAAAATATCTTTCGCATTTCGGGTATTGTTCGCTAATACATTTAATGCTACGCGGCCTTTATAAAAACGTTTTTGAATGTTTGTCATTTTAGTTTCCCCCTACAATTTCTCTCAATTTTTCTTCAATCACATGTATGTCATCACCTTGAAGTGGACGTGGATCAATATCAAAGAATCCTTGTCTTACTCCGTAATCACGTGTATAAATCGCGATTTCCCCTTCGTGTAATGCTGTCACAACGTCTTTTGCCGATTTATTTAACTCTTTTTCGTTAATATGAATACGGGCTCTAAAGATTGCTCTTCCCGCTTCATCTTGAACAATCGTTACATTTACACCGTTTAATTCTTTTAGCGGCATAAGTACTTGTAACAACTCTTTTTCTTGCTCACTCTTATCTTCTTTTACTCCGTACTCATCAAGCGCTTGAAGTAAGCCAAATGTTGTTTCTTTCCCAACTTTCATACTTCTTCCGATGCAATGTAATTGCACTTTCAGCCACTCAATATATTTTCGTTTCCCGCCAACAATACCAGAAGTAGGTCCTTCAATCGCCTTTGAACCGCTATAAATGGCAAGGTCTGCATACTTCACATATTTTTGAATGTCTTCTTCAGCTGCCGCATCTACGATAAGCGGTACGTTATTTCGCTGCGCTACTTCCCATGCTTCTTCAACAGAAATCATATTTTTTTGCACGGCATGATGTGATTTTACATACAGAATCGCTGCTGTATTTTCACCAATCGCATCTTCAATATGCTCTGCTTTCCCTTCATTTGCGTAGCCAACTTCTACAAGTTTTCCTCCGCCTAAGTAAATCATCGTTTCAACAGGAGCACCATACTGAACGTTATGACCTTTTAACATAATCACTTCATTTTTCGCGATGACCTCTTGATGAAGTCTTTCACTTTTACGGCGATTTCCTTCTGTCACGATACCAGCGATAGAAAGTGCAATTCCGCTCGATGCTGAATTCACAACGACAGCTGCCTCTGCATCTAGAATTCTCGCAATATGGTCTCCCGCTTTATCTACTAAATCAGCAATTTCCACATAATTTTGTCCCCCATGTTTCATCGCATCCATAACTGTATCTGTCGGAGCGGATACACCTAAAATACTCATTCTACCGCTCGCATTTATTACTCTTTTTAATCCGTACTTAGCATTCAATGAATGACCCATTGACTACAACCCCTTTCGTATCAATTCTTCTTTCAGCAATGCGCTGATCCCCTTCTGAATCTATTAACGTAATCTTCTCATCTTTCACCGTAAATAAAGTTAAATTTGCAATATCCCCTTCTTGAATACGGCCAAGCTCAGGTTTCTTAAGCCATTCTGCCGCATGTTTCGTCACCGCATGAATCACTTCTTCTAGCGGATAACCTAAGTAAAGGAATTTCGAAAGAACATGAGCCATACTATACACTGGACCGTGCACGCGATTCTTCCGGTAAATATCTGTACTAATTGTATTAAAGGCAATATCGTGACGCTTTGCTGCCTCTGCTACTTTAAAAGAAAAACTAGCATTACCATGCCCAACATCTAAATGAACACCGCGCTTCACTGCATCTAGTAATACAGGTAGCGGTTTGCCTTCTTCATCAAATAAATTATTTTCTTTCCCGTTTAAGTAATGTGTAATCACATCGTCTTTTTCTAAAAGAGGTACAACTTCCTCAATGCGAGGAGGTGCTGAACCGATATGTACCATAATCGGTAATGATGTTTCACGGGATAAAGAGCGCGCTACATGTAGCGGTTCAATTCCACTATCACAAACGACGCTTTTACTCATTCTCGCCTTTAACCCAACGACTACATCTTTATACTTTTCTACTGCTTCTATTACTTTCTCTTTATCTATCCATTCCATGTTGGATAATTCATCAATTCGTTTCAAACCGATGCGAGAAATATTTAAAAAGGCAAATAAATTCGTTTTTGCCTGTTCTCTACTTTTTACTAAATCTGCAATGCGATCAGCACCGCAGCTACCTGCATCAACAATTGTCGTTACCCCTTGCTTAACGCCAATTTCATCCACCTCATCGCCATACGGATCAAACTCTGGAAAAGCATGAACGTGCAAATCAATCCAACCACTCGATACGTAAGTACCTGAGTAATCAAGAACCTTTCCACCCTCGCCAGCACCAGCTTTCGTCACCTGTGCGATTTTATTATTTTCAATTACAATGTCAATCTCTTCCCCGTTCACACGTTTCACATTACGTAGTACGAATCGTTCTGTCATTGTACTTCCACCCTTTTCTATAAGAAGCCATAAGAATACGCTTACATTAAAGTTTCATTTTTTATATCTCTTTCACACGTTTAGCGTAACACAAAAAAAGGGAGAAGTAAATATAACGTTATAATGTTTAAAATTAAATAAAAAGATGCACCTCAAAAATGCTGATAGTACAAGAAATTATATCAACGATTCGACAAGGAATATTGATTTACCGACAAAAATGCCCATCCCTTTCTTATATACGAAAAGGCTGCTCCAAATCGGAACAACCTCTTTATCTATTCCTGAACCGTCACAATAACCCCATCCATATTATTCCCTGAAATTTCATACTGCTTATTCGCTGGAACATTCACTTTCCTATTCCCGGACACTTTATAATAAGAAACCGTATATTTCTTACCTTCCACATCCGTTGTGATTTCTTTTTTCTCTTTTAAGAAGTCCAAATATTCCTCTAATGTAATTTTCTCCTTTTGCATAATAGCACTATGCGGTAATCCTACATAACGTATATGCCACGGCTCATATTGAATGCCTGTAATATGACTTTTATTTTTCGGATAACGTAAAACAAACCCGTGCTTCCATACGTTCTCTTCAATCCATTTTCCTTCAGGCGCTTTTTCCATTTTCTTTTGCGTTGATCCAACGTCCAGTGATAATCCTAAATTATGTTCACTGTATCCTGCTGGAAGTGCATAGTCTGATCCCATTTCTTTATATAACTTACTTTGCTCTTTAAAATCTCGATATCCGCTATTCATTAAAAAATGTTGTACGCCATCTTTTCCAGCTGCATCGACAACGTTCAAAAACTTTTTTACAACATCCTTTGATAAGCGAAGATTTCTATCAAATATGACGTAACCTCTTACTAATTCACTATTGTGATTTACATTTATAATATCAGACCTAATACTATCTTTTTTAACTGGGTAGTCTTTATTAACTAATAATAGATCCCCTTTATAAATTTGTTCTTTTGTAACCTCTACCTTTTTCATATTTTCATTCTTTACTGCACTATTTTCCCCACCGATTTTCACATCAATTTCTTTTTGAAATAACGGTGATATATAAACGCCTACACAGATTGTGCATGCGATAAAAAAAGAAATAAATACCCACTTTTTCATTTCTAGTTCCTCCTTAACGTAACTTACGTCTAGAATAGAAAAAACTATTAAAATAAAAAGTGGGGTAAAGTTTAAATTTTTATTAAATTGTTACGTTCTCGTCTTTTGGCAATCGCACTTCAAACATTGTTCTAACTACATTACTTTCAGCAGAAATCATACCGTTATGCTGTTCAACAATATTTTTCGCAATAAATAGCCCAAGGCCTGTCCCGCCACGGTTCTCTGACCTCGATTTATCACCTGTATAAAACATATCAAAAAGATACGGTAAGTCTTCTTCTGGAATGCTATCTCCGTAATTCATAACTTGTACGACAACTTCTCCATTATCGATATACCCATTCAGATCAACAAATTGCCCATCATATCCGTAACGAACGGCATTTGTTAACAAGTTTTCAAATACTCTAGCTAACAATTTTCCATCACCGTTAATCGGCAAATGAGGATCAACATTCAATCTAGCTTCTAAATGATGTTTTTCTAATAACGGATACAATTCCTCCTCTAACTGTATAAGTAGCTCACTTATATCAATCGGCTTTTTATCCAGCTTTAACATGCCATAATTCATACGTGTAATTTCAAATAACTCATCAATTAAACTTTCCAGCCTTTGCGATTTCGTATACGCAATTGTGGAGAAATGTTTAATTTGTTCTTTTGTTAAATTCTCATCTTTAAGAATTAAATCTAAATACCCTAACACGGATGTTAATGGCGTTCTTAAATCATGAGCTAAGTTTACAACGAGCTGGTCTTTACTACTTTCAGCAAAGTCTCCTCTTTCCACCGCTTCTTTTAACTTTTCACTCGCAACATTTATTTCACGTGCGATCTCTCCAAACTCATCGTTTGATGAAATGCGCACTTCATTTGAAAAATCTCCGTTCGCCAAATGATGAATCCCGCTTGAAATCTCATCAAAGTATTTTAAGTATGGTTTAGTAAGGAAGAAGAAAAATATAATGGATAGCGGGATGAAAATAATTAAAAAGAAATTAACATCCCCAATTTGTTTTATCATGAAACGCACTTGAGCTAACGGATCCTCATAACGAACGACTAATTTGTAATAAATCCGTAACCCTTGATAAATGATATACGTTACGCCACCAGCAAATATCATACTTAACGCAAATAGCATAACCATCTTCGAGCGAAAGCTTCTCATCTTTTTAGCCATTGAAAGTATAACCTACTCCCCACACTGTTTTGATTAACTTGTTCTTTCTTTTATCTTCCCCAAGTTTTTTCCGTAACGTACGAATATGTACCATAACTGTATTTCCGCCTTCATAATAATCATCTGCCCATACTTGCTGAAAAATATTTTCTACATTGTACACTTTCTTCGGATGGCTCGCTAATAAATATAAAATATCAAACTCTTTCGGTGTTAATTCAACTTGTTCTCCGTACACATTTACCGTTCTTCGCTCAGGATCAATAGTAACTCCGCCTACCTGTAAAGCAGATTTATTCTCTGCTACTTTCGGCTGATTCAATGTAAGAAATCGGCGTAATTGTGCATTTACACGTGCGACTAATTCAATCGGTGTAAAAGGTTTCGTCATATAATCATCTGCACCTAATACAAGACCTGTCACTTTATCAAAATCCGAAGTTTTCGCACTCAAGAAAATAATTGGCATATGATGCTTCGCGCGAATTTGACGCGTCACCTCATACCCATCCATTTTCGGCATCATAATATCTAAAACCACTAAGTCGATTGGTTGCGTTTCAATAATATGAACAGCCTCTTCTCCATCAGCTGCTTTCACGACGTGGTACCCTTCTTTTTCTAAATGTATCTCAATTAAATCAGCAATTTCTTCCTCATCATCCGCTATTAAAATGGAAATGCGCTTCATTTTACTCCCCCTTTTCCCCCGCTATTTGCGGGCAGTAAGACTCCCACCTCAAAATTCGGGTGAATCAAATAAGTTAGGTGGAAGATCAACTGCCCATAAAAGCCCGATTGGTGCGGGCTAATAATCAGTGGGGATGCCCCACTGATTAAAGTTTCACTTTATACGCTCGATTGTAAACTAGTCTATCTAATTTGTACAATACGAAAAGGTTACTCGTGGGAGTAACCTTAGTAAATGAAATTTATATCAGCGATTATTGAAATATATCGACTTACCGACAATTAACGACGAAATTCGCCCGCTATTTGAAAGACTCAACCTACCGCTCCAAAACAATTCGCTGCTTCGTAATTTCAGCCAACCTTCCGTGGTCTACTTCATACTCAGTATCCACGCTTTGCGGTACAATCACTTTCCCTCCCTCAAGCGTCACTTCCGGCGAAATAATATCCCTCTCCCAGTGCCTACTAGAGGCAGATATATCACCTGGAATCGTAAAGTTAGGCAGTGAGGCGAGGGCAACATTTTGTGCTCTTGAAATCCCCATCTCCACCATACCGCCGCACCAAACGGGTATGTTATGCTCCATACAATAATTATGAATTTGAACCGATTCTGTTAATCCGCCCACTCGCCCTGGTTTAATGTTCACAATTTGGCAGCTGCCAAGCGTAATCGCAACGCGTGCGTCTTCTAAACTATGGATGCTTTCGTCTAAACAAATGGGCGTTGCAATTTCCTTTTGCAACTGTGCATGATCAAGAAAGTCGTAATCCGCTAGCGGTTGCTCAATCATCATCAATTGAAATTCATCTAATCGTTTCAATTTCTCCGTATCCGCTAATGTATAGGCTGAATTTGCATCAGCCATTAACGGGATGTGCGGGAACTCTTTACGAATCTCTTTCAATAATTCATAATCATGCTCTGGCTTTATTTTCACTTTAAAACGCTCGTATCCTTCTTCTGCATACTTCTCGATTTGTTTTAACATAACCGGAATTGTATTGATACCAATCACAACACCGACTTCAATTTCAGCCTTCGTTCCGCCAAGCACTGTCGCTAACGATTTGTTTTGACGCTTCGCATATAAATTCCAAACAGCCCCTTCAATTCCCGCCTTTGCCATTCGGTTTCTTTTTATATGCTGGAACAAACCAGGTACTTCATTCGGGTGGGAAATTTCAGCTTTCAATAAATCAGGTAATAAAAAATCCTGAAGTACATGAAGCGCTGTCTTCACTGTTTCTTCCGTATACCACGGTTCAGAGAAGGCAACGACTTCACCAAATCCAATATGTCCATCCGTATCTTCTAATTCAATAACGATGCTCTCACGCTTTTCATAAGTTCCGTAGCTTGCAGCAAACGGGATGACGAGTGGCATTTCCGTTATATGAAGTGTCGCTTTTTTTATCTCCACTTACATCTCCTCCACTAATTGTCTTAACTCTCGTCTTAACAATTTTTTCGAAGCATTTCGTGGTAATTCCTCTAAGAACCACGCTTTTTTCGGCACTTTATATTTCGCTAATTTCTCCTCGCAAAAATGAAGAATTTCTTCTTCTGTTATCTCTCCACTTTTTACAACAAAAGCAGCGGGTACTTGTCCCCATTTATCATCAGTCATGCCGACAACACCAGCTTCCGCTACCATCGGATGAGAAAGCAACACTTCTTCAATTTGAGCCGGATATATATTCTCTCCGCCAGAAATGATTAAATCACTGCGTCGATCTAATACGTATAAAAATCCTTCTTCATCTAAATAACCGAGGTCACCAGTATGAAGCCATCCGTTTTGAATAGTTTCGCGCGTCGCATCTTCACGGTTAAAGTAACCGCCTGTTACATTTGGTCCTTTTACTACGATTTCGCCTTCCGCAAATGGCGGTACTACGACGCCATCTTTTTCGATACGAAGTTGGCACTGAAATAGTGGTTTTCCGGCTGAACCTACTTTTGTTAACATGTAATCCGCGGATAACGTACAAATTTGCGAAGACGTTTCTGTCATACCGTACGTTTGATATACAGGAATCCCTTTATCTACACACGTTTCTAATAACGGTTTCGGCGCTGGTCCTCCGCCAAGTAACATACATCGTAAAGAAGATGGATATGTTCCTTCTCCAAGTCGCTCTAATAAATCAGTTAACATTTTAGAAACGACAGAAATAATCGTTACGCCTCTCGTTTGAAGTGCTTTATGAATAAAATCCGCATCATATTTCGGAACGAGTAAAATGCGCATACCGTACATAATGTTTTTCATTAAAAGAGATAGCCCGCCAACGTGGAACATCGGCATACAAGCCAACCAGCAATCATCATCACGAAGCCCTAAATTAAGCGAAGAGCCAACCGCGCTTGCCCAATGATTGCCGTACGTTAAAATAACGCCTTTCGGTTTGCCTGTAGTCCCAGACGTATAAATAATTGTCATCGCTTCTTTTAAAGAGAATTCTTCTTGTATAGAGGCTTCCTCTTTTGGTCCATTCATCACTTCGGCGAATGAATAGACAGGAATATCTTTAGCGTCAAAATCTTGATCCGTCACTAAACAAATAACTTCAGCATCATCCATTTGCCAAAGTAGCTCTTCTCTTGAAAGACGCGTATTTAAAAGCACAGCTACTGCACCTACGTACGATAGGGCGTGAATAACTGTAATCATCTCCATACCATTTTTCATCAGAACAGCCACCTTTTGCCCACGCTTCACTCCTACATGCGTGAGGTGTTCACAAACAGATACTACTTTTTCATGTAGCTGCATAAAAGTAACTTTCTCTTCCTCTATTTCAATTGCAGTGCGATCTGGTGTTAAAAATGCACGTTGCATTAACCAATTTGGCATCGTCTCCATCATTCATTCTCCTTTCATGAAAGAAAGAGACTTGATATGACATCAAGTCTCTTAGTTGTTTTGTTTCCGGTTTGATCTTATCCAGCTGCTCCTCCTAGCCCCTTCCGTCTAAGAACCTTCCGCACGAGAAAGTAAAAAACACTTTCTGTGCGAAAGAACCTTAGCCTACGAGGCTAAACAGTCGGCTCCGCTTTTGAAACATCCAGCTACAGCAGCTAGAATGTTCGGTGGCTTCACTTCTTCCTACGAGGCAAAAAGCGCCTCTACGTCAGAAGCTCCATCCCCCTCACATTCTGAACGAGCTGCTTCCGCTTTTAGTTTGATCAAGGGAAACGAGGGAATTGACCGAAGTCCGGACTGCGTTTTTCTTTGAATGCGTCGCGACCTTCTTTTGCTTCGTCAGTTGTGTAGTACAATAACGTTGCATCTCCAGCTAGTTGTTGAATACCAGCTAGACCGTCTGTGTCTGCGTTGAATGCAGCTTTTAGGAAACGAAGTGCCATTGGGCTGTTTGCTAAGATTTCTTGTGCCCATTGTACTGTTTCTGCTTCAAGTTCTTCTAATGGTACTACTGTGTTTACTAAGCCCATATCAAGCGCTTCTTGTGCACTATATTGACGGCATAGGTACCAAATTTCGCGAGCTTTCTTGTGACCTACCATACGAGCTAAGTAACCAGCTCCGTATCCACCGTCAAAGCTTCCTACTTTAGGACCTGTTTGTCCGAATACAGCATTTTCTGCAGCGATTGTTAAGTCACATACGATATGAAGTACGTGTCCACCACCGATTGCATAACCTGCTACCATCGCGATAACTGGTTTAGGAATTGCGCGAATTAGACGTTGTAAGTCTAATACATTTAAACGAGGGATTTGGTCGTCACCTACATATCCGCCATGACCGCGAACTTTTTGGTCGCCGCCAGAACAGAATGCACGTCCACCTTCACCTGTTAAAATGATAACGCCAACATTTGCATCATCACGAGCTTGTGCAAATGCATCGATTAACTCCATTACCGTTTTAGGACGGAATGCGTTATGTACTTCAGGGCGGTTAATCGAAATCTTTGCGATACCATTGTATGTTGAATAAATAATATCTTCGTAATTGCCTTCTTTTACCCATTCAATAGCCATTACAACTACCTCCTTGTATATTTCTGATCTCCTCTATAAGTGTAACTTCATTCTTAACTGAAAAAAGCATCACTGCATAGTTTTTAGAAATCCCTTTACTATTGTATCAAACTTTTCCGGTTGTTCCACATGAATTGCATGGCCAGCGCCATCAATTTTGACAAATTTCGCGTCAGAGACGCATTTTTCGATATTTTTTAATATGCGCAAGAACTTTTCATCATGCTCACCGTTCATTAAAAGAACAGGCATTTTTAATTTTTTCAGCTCATTCCACCATGAAGGCTGAGCCCCTGTTCCCATGCCGCGCAAGCTATTTGCGAGCCCTTTTGGATTGTTAGCAAGTCGCTCTTTTCGCACTGCTTCTTGTACGTTTTGTGCTAAACGTTTTTGCGTTTCAAACAGCGGAATACTTTCCCACATCGATACAAAACTTTCGATGCCTTCTCGCTCAATTTTCTGAGCAAGTCGCTCATCTTTTTCACAGCGTTCTTTTCGCTCATCTTCACTTTCAAGCCCAGCTGTACAATTTTCTAATAAAAGAGAACGTACATATTCTGGATATAGACACGCCATCGTAATCGCCAGTCTACCGCCCATTGAATAGCCAAGTATATGCGCTTTTTCAATATGAAGATAATCTAGTAGTTCTTTCATTTGCAACGCTACATTTCGAATATTATAATGCGTCACATCTTCAGGGCTTTCCGTTTTTCCGTGCCCAACAATGTCTACTAAAATGACTTGAAACTGCTCGCTCCAAGAAGGAATGAAGGAACGCCACGTTTCCATACTTCCCGTAAAACCATGAAGAAGTAGAAGTGGTTCTCCGCTTCCGACTACTTCATATTCATACGATACACCTTGCAGCGTTACGTTCATTTTGATTCACCTTGCAACGATGTAGTAATGACGTCCTGTGTTTTTGCCCATAACGTACGGTGCAATGTTAAGTTTTCATCACGGTTCGTACAAATTTCTACAACGTGTAAACCTTCTTTCGTTGCACCTTTTTGTACTTCTTCTCGGAACTGCTCCCAGCCATTTACACGGCTAAATGAACCACCGTACATTGTAACAACATGCTCATAATCAAGCCCAATTGGAGTTCCAAATAATGATTCGAAATGTTCCTTTTTCTCATATTGTGGTAAGAATGAGAAAATACCACCACCGTCATTATTTACAACGACAATCGTTATGTTTAATTCATGTAATTTTGCGGCTAGTAGTCCATTTAAATCGTGATAGAATGATAAATCACCAATCACTAATACGAGCGGATCGCAAATCATGCTCGCTCCTAAAGCTGTCGAAATGATTCCATCAATCCCATTTACACCGCGATTTGCCATTACTTGAATGTCTTTATCCGATGTGAAGAAGAAAGAATCTGTATCACGAATTGGCATACTATTACTTGCAAATAACGTTGCCCCTTCTGGTAATACGCGGACAATATCTGTAATGACTCTTCCTTCAAATGCCGTATCATATGTTTCCATTTCACGAAGTGTTTCCTTCGTTTTTTCGTTTATATGTTGCCACATTTGGGACCAATCATTCTTTTTCATAACTGACATTTTTTCTATTAGTGCACTGCAAAATGCAATATCACTCGCTTGGACAACTTCTGTTGCAACGAGAGCTGGATCTCTCCATTGTCCTGATTCGTCAACAACGATATGAACAGCTTTCGTTTGTTTTTTGATGAACTGCGTTAATGCTTTCGAAACAGGCATACCACCGAAGCGAATTATAACTTCCGGCTTCCACGTTTCTTTTAACAGCTCATTTCGTAAAAATGTATCGTAACAGTCGATTACCATCGTTTTATCGTGGTGTCCACTACGAATGTTAGAAAGTGGATCCGCTAATATTGGATATCCCGTTTTTTCAGCTAGTTGCGTTGCAAACGTTGCGATTTCTGAATGACTATCATCTCCACAAATAATAAGCCCCTTTTCCATATGTGAAAGGCGCCCTACAAGAGAATCTACATATTCACTCGGCATCACCGCGTTCCCTCGCTGAACTACTCCTGTATATTCTCCGCGTCCTTTATCCCATAAACTTTCTAATGAGAAGTCCGGGATGAGCGGTTCGCGAACCGGAAAATTAAGATGAACAGGTCCTTGCGGTGCTAAAAGCGCGCTTGCTATCGTGCGCTGCGTTGTCATGCGAGCGTAATGATACATCGCCTCATTCGCTTCTGGAAGTGCCATCTCTGTAAATTGCTTCACAAACGTGCCGTATAAATTAATTTGATTCATCGCTTGTGGTGCACCGACATCTCTTAATTCATGCGGTCTATCTGCCGTTAAGACGATAAGCGGCACTCGCGAATGAAAAGCTTCACATACAGCTGGATAGTAGTTCGCTGCAGCCGTTCCTGACGTACATAATAATGCAACAGGACGTTTTTTCGCTTTTGCAATACCGAGCGCAAAAAATCCTGCAGATCTTTCATCTACATGTAAATATGTGTTCATTCCTTCATGTTGTTCCATTAGTAGAGCAATCGGCGTTGACCGTGAGCCTGGACTAATGACAACATCACATACATTTAGACGCGTCAGTTCATCCACGAACGCACCTAAATAATATGATAATGCTTCTATATGATTGTTCATTTCATTAATTCCTCCAAAGCACCAAGCATCGGTCTAAACTTCAAACTTGTTTCTTCATATTCAAGTTGTGGTACTGAATCAATTACAATCCCGCAACCGGCGAATAAGGATGCTTTCTCGCCATTTAATAATCCGCAGCGAAGTGCAACCGCAAATTCACCATTTCCTTCATCATCTATCCAGCCAATCGGTGCACCATATAATCCTCTGTCTAACAATTCAACATCACGAATTAGTTTCATCGCTTCTAAACGAGGTGTCCCGCCAAGAGCTGGTGTTGGATGTAATTCTTCTACCATCGTTAAAAGACTCGCGTCGCCTTTTGCCTCTACAGGCGTATATAAATGAATTAAGTTTTTCGTTGTTAATAGACCGGGACTCTCCGGAATATTAACGGATTCGCAGTGCTCATTTAATACCGACCTGATCATGTTCACAACATAACCGTGTTCAGCTAAATTCTTTTCATCATGAAGAAGCGCATCACTATTTCGCTTACTTTCTTCTATAGATTGACCATGACCAGTTGAACCAGCAAGACACATTGAAGTAAACTTCTCATCTTCTTTACGAATTAATCTCTCTGGCGTCGCTCCTAAGAAGCATGCTCCTTTATAATCAAAAGAAAATACGTAACAATCTGGTTGCCCAATGCGAAGTGCTTCTAAAACAAGCGCAGAATCAATATGATGATCCATCTCTACTTTTAGCTCCCTCGCTAATACAACCTTCTGCACGTTCCCCTGCTTCATCTCATCTTGCACTTTCTCAATGGACTTCATCCAGCCTTTCGGATCCACTTCTACTTTAGAAGTAACTGTTAATTTCGATCCTTCTAGTGCACATTTACTCTCCTCAAAAATTTTCTCTTCTAAAGAAACAATTTCGTTATAAAGAGTTTCTGCACAATCTGTTGCTGAAACAAATGTATTCATTGTTAACCATGCTTTTTCATTTTTTACAGTTAATAAAAATGCCGGTAGTGAAAATGTCGTATCATCAAATTCTTTCCATAAATCTGTTTTCTCTTTTTCTTGGTCAAATGAAAATCCACCAAATAAAAGAGGACCTGTTCCAAATTCGTATCTTTCTCTTTGTACAAATGCTTTCTCTTTTACTTTATCCCACTCGTCACGAGCAGTTTGAAAGCGTTTGTGAGAAGCAGTTGCTATAGTGAAAACAGAACCAATTCCAGCAAATATTACATGCTGAGCTGGGTCTGCAAAATAACATCTATTTTCGAATGAGATCCTTTTTCCTGCTGCATAAAACAGAAGTGGATCCATCCAGTCTATTTTTTTAACAAAACTAACCAATATTTTTTCATCAGTTGCATGCTTAATGGCTGCACTTAGAACTTCCTGCAAGCCTTTTTGTTTCGTTTGAATCACAATTGTCTCCCCCCTATGGGCGAAAAATAGTCATAATTACGCTTGATTTTAAGATACACCTCAAACGAAAGGCCTGTCAACGTTTAGCATTTCTGAGAAATTCACCTTCTCTTCCTAGAAAATAAACGTTGACACTAAATGATGCTTTTTCTACACTTAGTTGTGTACAATATGTGACCAAAGGAGGATTCAACATGGAAATGAACGTCGAAACGAATTCCTCTCCTACGGCGCCAAAGCCAAGCAAGCAAACAGGCTGGCGCATTTGGTGGAGTTTACTACGTCCCCATACATTAACAGCAGCTTTCGTTCCTGTTTTCATCGGAACAGCCTATGCAATGCAGGTCGGAGGTATAAATCAAATACATCTCCCTCTTTTCCTTATAATGCTTCTTGCTTGTCTTCTCATTCAGGCAGCAACAAACATGTTTAATGAATACTTTGATTATAAAAGAGGACTTGATCACGAAGGTTCAGTTGGTATCGGCGGCGCTATCGTTCGCGATGGCATTCAGCCAAAAACAGTACTTAACTTAGCATTTGGATTTTTCGGTATCGCAATACTATTAGGTGTTTATATTTGTATGAATTCTAGCTGGTGGCTTGCTGCAATCGGTCTTGTTTGTATGGCCGTTGCTTACCTTTATACAGGCGGTCCACTTCCAATTGCATATACACCATTTGGAGAGTTAACAGCCGGATTATTTATGGGTGTCATTATTATTGGGATTTCATTCTTTATCCAAACTGGAACTGTAACATCAGAAGTCGTTTTACTATCTATTCCAAGCTCGATTTTAATTGGTGCCATTTTACTAGCTAATAACATCCGTGACTTAGATGGCGATAAAGAAAACGGTCGTAAAACGTTAGCCATTCTCGTTGGACGCGAGCGAGCGGTCGGTGTACTTGCTTCTATGTTCATCGTTTCCTACATTTGGACAATTGCTTTAATTATCGTGGGCATCGTATCACCATGGATGCTGATCGTATTTTTAAGTGCACCGAAAGCATTTAAAGCGACGAAAGGCTTTATCGGCAAAAGCATTCCAATGGAAATGGTACCTGCGATGATAGCAACAGCAAAAACAAATACAATCTTCGGTCTCCTCATGGGAATCGGATTATTGCTTGGATATTTCCTTTAAAAGGAGCTGCTAATGCGGCTCCTTTTTCATATACCAATTTCAGCTCATAATTCCTACTCGCAACGCTCATACTATGTAAAGAAACTGAATTGTAGGAAGGTGGACGACTATGTTAACTCCACAACAAATAAATCAATTTAAATCCGTTTTAGAAAAACAAAAACAAGAACTAGAGCAAACGATACAAACACACGAAAATGAAGATCGTGCATCTGAACGTGAATCTGTTGGAGAATTATCTAGCTATGATAACCATCCAGCTGATATGGCAACAGAGCTATATGAACGTGAAAAAGACTTCGGGCTTATTGAACTTTGGCATAAACAGCTTGAGGACACGAAACATGCCTTGCAGAAAATAGAAGCGGGTACGTACGGCATTTGCGAAGTGTCTGGCGAAGAAATTCCATTTGAAAGATTAGAAGCAATGCCAACCGCTACAACATGCATCCAGCACGCGACAAATAAGTTAAATATGAATACGCGACCAGTTGAAGAAGAAGTGCTGTCTCCTTCTTTTCACAAACATGACGAAGATCGTTCTGTTGAATACGATGCAGAAGATGCATGGCAAGATGTTGCCAATTACGGAACATCTGAAACACCATCTGATTTAGAAAGACAAGATTCGAAAAACTATAATGGCATGTACGTAAATAGCGAAGAAAACGTAGGCTACGTAGAGGATTTCGAAAACTTTATCGGTACAGATATGTATGGAAAAAATCTGCAAGTTTTCGCTACGGAAGAACATGAAGAATATGAACAAATGCTTGATGACTTTGAAGAGCGTACCTTTAAGGGCGAATTATCTTCAAATGAGTCGAGTTCCAAAGAATAAAAAAAAGCATTCCGAAAATCGGAATGCTTTTTATCGCTAGCTAATTAGTTTTTTGTAACGTTAGCAGCTTGTGGTCCACGGTTACCTTCAACGATTTCGAAAGAAACTTCTTGACCTTCTTCTAAAGTTTTGAATCCGTCACCTTGGATAGCTGAGAAGTGAACGAATACATCGTCTCCACCTTCAACTTCGATGAAACCGAAACCTTTTTCGCTGTTGAACCATTTAACTTTACCTGTTTGCATGTCATGTACCTCCTAAATAAAAATGAAACTATGAATCCACATGAAAAGGTGGATATAAAGGACATGAATGTATAACAAGCTTACAGCCTTTAATTCAACGTGCTTTATTTCCGTACCACATTATGTAGCTCAATAGTGATTTCACTATATCACGCTATATCCAAAACGTCAAATGAGAACACTTTCATTCCACCATTTTTTTATGATTTTAATATAGTGTTGAATTTCCATATTCATATTTTATCCCGCCATTTACGGGCAGCTTGATTGGTGGGAACTGCTAATCCGTTTTGGATGCTCCCACTTTATTTAAAAATTAACAAAACTAAAGTATTCTAATCCTGTTAAATTCTGTACAATATAAGTATCTATTACATACGAGGTGAAAAAAATGAGAGCACATGAAATCGAGTATAAGTTATACGGCGATGATATGCAGTTTGTTGAAATTGAGTTAGACCCAGAAGAAAGCGTGATCGCAGAAGCTGGCGCGATGATGATGATGGAAGATTACATAGAGATGGAAACAATATTCGGTGATGGTTCTGGCCCATCTGGAGGTTTATTCGGAAAATTAATGGGCGCTGGTAAGCGTCTCGTTACAGGTGAAAGCATGTTTATGACTGTATTTACAAATACAGGTCACGGCAAGCGTCACGTATCCTTTGCTGCTCCTTATCCGGGTAAAATTATTCCTGTAGATTTAACAGAATATCAAGGGAAAGTAGTTTGTCAAAAAGATGCGTTTCTTTGTGCCGCAAAAGGCGTTTCTATCGGCATTGAGTTTACGAAAAAAATAGGAACTGGTTTCTTCGGTGGTGAAGGTTTCATCATGCAAAAACTTGAAGGTGATGGACTTGCTTTCATGCATGCAGGCGGAACTGTATACAAACGTGAATTAAAGCATGGCGAAAAACTTCGCATTGATACAGGTTGTCTCGTTGCCATGACAAAAGACGTTAATTACGATGTCGAGTTCGTTGGAAAAGTAAAAACAGCTCTATTTGGCGGCGAAGGTTTATTCTTCGCAACGTTAGAAGGACCTGGAACAGTTTGGATTCAGTCCTTAACACTTAGCCGCTTAGCAGCACGTCTGACAAGCCCAGCAGCGCAAAGCACTGGTGAAGGTAGCGTTTTAGGTGGACTTGGTCGTTTATTAGATGGAAAAGAGTAAACAGGGCCCTTATAGGGCTCTTTTTATTTAGGTGGACTATACAAACCACTTCGAATCATATAATACTCCATCACTTCGTTAAGCCACACTTCTTCTCCTTGAAAACTCACCAATTGAATAGCCTTCTCTTTTGCTTATCTTACACTCCTCCTAACAGTATGTTTACAAAAATCATACTCCCTCACGTAACTGTAGTTTCAAGGTTTTTTTCTAAAAGAATGAATCAAGTCCCTCACTGCATATATTGAACTATACCTTTTCTTAAGGAGGCTCCCTTAATGCGTACTCCTTTATCCTTTGATAAAGATACTGCCATACTGTTAGCTTCTTGTTGTGAGTTAACGTATGAACAATATAAACAAAATGGGATTTTTGAAATACCAGATGGTTTTCAATATGTACAAGGCTTTCAAGGAAAAACCATTCAAACGACAGAATGGTTCGGATTCATACTAGAATCTGAGGATACCGTTATTGTAGCTTTTCGCGGGACACAAACAGATACAGACTGGATTATCGATTCACTCGTTAACCAAAAACCATATCCATATGCTTTAAATAGCGGAAATGTCCATAACGGCTTTCTTTCCATTTATGAATCTTGCCGAGATTCTATTATGGATATGCTCGTATCATTACCAGCCCATAAGAAACTTCTTGCAACAGGTCATAGTTTAGGCGGCGCACTCGCTACACTACATATACTCGATGCGCGTATAAACACTGCCTTCGCACAGTACGGTCTGTATACATTTGCCTCCCCAAAAGTGGGAGATATCGCCTTTCGGAATTATTATAAACTGCAAGTAGCTAGTAGCTTTCGTTTCGTCAATTTATTTGATGTCGTTCCACTTCTTCCTCCTCGAAACATAAATTTTAATGACCAAGACTGGGAATATGCACACGTTCATCACAACATGACTTTTACAAAAAACACAAAATCGATTGCAAATAATCATGCCATGACAACATACAAAACATGTCTGACTTCTCATTTTTAACCAGTAAACAATTGGAAATTAAATATCCTTATACTATAATAATATATGAAGTTACTTTTGGATGAGGGGACCTTACATGCTAAAATTTATCTTTGCACTTTTTCTCATTGTAATTTTTACGTTTACAGGTTTCTTTACATTTTCATACTTTGCGACAGGAGAATATGATGGAACAGGTATCATATATACTGCGATCCCATTTCTTTCTTAAGCAAAAAAGAAAACCGAGCTTAATGAGTTTAAGCTCGGTTTATTTATTAGTGTTAAATTTTGTCGGTAAACCGATATATCTTAAAAATCGCCGATATAAATTTCATATAATCTTTTCCAACGTAGCAATCTCTTTAAATTTGCGTAACTGTATTACCAATACCCCAAATCTCATTACTATACTGTAAAATCGTTCGATCGCTCGCAAAATGACCAGATTGTGCAATATTTAAAATCGACATTTCGAGCCACTTCGTTCGGTTCTCATAAGCTCTACCAACAGCTTCTTGCTTTTCCGCATATGGGCCAAAATCTCGCAGAACGAAATATTCATCATTTTGAATAACAAGAGAATCGTAAATTGCTTCAAATTCAGCTCCCGACTGTGCAAAGAAACCATTCGTTAACTGGTCTACTACCTTCTTAATGTGCCCATTGTGGTGATAATAATCACTTGCACGATATCCACCATTTTGATAGTAATGAAGAACTTCTTCGGCTGTTAAACCGAAAATGAAACAGTTATCATCACCGACTCTATCTTTTATTTCAATATTCGCTCCGTCTAACGTGCCGAGCGTAATCGCACCATTCATCATAAATTTCATATTGCCTGTTCCGGATGCTTCTTTACTCGCTGTTGAAATTTGTTCACTTACATCGGCCGCTGGGAATATATCTTCCGCTACAGACACTCGATAGTTTTCTAGAAAGATAACTTTCATATATTGGCTTACGTACGGATCGTTATTCACTTTCCTTGCAAGTTCGTTTATTAATTTAATAATTTTTTTCGCATAGTAATAGCCAGGTGATGCTTTCGCTCCAAAAATAAAAGTACGCGGATAAAATGTAAAACTAGCATCCTCTTTCAAACGGTTATACAAATATAAAATATGAAGAACATTTAATAATTGTCGCTTGTAAGCATGTAGCCTTTTTACTTGCACATCAAAAATAGAATTAGGATCAATTGTAATCCCCATTGTATTATGAATACGCTCTGCTAAAATCTCTTTACGCTCTTGTTTTACCTCTGCAAATTTCTCTTGGAAACTCGCATCGTATTGAACTAATTGTAGCTCTTGAAGCTTAATCGGTGCTTTCTTCCACTCTGTTCCAATCGCCTCTGAAATAAGGTTTGTCAGCTGTGGATTCGCCTTCATTAACCAACGTCTATGAGCGATTCCATTCGTTTTATTATTAAACTTATCTGGATAAAACTCGTAAAACAATCGCATTTCACGTTGTTTTAAAATCTCCGTATGAATTTTTGCTACACCGTTTACGCTATGGCTACCGACAATTGCTAAATGAGCCATTTTCACAAGATCATGCGCAATAATCGCCATCTCTTCAATGCGATGCCATTCATACGGATAACGTTCCCAAAGCTCATGACAGAAACGTTCATTGATCTCTTCAATAATCATATAAATTCTCGGTAATAACGGTTTAAAAATGTGAATTGGCCATTTTTCAAGAGCTTCTGATAACGTCGTATGATTCGTATAAGAAATCGTTTGCGTTGTTATGTGCCAAGCTTCTTCCCATGCTAGTTTTTCTTCATCTAATAAAATACGCATCAGTTCTGGAATCGCCAAAACTGGATGGGTATCATTAATATGAATCGCAATTTTCTCATGTAATTGACGAAGGTCACCATATCTTTCTCTATGCATACGAACAATATTTTGCAAGCTTGCTGATACGAGAAAATACTGTTGTTTCAAACGAAGTATTTTCCCCTCATCATGCGTATCATCTGGATATAAAAACTCCGATACCGCCTCTGTTTCACGCTTATATTTCAAAATATCTTTGCAATTTTGTGGGAAAGGAACTGGTTCCGCATTCCAAAGTCTAAGTGTATTTACAGTACTCGTCTCATAACCTACTACTGGAACGTCATATGGTACGGCCATAATTACTTCTGCATTTGTATGCCTGAATTCTAAACGCCCATCAATGTAGAGCGTTTCAACATTGCCGAAATAACTTACTTCTACAGCTTGATCATGCCTTCTTACTTCCCATACATTTTCATGAAGAAGCCACTGTTCTGGAAATTCAACTTGATAACCATCAACAATTTTTTGATCAAATAAGCCGTGTTTGTAACGAATTCCGCACCCATGACCTGGTAAGTTTAAAGATGCAAGTGAATCAAGGAAACAGGCTGCTAACCGTCCAAGTCCACCATTTCCAAGACCTGCATCTGCTTCCACCTCTTCTAATTGTTGCAACGAAATTCCAAGCTCAGAAAGCCCTTGCTCACATACATCCTTGATGCCTAAATTTAATATGTTACTTCCAAGCAAACGCCCAAGTAAAAACTCAATGGATAAGTAATACATTTGCTTTCGCTCTCCAGACCGATAACTTTCATTCGTTGCAATCCATTGACTATTCATATACTCACGTACCATGTACCCAAGCGTATTGTATTGATCACGAGTTGTAGATTCTTTGAAACTTTTACCATACATCGTCTCTAACTTTTCTAGAAAAGCTGATTTGAAACTTTCAACATGAGTAAACATCTCTTCACCACCTACATGTTATTCCATGAGACTTTTATACAATTTTTTATAAGCAAGAGCTGATTTCTCCCAGCTATAATCTTCAGTCATCGCTTGTTTTACAAGCTGATCCCATACCGGTTTATCATGATAAAATTCAATTGCACGACGAACTGTGTGCAACATGTCATGTGCATTAAAGTTCGTGAAACTGAAACCATTTCCTTCTCCAGTTTCTTCGTCATAAGATTGTACCGTATCATTTAATCCGCCTGTTTCCCTTACAATTGGAATCGTACCATACGCTAATGCGATAAGTTGTCCAAGGCCACACGGCTCAAACAGTGATGGCATTAAAAATAAATCACTTCCCGCATACACTTGGTGCGCTAACTCCTCATTAAAGCCGATATACACTTTTACCTTCTCAGGATACTCATATGCCATCCACTCAAAGAATTGTTCATATTCCGAATCACCTGATCCTAAAATAATACATTGTACATCTTCTTCCATTATTTCTCGGAATACAGTACGTACTAAATCAAGACCTTTTTGCTTCGTTAATCTCGTTACCATTGAAATAATTGGTGTATCTTCTTTTTCTGGCAAACCAAAATAACGCTGCAACGCGCGTTTATTTTCATTCTTTTCATATAATGAACCTGCATCGTACTGAGCAGTAATATACGAATCTGTTTCTGGATTGTACACGCTCGTATCAATTCCATTTACAATGCCGCTAAGCTTACCATTATATTTTCGCAGTAATCCATCTAACTTCTCACCGAAAAATTCATATTGAATTTCTTCTTTGTACGTCGGGCTAACCGCTGTAATTTGATCAGAAGCGATAATACCGCCCTTCATAAAGTTCACATTTCCATAAAACTCTAACTGCTCACTATGAAAATATTCATCACCAAGTTCTAACAAGTCGTACATCACTTCAGGAGGAAATACACCTTGGAACTGCAAGTTATGAATCGTATATACCGTTTTAATATGCTCATATAACGGGTTATCTTGATACTTTTCACGCAGTAAAAAATTCACCATGGCTGTATGCCAATCGTGGCTATGAAGAACATCCACTTCGAAATCAAGATGCGGAATACACTCTAATACTGCTTTCGAGAAATAAGAAAAACGCTCTCCATCATCATAATGACCATACAGAGAATCCCTCTTAAAATAATATTCATTATCTATTAAGTAATACGTAATCCCGTCTTGCTCACCTTTTAAAATTCCACAATATTGATTTCTCCAGCCAAGCGGGACGTTAATTACTTTATGTAGCGTACATCCGTCCCTTAATTTTTGCGGAATAAGACTATAATTTGGGAGTACAATGCGAACGTCCACACCTAATTTTTTTAGCTCTTTTGGGAGCGCACCTGCTACATCAGCTAATCCTCCCGATTTAACAAATGGTACACATTCTGATACTGCAAATAAAATATTCACTTGTTGTCCCACTGCACGAAAAGCTTATACTACTTCCCTTGCAGCTTCCTCCCTTCGAGTTTTCATTTAAATTAAAATTTGAATCAGTGGAGGAAAAACCCCCACTGATTTCTTAAGAATAACTATTAATCGTACTGTTTTGAATGCTTCCTTTTTCTACAACGTATGGTTCATCGGCAGTTCCTTTTAAAACAACACCGTCACCAATTTTCACATCTTTATCAATAATAACACCGTCTATTATACAATTATCTCCAATTTGGCTCTTTTGCATAATAATGCTATTACGAACAATTGAACCTTTTCCAATTTTAACAGAACGGGAGACAACGCTATTTTCTACTTCACCTTCAATAATACTGCCGTTTGCAATCATTGTATTTTTCACAGCTGCACCCTTTACATAACGAGTTGGTGGTTCATCTTTTACTTTCGTAAAGATCGGTGCTTCTTTCTTAAATAGTTGCTTCCAAATAGCAGGTTGCAAAATTTCTAAGCTATGTTTATAGTAACTTTCAATCGAATCAATAATAGCTACATATCCTGTATGCTCATATGTAGCAATATGTAGTGATTTTCCGCGCTTTTCTCTCACTACATCGAATAAGCTATATTGCTCCACATCTTTATATGACTCAAATAAATCTAACAATAATTGTTTCTTTAACACGTATGTTTGAAGCGAAACCCCTTCATGGCAAACTTCCGTAATATCAGCTGCCGTATGTATATGTCGCTCTAACACTGCTTGAAAATGTAATGCTGTTACGAGATGGCTATTCGTAATCACGACGTACTCTTCTCTGCTTCTTAGAAAATAATCAATATGTCTTCTAAAATGTGCAAAAGATCCAAATTCATCTTGATCACATTGGCAATTTGGCGGGAATAAAAACAGTCCGTCTCGTTTTCTATCTAAATCCCACTGTTTGCCTGAACCAACGTGATCCATTAGTGAACGGTTTTTATGGCTTGTAAAAACTGCCACACTATGAATATTAGAATTCACCATATTTGAAAGCATGAAATCAATGAGTCGATAACGGCCCCCAAACGGTAACGCCGCTAGTGAACGATGCCCTGTTACTTTCTTTAAGGAAGGAAAACTTCCCGTTGCATTAATAATTCCTAACATTTTTTCTCCCATTCATTTCATCCCCCTTTTCTATTTCCCTTCAGCAATGAGTACTACATCGTCAACATTTTTTTCCGGACGAATAATTGTTCCATCTTCAATAACCATTTCCGATCCAACAATTGCCCTTTCAATCACAACATTTTTGCCAATCTTCGCTCCTGGCATAACGACAGAATCAATAACCATACTACCTTCTTCCACCGTCACCCCTTGGAATAATACAGAATGCTTCACGTCCCCTTCGATGACGCATCCTTCGTTAATAAGTGATTCTTCTACTCTTGCCTTTTCAGCAATATATTGAGGCGGTTCGTTTGGATTAACAGAATAAATACGCCAGTCACGGTCGTTTAAATTCAGTGATGTTTCATCGCGCAGTAAATCCATATTCGCTTCCCATAAGCTCTTCACTGTACCAACATCTTTCCAATATCCTTCAAACGGATATGCCATCAACTTCTTCCCTTCATCTAATAAAAGCGGAAGCACATCTTTTCCGAAATCATTACTAGATTCAGGATTTCTTGCATCCATTTCTAAATACTCTTTCAAAATAGCCCAGTTAAAAATATAAATTCCCATTGATGCAAGATTACTTCTTGGAAATTGCGGTTTCTCTTCAAATTCAACAATCTCCATCTCTTCGTTCGTATTCATAATGCCAAAGCGACTCGCCTCATCCCAAGGCACTTCAATAACAGAAATCGAAACGTCCGCTTCTTTCTCAATATGGTAATCTAGCATTTTACTGTAATCCATTTTATAAATATGGTCGCCTGATAAAATGAGAACATACTCTGGCTCATATTGACTTAAATAGTTTAAGTTTTGATAAATGGCACTTGCCGTACCTGTGTACCACTTCACACCTGAAGACTCCGCATAAGGAGGTAATACTGTGACTCCACCACTTACTCGGTCTAAATCCCACGCATTGCCAATTCCGATATAATTATGAAGTTCTAGTGGTTGATATTGCGTTAAAATCCCAACCGTTTCAATACCAGAATTCGCGCAGTTACTTAGCGTAAAATCAATAATGCGATATTTACCACCAAATGGAACAGCTGGCTTGGCTAAATTTTTTGTTAATGCACTTAATCGACTACCTTTTCCCCCTGCTAGTAACATTGCTACGCACTTTTGTTTTTGAGCCATCTTGTTTTTTGCTCCCCTTTCTCGTCTTCACTGGTCGTAATATGGATACGCCAAATGGTGGAATTGTAATTTCTACATGTGCTGCTTGATTATGAAACGGTTCTTGAATCGCTTTCAGACGTTTCTTATTTACTTGCCCTGACCCGCCATATTGCTCAGCATCACTATTTAAAATCTCGTTATAATACTCGAAATCTGGTACACCTACTTTATAGTTTTCATATGTAGCTTTCGTAAAATTACATACGACAACTAACGCATCTTCTTGTTTATCCCCTTGGCGAATAAATGAGAAAATACTTTGCTCATGATTATTAGCATCTATCCACTGAAATCCTTCAGGCGAATGATCAAGCTGCCAAAGTGGTTTAGAGCGCTTATACAATGCTATGAGCTCTTTAAAGTAATCATGCATATAACGATGCATTTCAAAATCATGTAAATTCCAATCTAAATCTTCAAGGTCTTTCCACTCATCAAACTGTCCAAATTCTCCTCCCATGAAAAGTAATTTCTTTCCTGGGTGAGTAAAGAAATATCCATATAATAAACGAAGTTGAGCAAACTTATCCCAGTACTCTCCTGGCATTTTATTTAATAACGACTTTTTCCCATGAACGACTTCATCATGAGAAAGCGGTAATATGAAATTTTCAGAGTAAGCATATACTAAAGAGAACGTCATTTTCTCATGAATATACTTCCTGTACTCAGGCGCACACTCCATATATTTCAGCACATCATTCATCCAGCCCATATTCCATTTGTAATTGAATCCAAGTCCCCCTTCATACGTTGGGGCTGTTACAAGTGGCCAAGCTGTTGAGTCTTCTGCTGTCATAAGAAAATCTTCATCTTCTGCGAACACCGCTTCATTTAACTCTCGTAAAAATGAAACAGCGTGCTCATTACTTTGCTCCTGTCCTTCTTTATTCCAGTACAGCATGTTTGCAACTGCATCCACTCTGAAACCATCAATGTGGAAATATCTCATCCAAAATAATGCATTTGAAATTAAGAAATTACGTACTTCCCTCTTTCCTAAATCGAAATTGACAGTTCCCCATACTGGATTTTCTTGCACATCTTTATCTTTATATTCATAAGTCGGTGTCCCATCAAACAAATATAAACCGTGAGCATCTTTACAAAAATGCCCCGGCACCCAATCTAAAATGACACCGATTCCATATTTATGACATTCATCGACAAAATGCATCAAATCATGTGGCGTGCCGAATCTACTCGTTGCTGCATAATATCCCGTTCCTTGATATCCCCAAGAACGATCATATGGATGCTCAACAAGCGGCATAATTTCAATATGTGTAAATTGATGTTCTACCACATAAGGAATGAGTTCTTCTGCCATTTCCCTGTAAGAATACAGTGTTCCATCTTCTTTCTTTTTCCAAGAACCGAAATGTAATTCATAAACCGTCATCGCTTCTTTATAAACTGATTTTTTCTTTTTCTTACGACTCCAGTTTTTATCATTCCATTCGTATCCCTTTATATCAAAAACTACAGATGCCGTATTCGGTCTTACTTCTGCATACACAGCATACGGATCTGCCTTGAGAATGACATCACCAGCCATCGTTTCAATCGCATATTTATATATTTCTCTTTCTTCTATATGCGGTATAAATAGGGACCAAATTCCCTCTTCTGTCACTTGCAGCATCTTATGTTGCTCATAATCCCATTCATTAAAATCTCCAACAACACTCATTGCTTTCGCATGAGGAGCCCATACTGTAAATCGTACACCTCGCATCTCATCTTCCGTCACAATATGTGCGCCAAAGATGTTATAACTGTCATAGTACTTTTCTGTATGAAACTCATCTCGTTTCACTTCTTCACAATTTATTACACTCAATATGCTCACCTCACTAAGATGACAGAATTTTTTATACTTTACCAATTCTGCGAAAAACTGAAATATCCTTGTTCATTTATAAAAAATATACGTTTTTTTCTTAAAAATGTTGAATTTTTTTCACATTTCTATATAAAATATCGAATTTTGACGAATATTCATTGAAAACGCTTCATTTTTCACTAGTCTTTTATCTTACTATTTATTTCTCAACCTCTATTTTATTAGCTTTACCCTCTTTTTCATCCTATTTTCCACTTAAAATCGCAACAAAATAATCTTTCATAAAAAAATGTTTCTCAACATTTTTCGTCACAATTGTATTGAAATGGAAAATTTATAAGCATATACTTGTTCTCAATAAAGAACGTAGACTTTTCGTAACTACAATTCATAGCGGACTACTATGTTTACTTATTTATCCTTGTTACGAACAGTCGCTATAAAAATTTAATTAGGGGGCTTTCTTATGTCATTAAAACAAAAGGTTGGAATGGGAGTTGTCACAGCAACGCTTGGCTTATCCCTTACATTCGGCGGTGTATTCGCCTACTTCAATGATTCAGAAACATCTAGTAACTCATTTCAAGCTGGAACACTAGACCTTTCTATTAATCCAAGTGTAATTGTTAATGTGAAAGATTTAAAACCAGGCGACTTTATTGAAAAAAATTTCACGCTTGAAAATAAAGGGTCATTGGATATTGCAAAAGTAGCACTTGAAACATCCTATGAAGTTACAGATGCAAAGAAAAATAATGATGGGGAAGATTTAGGCGATCACATCATCGTCAAATTTTTAGTGAATGATGGAAAACCATCTAATCCAAACGATGATCATGAAATTTTGTGGGAAACAAAACTATCACAATTAAAGACTATGAAACCTGAGGATGTGGCTACTTCTTTAGAACGTCATAACTTAATAGACGGTATTAAATCTGGTGAAACAGATTATTTACACGTGCTCTTCTCCTTTGAAGACAACGAACAAGATCAAAATAAATTCCAGGGCGATTCCTTACAGCTAAACTGGACATTCCATGCAGAGCAAACACCAGGCACGGAGAAATAAATTTAAAAATATAAATTATCGGAGGCTTATACATGAAAAAGAAAAATCGTTTTGTTACCGGAATTGTAACGGCTGGCGTTCTATTTTCAACTGCCCTTCCGTTCCATGTACTGGCTGAAAATCCTATTAACCAAATTGACTCTTCAAACGCCCGGTCTTTACTATCAAAACTTTCTAAAGAACAGCGCCAGGCATTACAAAAGTTAGATGCTAACCCTGGTTTTACTATCTCGCCAGATATTAATACGAGTAGTTCTGAACCAGTAAATATCATTGTAGAATTTCAAACTGCGCCAGTAAAGATTAATGAATTAAAACAAAAAGAAAAAGGATTACAAGCTGCTCCTGAAAATATAAAGGCACGTATTGATCAAGAACATGAGGAATTTCAAAAAGGACTAAAACGCCTTTATCACTTCAGTCCATCAGTAAAGTCAGGGAATTTCCAGTCTGTACAAATTAAACGTTCTTATAAACATGCGATAAATGGTGTTGCGCTGACGTTACCTGCAAATACAGTAGAAGAATTGTTACGAATTGGCGTTGTAAAGCGTATTTGGAAAGATTATGAAGTGAAACTAAATTTACCAAAACAATCTGAGCAAAAAGCACCTCAAAAACTAACAGATAGTATTCCGCAAATTGGGGTCGATAAGTTACATAGCGAAGGCATTACCGGAAAAGGAATTAAAGTTGGTGTATTAGATACAGGTATTGATTACAATCATCCTGACCTAAAAGACGTGTATAAGGGCTATCGCGCAAAACCTGGCGAAGACTCTAGCAAGGTAGATCCAAACTCCGTAAAAGGTTGGGACTTTATTAATAACGATGCAGATCCGATGGAAACAACTTATACAGAGTGGCAACAATCTGGCGCTCCTGAATTTGATGATCGTGGCTCTTCCTTCTACACCGCGCATGGTACTCACGTAGCAGGTATCGTTTCTGCGCAAAAGAAAAACACATCAGATTCCGCAGTAAAAGGTGTTGCACCTGACATTGAACTGTATAACTATCGTGTACTCGGTCCATACGGAAGCGGAGATAGTTCTGGTATTATTGCTGCAATCGATAAATCTATTTCTGACGGCATGAATGTTATTAACTTATCGTTAGGTGACGATAGCAACAATCCGCTTGATCCAACGTCTATCGCTGTTAACAACGCAATGCTTTCTGGCGTTGTTACAGTCGTTGCCGCTGGTAACTCTGGACCAAATCCAGCGACACTTGGATCACCAGGTGCCTCTCCATTTGCTATTACAGTTGGAGCAAGTGATAGCTCTATTTCCTTACCAAAACTATCAGGTCATGCTGGGCAATTACAATTCCCTAACCTCATTTTATTCGGCAAAAACTTCACTGATAAAATAGAAGATTTCAAAGGACAATCTCTCCCTATTGAATCTGTAGGAATCGGTACGCCTGACGAGTTTAGTAAAAAGGATGTAAAAGGAAAAATCGCTCTCGTTGCACGTGGTACACTGTCATTTGACGAAAAAATTGCTAACGCAAAACAAGCCGGTGCAAAAGCCGTTATTATTTATAACAATGTGGACGGAGAAATTCCTTTCTACGTTGGCGAAAGTACAAAATACATTCCCGCATTCCGCCTAACGAAAGAAGACGGTGTAAAACTAAAAGCTCAAATCGAACAAGGTAATACATCCTTTACCTTTGACGAACTTAGTTATATTCAAACAGAAGGCGATCATCTTGCAGACTTTAGCTCCCGCGGTCCTGTTACATCAAATGATGATATTAAACCAGATATTACAGCGCCTGGTGTTGCTGTACTTTCAACAGTACCTGAATATATTAACGACCCACAAGAGGGCGAAAACTATGACGTTTCCTACGAGCGTATGCAAGGAACATCTATGGCTTCTCCTCATATCGCGGGCGTTGCTGCTCTTATTTTACAAGAACACCCAGAATACTCTCCATTCGATGTAAAGGCGTCTCTTATGAACACAGCTGATGATTTAAAAGAAAAGTATTCCGTATATGAAGTTGGAGCTGGACGAGTAGATGCGTACAACGCCGTTCATACGGAAACTAGTTTTAAAGTGCTAGATACAACAAAAACAGTTGTAAATGATGAAGTAATTGAAGTCCCTGAAGAAACTGGATCCATTGCATTCGGGAAGTTCTATCAAAAAGACGGTGAAGCTCTTGAACAAAAACGAAATATAAAAGTGGAAAACCATAATAAACAAGAGAAAAAAGAATTTAAAACAGAAATTTCTTATACACCAGCATCTTCTGCCATTAACGATGCTACCGCAAACGGTATAAAAGTTTCTACTGCTGAAACAATTACGATTGATGCTGGTAAATCAGATGAAATTGAAGCAAAAATTAATGTTCCAGCTGGTGTAAAACAAGGCCGATATGAAGGATATATTCATATTACAAATACGAAAAATAAAGAAGAAACGTATCAAATTCCATTCTCTATTCGTGTATCAGAACATGGTATTGAAAATGTCTTATTATCTAGAAAAACGATTTCAACTGATACATCTAAATTCAACCCTTACCGTGAATCGTATTTGCACGGGGCATTCCAATTAAATAGCGAACTTGAAACGTTAGATCTTATCGTAAAAGATTCGAAAACAAATAAAGCTCTCGGCTTCATCGGAACACTAAACACGAGTGGACTAAAAACGGATGTGTATTACTACTTAGAATCCTTCTTTAACGGAAAAGTGTATCCTTTTACAAATGATCCTGCAAAACCAATTGGTGATGAGAAAATCGACTTACCGGAAGGTGATTACACAATTGAGTTTGTTGGCTATGATAAAGCTGGCAAAGCACGGGTGAAAGGTGATTATGTCGTAATTGATAATACACCGCCAGAAGTGAAATTAACTGGATTACAGCCCGGTATTTATGAATTAAAGGAAGAAAATTATACAGTAGAAGATGGTAAAAAAGCGTTATGGATTAAAGGAAATGTGTATGATTCGAACGTTGACTACTTAAAAGGAAAAGGATTAAACATTACGCAAGAAGCAAACGGAGTGATGTACTATGATTATTCTCCATACTTGCATAAGTTTTTACCTATTAATGCAAATGGTGACTTTAAAGTTGGCATTACTCCTGAATCCTTTAAAACTGAAGGTCCAATGAACACAGGCGTATATATTTTCGATTATGCAACTGCAGGAGCTGACTATCCAAGCGGTGTAAATAACTATTGGTTTATCCCGCAAGGAGCTCAATATGCGAAAACTAGTTATGATAAAAAAGAAGTATATAAAGGTGATGAATTCACTGTGACGCTAAACGCCAAACATGTGAAACAATTCGTTGCTGGGGAATTTAACGTAAAATTCCTAGAAAAGAACTTCAAATTTGCAAATGCGAAATTGAATCCTGCTTTTGAAAAACTCCTTTCTGAAAAAGGGGCAACCGCAAAAGTAAATGAACCGAAACTAGAAGAAGGTTCTGTTACAGTAGGCGGAGCTATTGATGATAAAAACTTCGCTGGATTAGATGGTGACTTCCCGTTCATTGATGTCACTTTCAAAGTAGAAAATGATGAATTTTATGAAGCAAATGCTCAATTAGAGTCACCAGTGTTTGTATACTGGAAGCCAGGAGAAACAGAGCCAAATAGAATGCGCGTCCTTCAAGATCAATCATTCTCAGTAATGTCCTTAAACTCACTAGTAGAAGGAAATATTAAGCCTGGTGCATTCTTAAATGAACGTGGATATTTAGATGAGAAATTCGATTATACAAAGCTTGGCGTAAAAGTATATGCGACTGATTCTTACCGTCATAAGTTTGAAGGCTCACTAGATAAATACGGATACTTCAAACTAAATGGACTTCCTGTTAATAAACGCGACTACAACTTATACGTAGAGGTTCCAGGGCATTTAACAAGCCGACTAACAACGAAACTTGGTACTGAAAAAGACGGTAAGCTACTTGGCCAATATTATTATGCACGCCTTGATGAAAACCTTGCCGGTGATGTAAATGGCGATAAAGTAATTGATATAAAAGATGCTGAAATTATCGCTAGCAACTATGGTAAAAAAGGAGTATCTGTGAAAGACGGTGACCTAAATAAAGATGGTATTGTTGACGAAAAAGATATTCGCTTCGTTGAAAAGAACTTCTTGAAGAAAGGTCCTGATGCATCTAAATCACAAACACCTGTTGAAAAATCAAAAAGCGGTACACTGGCAGATATTTTAAAGAAATTAGGATTAACGCCTAAAAAATGATAATAATAAAGAGCACTCTACGCAAAGTAGAGTGCTCTTTTCTATAAACGACCCTGATCCAGCAAAAGGGGTATATTGGGGATATACAAGGGAAACCGGAAAAGGAATTTATATTAAATTATATATAAATCCAGAAGTAAGAAGTAGTTCCCCACTTCTGGATTATTTAGCAATTATTATTATAGTACTGGTGCCATTGTTTCTTTTAATACTTTTACAGAATGAGCAAATTTCGCTTTTTCATCCTCATTTAACTCAAGCTCTACGATTTCACGTACACCTTCACGGTTAATTACAGCTGGAACACCTACGTAAGCATCTTTCTCACCGTATTGACCTTCAAGGTATGCAGATACAGTTAATACGCTGTTCTCGTTGTTTAAGATTGCTTTAGTTACACGAAGTAGTGACATACCGATTCCGTAATAAGTTGCACCTTTACGCTCAATGATATGGTAAGCTGCATCACGTACGTTTTCGAAGATTTTGTCTAAGTCTTCTTGTTTGTACTGTTCGTTGTTAGCTAAGATTGTTTCTAGTTTTTGTACACCGATAGTAGCGTGACTCCATACTGGAAGTTCAGTGTCACCGTGTTCACCAACGATGTAAGCATGAACGTTACGTGGATCTACATCTAAGTAGTCACCTAACATGTAACGGAAACGAGCAGAGTCTAAAGTAGTACCAGAACCAATTACGCGCTCTTTTGGTAGACCAGATTCTTTCCAAGTTACGTAAGTTAAAATATCAACTGGGTTAGTTGCGATTAAGAAGATTCCATCGAATCCGCTATCCATAATGCCGCGAACGATTTGTTTAAAGATCTTTGTATTTTTCTCAACTAAGTCTAAACGAGTTTCACCTGGCTTTTGTGGTAATCCAGCAGTGATGACTACTAAATCTGCATCTTTACAATCTGCATAGCTACCGCTCCAAACTTTTGTTGGTGATGGAGAGAATGGTACCGCATGGCTTAAGTCCATTGCTTCCCCTTCTGCTTTTGCTTCATTAACATCTACTAATACGAATTCTTCAGCTACACCTTGGTTGATCATTGAGTAAGCGTAACTACAACCTACAGCTCCTGTTCCTACTAATACTACACGATTGATACCTTTTTTCATGGTAATTTCCCCTCTCTATTGTTCACATATATTTTTTATGATTGTTTAAGTAATTAATTAAAATACTAATTTAATGTTGTTTAACTTCTTTACACTCATATTGTAGCACGTATTATTGTGAATTACTTCACAAATTATGACCTATTTGTGAACTTTTTCACATAGAGTGTAAAGTTATTAGGTCAGGTATGGAATCCATTTCAATGGAGGCGTTTTCTTTAGATTGTGAAAGGGATTTTCTTGTGGTTTTGTCGGTAAGTGAAATTATATCGGCGATTTTTACAATATATCGACTGTAACTCCAAATATATCAGCGATTATTGAAATTTATCGATGATGTATAAAAGTATGTGTAAACATTTTTAGGCAAAAAATAAGGCAAAGTACCCCCTAGGTTTATCCAGA
>NZ_VEPX01000016.1:0-97724 GCF_006349665.1 Bacillus sp. CD3-5 | reverse complement strand
GGATAAACCTAGGGGGTACTTTGCCTTATTTTTTGCCTAAAAATGTTTACACATACTTTTATACATCATCGATATATCCGAAAAATCGTCGATATAATCTATTCCGCCACAAATTTGTTAAAATCTTCACAAATATTCCACACCCATTATCCATTCTCCGTACTATAATCATGTATGGAAAAGGAGATGGACCTAATGACTCAAAGCGCACCTGAATTTAAAGTTCTGCAAAGCATTGCATTTCTTGCTGTCGTTTTGCAAAGTTCCTTATTATATACAATGAATCAAGGAAATGTCTTACTTGAGCAATCCCTCATTATGGGCATGCTATTTAACCTTGCAAAATTTTCAGCACCTGCATTCATATTTATCGTGGGCTTCCACTTAATTCGTCACTATACAAAGCAATTAGTATACAAAGAATATATTTCTGAAAAAGCCGCACATTTACTCATTCCTTATCTCTTCTGGTCTATTCTTTACTTATTAACAACAAACGATATGATCACATTACAAGGCGGAATAAAAAGTTTATTACTCGGAACAGCCGCACCCCATCTTTGGTATGTGATTATGATGTTTCAAATTCACCTACTGTTCCCTTTGCTGTGCACACTATTTTATTGGTTTCAAAAACGAACAGAAAATAAAAAAGACATATATAAATATATGACCGTCTTTGCTTGCCTATATTTCCTCTTAATGTGGTATTCTTCACACTACATTTTTAATGGAGAGAAATTGACTAGCTCAACCATTTTACATTATACAGACCGTTCCTTCTTCTTCTACTCATTCTATTTCGTCATGGGAGGAATCGCTGCTGTCGCACTAAAAGCGTGGCGTACATTTGTCATAAAACATATCCCGCTTATCACAATATTATTTTTCATCTTATTTTTATTCATCAATTATGAGTTATTTAGTTTTTACGGAGCAAACTCTATTCATTTAACCGTTTCGACTTATTTAAAACCGTCTATGTTTTTATATATCGTATGCGAAATTATTATACTTTACGTGCTTTCTATTACAATCGTACAGAGACGCGGTTTCTTATATAAAGCTTTGCGATTTATCGGGAATTACACGTATGGTGCTTATTTAGCTCACTTTTTCTTCTTGCAACTATGTACAAAGTTTCTTTCTTTATTCACACTGCAAGAAAACACAATATTGTATAGCTTATTATTATTTACAATAACAGCCATAATCTCGATTTCAACAATGGTCATATGCAGTACACTACCATTTCATACATGGATTACAGGACCTTCTCCTAGGGCAAATATGAAATGGGCTAAGATTGTACTTCGAAAAAATCACGAAAAGGTATGCAAACCATATCTTTGATATAATAGAATTCCATACAAGAAAAGAAAGTAGGACACACCTATGATTAATCAAATTGGACAAATTATGTTATATGTAAATAATCAAGATGAAGCCATGCAATTTTGGACTGAGACAGTAGGATTCCAAATTATTGCGGAAGAAAATAATGGACAAGGTTTTCGCTGGATTGAAATTGCACCGTCAAAAGAAGCAGGAACAAGCATCGTCCTTCACGATAAAGAGTTAATTGCAAAGATGCAACCTGAATTAAACTTAGGTACTCCTTCACTTATGTTCTTCTCTAACAACTTAGATCAACTATATAAAGATCTTTCTGAGAAAAACGTTACCGTTGGACAAGTTGTAGATTTACCTACTGGTAGAGCCTTTAACTTTGCTGATAATGAAAACAATTACTTTGCGGTAATGGAACGCAAATAATAGGCCAAAAAATGGTTCTCCTTTCATACATATACATTGAAAGGAGAACCATTTTATATTTTCTCTATAGTTTTACGCTTCGTTCTTCTATATAAAGCAATTAGAAATGCACCTACAATGATAGCACCTGCTCCTATCATTCGTTTATCTACTCCAACAACTTCCTTAATCTCTTCTTTTTCCTTTTGATCATAAGGAACGCGGTGTCCTCGAACGAGCAACCTATGCGTGTTTACACCATATGGCGTACATGTAATGAGCGTCACATAATCTTGATTTTCAGCAACTGTTAAATCATCCGTTTCTTCTGGTAGCACTACTTTAATTTGATCTACCTTATATGCTAATACTTTATCTAAAGAATGAATGTAAAAAATATCCTCCTCTTTTAATTTATCTAAATCTGTAAATAGTACAGCAGATGGCAACCCCCTATGTCCAGTCAAAATAGAATGTGTTCCATCTCCCCCAACTGGTAAAGAAGAATTCTCTATATGACCGACCCCTCTATTTAAAACATCCTCAGACGTTCCATGATATATAGGAAGCTTTACATTAATTTTAGGAATTTCTACATAACCCATTACTTCTCCTACATTCAGCATATCTACATAAGAGCTAGAATTTCCACTTCCATCTGAGCTAAAAGGATCTGTAACGGTCTGTCGCTCCTTTTGTAGTTTCTCATTGTACTCTTTCGCTTCTTTTTCTTTACGTTTAATTTCTTCCCTTTGCAGCTCTTTCACCTTTTTGTCATATGTACTTACTTCAGAATAATGCGCTCTTGTCGCTAACCAATTACTCACCGTCGGGTATAAAAAAATACTAAGTCCTACTAAAAAGATGCATCCAAAAATAATATTACGTTTCATAATATACCCCTTTATTATGCATATGTAGTTCCATTTATCTCGCTATTTATCGGGCAGTAAATAACGAAAAGAGGAAGATGTTCTTTCTCCCTCTTTTCTCCCTATACTCGTACGCTTATTAAGCTTTTCTTCTTAAGAACATAAACGCTGCGCCCATTAATATAAGGCCAACTACTGTGAAAAGAATTGTCCCAATTCCACCTGTTGCAGGAAGAATCCAGCCACTCTTATTATTTTCTACAGTTAATTTCACCGTTTGGTTATCCTTATCAATCTTAACTTTAATTGGCTCTCTTAATTTTTGATAAGATTTCACTTCACCTTTATCGTTCTTATAAGTTGGTGCTTCAATTTCGACGATTTCATACTCACCGTAAGGAATTTCGCCCCAACGAATCATACCATCTTTATCAGATTCGCCAACTACATCTACACCATTTACTTTTACAATGTTTCCATCTTTATCTTGCAGCTTAAATTTCGCACCTTGTAATGCTTCTTTCGTTTCACCGTCGATTTTCTTCAATGTGATTCCACCTGATGTTACTACAACTGTTACCGGAGGCGTTGTCGTTTTATCATCTGGTTCTGGTGTTACTTTATCGCCAGTTTCATAGTCAATAGTCGCTTTATTCTCGATTTTGTCGCCGCCTTTAATATCTGCATTTACTTTCGCCCTAATTTGCAAATGTAGTTCTTTCTTACCTTTTAAAGCTTCAAAATTCTCTACAGTAACTGTCACTAACTGACCTGCTGGAGTCTTTTCACCTAATGTTACCTTTACTACATCAGAAGATACTTTTTCACCATCAATTGTAACAACTGGCGTACCGATAATTGTTAATCTCGGATCAACATTATCTGTTATTACGTATTTCTTGTACGTATGAATATCACCTGGTAATGTAGTTTTAATGTCATATGCGAATTCTTCACCTACGTTAATTGGTAAGCTATTTGAATTTCCATTAATCTTCTTATCAATTGTCGGTTTTTTATAGTTTGTAATTTTATCTAGTTTTACAATTTCCCCATAGCCTGCTTGACCACCTTTCGGGAATGCACCTGATTTTTCAACTTTGAATTCATACTTTTTAGGATCTAAAACATATCCTTCTAGCGCTTTTGACTCTTTGAAGTAATATTCACCATACAATAAGCCATCTACACGGATTTTACCTTCCGCATCTGTCTTTAAACCCTTTAATTCTTTTCCTGCTTTATCTACCACTACTTTGTCAGTCCCTTTATGATATAGCGTGAACTCTACATCCTTTAATGGCTTGCCTGCATCGTCTACTTTCGTTAATTCTACTGCTCCACGCTTGATTTCATTTTTCGGGTAAATATGAACATCATAGTTTAACTTTTTACCTTCTTTATCAGTCATTGGAATGTCAATTGTATATGGCTCTGTATTTATATTTACGTTATCTGGACCACTAACTTCTTTCACTAAGTAACGGCCGATTGGAAGGTCCTTAAAAGTTACTGTACCATCTTCACCTGTTACGTCGCTAATAGGCGTTGCATTGTCAACTTTCTCAATAGCTTCTTTTACAATTTCTCCATTTCTTTCAATCACTTTAAAAGTTGCAATTTTTACAACTTCATACTTTACTCCTTTTATAGGTGTTGCCCCTTCAGGAACTTTCTGGCCAGGTTCACCAGTTCCTTCTTCACCTTTTTGCCCATCTTTTTCATGCGCATACTTGTGAATTGTTAAAGATCCCTTCGTTTTAACCTCGTTTGCTGCAAATGCACTTGGCAGCGTTGAAAACATTAATATAAATGCTAAAACCATACTAAATACCTTTTTCATACTCGTATTGCCCCCTTTATATTTTATAAATTACTGTCCCCTTTTCGGAAATAGAGAAGTAGCGTTAACACAATGAGTAATGTGCTAAATAAGTAAATGAGGTTTGTTCCAACTCCTCCTGTATTCGGAATGACCCATTCACTCTTGTTATTCTCTACTTTCAACTTTTGCAAAGGTGATGTAAGTTCTACATGAATTGATTCCTTCAAGATCATGTAACCTGTCGGTGCTTTTATTTCTTTCATTTCATATTTACCGAATACTAGCGGTTCAGAAATTGCTTTCCCGTTTTCATCGGTTATTAAAGTTCCAACTACCTTGCCATCTTTATCAATAATTTGAAACTCTGCATTTTTCAGTTTCAACGTATGATCCTTTGCATCTACTTTTTCAATTTCAATCTTCCCTGACGGAGGAGGTTCCACTGCTATTTCTACTGATGGTTTTTGTGGAGAAATATTATCTCCTTTTACCGTACCTACGTTCAGTATTTTTTTATCTTCATAACCATCTTTTATCTTCACTTGAAATACGATTGTATGCCATTCTGTATCTTGAATGTCTCCGAGTTTCCCTATTACTTTTCCAGCCTTATAATGACCAATGTCAGTATCTTCGGCATCCGTTACTATATTGCCATCCACCCGAATTGATCCTGGTACATATTCCACACCTTCTGGCAATTCGTCTTCTACTAAAGAATTTTTTATGATGCTATCTTTGACTGTATTACGAACCTTAATCGTATATTCAATCGTATCTTTTACTTCATACTTCTTACCTTGTTGTAAGTTCTTTACTTCTTTCACTGATTCTACTTTCGGATTCTTATAATCTACTTTCACTAGTTTTTCAGGTTCCTGCGGTGTAATTTTTTCTCCTGTTACCTTAGCTTTATTTATGATTTCTTTCCCTGCTTGGTCCGTTTTCACTTTCACATGGAACACGACTGTATGCCAATCTGTATCTCGAATGTCTCCGAGTTTCCCTATTACTTTTCCAGCCTTATAATGACCGCTGTCAGTATCTTCGGCATCTGTTACCACCTTGCCATCGACCCGAATTGTTCCTGGTACATATTCCACACCTTCTGGTAACGGATCCTCAATGATAGCGTTTTTTATCATGCTACTCGCCATGTTATTACGCATCTTTACTGTATATTCAATCGTATCTCCGGCTTCATATACGCTCTTACCTGACTGTAAATTCTTCGCTTCTTTGACCGTTTCTAACTTCGGATCTTTCGGTTCTATTACAATAGATTTCTCTGGTTCTTGCGGTGCAATATTCTCACCTGTTATTTTTCCTATGTTACGAATCGTCTTATCTAACTGATCCGATTTTACTTTCGCTTGGAAGGTGACCGTATGCCATCCTGTATCTGTAATATCACCTAAATTCCCAATCACTTTACCTATCGTATAGTGGCCGCTATCTTGATCTATAGCATCCGTCACCGCTTTTCCATCTACCTTAATCGTTCCTGGTACATAATCTACTCCGTTTGGTAATGGATCTTCTATTACAATCTTTTTCGCGATGCTATTCTCAATTTTGTTACGCATTTTAACTGTGTATTCAATTGTATCTCCGACCTCATACCTACTCTTACCTTGTACATTTTTCACTTCTTTAACCGACTCTATTTCAGGGTTTCTTGCAATAACCTCGTTTACAACTTCATTGGAGTTGGTATATTCTTTTGATCCCTTCAACAAGTTGCCATAATCTATTCTTGCCTTATTCGTAACTTGCTTTCCAATATAACTTGCTAAAGCCTTTACTTTAAATTGAACGGTAATTCCATTTGGATCTTCTTCCGTATTTTGGACGTCTCCTAATTTAACAGTAACTTTTTTATCTTTATAAAAGCCTGCGTCATTATCTTCTGCATCTGTTATAGCTGTTTCGGTTCCATTAGCTTGTACTTTTATAGAACCAGGTACATATTCTGTTCCTTCTGGAATCATGTCGGTGAACATTGTTTCACCGGCAACATCTCCCCCGTGATTTTTAACGTTCACTGTATACGCCAACTCATCTCCTGCATACACTTTTCCTTCTGGGCTTACAGATTTTGTTGCCGTAACACAAGGTTCAGTTCCTAGGAAAATATCATCTAGGAAATTCCCTACTGATAGAGCGTTTCCGTATGTTTTTACAGCCTCAAAACCAAATCGAGTTAACGTTTGTCCTGCGGGAACTGTATAAGTCCCGCTATAACGACCCCACGCTTTATTATCATCTTCCATCGTTTGAATAGTAGGTAAGGAGGTAAGATTCGCACTTGCTGATCCGATACGAACTCGCATCGTGTCTTTTCCCTCTCTTCCCCTATGAGCTAATCGCCAATAAATCGTTTGCCCTGGAGTCGTTTTCACATCTTGATATAACATTCCAGGTTCCCTTGCATTTAGTTCTGCAAATTGCTCTCCTTCTGCCGGAATTGGTGAAGGCAAAGGTATTCTATCTCTCGTTCTCCAAATCTCTATTACTTTATAACGATCTGTCGTTCTCCAGCCCTCTACTTTATCTTGATCAATAAAGTAGTCTTTCGTTACCTTTGGCTTTTCAAATCCACCATTTTTAAGTATCACTCTATTTTGCTGAACACATGTATTATCCACCAAACTTGCTGGTGCAACATCCTTTATCCAGGAAGATGTCCCCATTCGTTTCTCTTCAACCGCTACAGGAGCATCCTTCCCATAAGGTCGACCCGAATCAAAATCTTTAACAGTTTCTGGATTAGATTGCTCTTTTGCAGAACTTATTTCTATATCTTTTGGTTGTTCTGCTTTAGAATCTGCTTCTGTACCTTTCGATTGTTCTGTTACAGAATCTGTCTCCGCATGCATCGTCATGTTGTCAATAAAACTGATAGGTATATCCGCGAACACTAATAAAAGCATCAACAGTACTAAAAAGGATTTTTGTCTTCTTAGCTTCTTTTTTCGCCTCCATATGTTCATATACGATATCCCACTCCTCCCCAGACTTCTTGACTTATTACTACGGCATTTGCATTGTACTTTCCATTTCGAAAAGGAAAATGAATTTACATCATTAAGAGTGAGTATCGGTAATTTCCAAAGGAACGCTTCATCCTTATATGTATAAGAAAATTTACTGAATGATCATCCAGTAAAAAGTCCCAACAAACCAACATATAAACTATGTATGTCTCCTTTTCCTACCTTAAAAACATTTGGATACCTTTCCTATCATGTAAAACAATGCCAATTTTTAAATTGTACGTTCATTATATTTATTTCAAAAAAACTTTTCCATAATATTCTAACAATTGGCATACTCCAATTTTAGAATATTCAAAATACTTAAAGCGCACATATATAGAAAAACAAATTAATTAATCTCACCATACATCTCTTCTCTTATATAGGAACTGATGTATAAAAAAATAAAACAATGTGCTTTTTGCTACAAGAAAAGTAAAAAGAAGCCATCCAAAAAAAATCGGATAACTTCTTTTTATTTTAAGAAACTTTTTCTACATTCGTTTCCCTATGTTGTATATGGCTCGTAATCCAAGCAATTCCACCAGCAACAACGAGATAGCATAACAATATTAAAATTTGCATTTGTAATTGCGACCAATCTCCTAAAGAAATCACATCTTGCAATCCTCTAAGAGAATGGGACATTGGGAGAAATTGTCCAATCTTGCTAAGAACAGCTATATTTAATTCTCCTGGGAAAGTCCCACCGCTCGTCGCTAATTGCAAGACGAGAAGCGTTACCGCTAAGAACTTTCCAACAAGACCAAATACCGTTACTAACATAAGAATAAACGTCATGAACGTAAAGGAAATAACGATACTTGATAAAACAAAGAGTGGCACACTTGCAACTTCTAATTTCATAACTCCTAGCACAACCACATCCACAAGTAGTGCTTGAATAAGTCCAATTACATATACTAACCCTAATTTATTAATAAAATGTACCGTTCCGCTTACTTTCATATTTTGTCTACGGCCAAGCGGTAAAATATTTGATGCCATAATTCCGCCAACATAAAATGCAAGCGATAAGAAATATGGTGCAATACCTGAACCGTAATTAGGCACGTCAGAAACTGTTGACTTCACTAATTGAACTGGCTCTGAGAACATCGTATTGCGTGCATCATCATTGCGAACATCCGCTATCTTCTCTGCGCCCTCTCCTAATTTCGTAGAAAGTTCTTTCGCACCATCGTCAAGTTTAACAAGTCCGTTCGTTAACTGATCAGCACCATGATTCAGCTCTGTTCCCCCGCTCGCAAGTTGATTTACACCTTCTTGTAATGATGTAAATCCAGTTCCCCATTTCGTAAATCCACTAGCTAAATTTGTAGCACCATCTGCTATCTTTTTCGTTCCAGCAGTAGCTTCATTTAACTTAACTCCGAATGTATTCATACCTTCTTCAACCTTATGCTGACCATCTGCAAGCTTCTGTGCACCTTGTGTCAATTGTTTCTGACTATTATTTAAAATGTTTGTTGCTTGAGCTAATCCATTAGAAGTAGCGATAATCTTTTGAAAAGCAGGGTCTTGCTGCACCTCTGGATGACTTTTCACGTACTCTTCTAATTGTTGTTTTACACTATTTGCTGCATTGTCCGCTTTCACTTGCCCTTCAGCAAGTTTCTCACTTCCGTTCACCCATTCATTTGTACCAGCACTTAATTCACTAACCCCTGATTGTAAAGTTTTTTCACCTTGTGCTAGTAACTCCATACCGGTATGAAGTGAGGTTGCTCCTTGACTGAGCTCATTGGCTCCGCCAGTTAGAGCTGATTGGCTAGAAGCAAGTTTTTCACTTCCCTCTTTCATTTTTGATGTCCCGTCACTTAAACGATGAATACCATCTGCAAGCTGATTTGCCCCATTTTTTGCATCTGTCGTTCCTTCATGTAACTTTCCAGCACCATCACTTGCATCACGCAACCCTTGTGCTAAGTCTTGAAACTTTGAAAAGACACCTTCTGTATAAGATTTCGTAATACTATTTGAAATTTTTGTTTTCATATTTTCAACAGCTGTCGTTCCAATTTGCGCTGCTACAAAGTTTTTACCCGGATTTACTTTGTACTGCAATTGTGCTGGTTCTGGTTTCTCATTCATAAGTGTACTTATCTTTTTAGAGAAATCGGCTGGAATCGTAACAACCATATAGTACTTATCTTCTTTTAGCCCTTCCTCAGCATTTTTTTCTGATACAAAATGAAAAGCCAGTTCCTTATTCTCTTTTAAATTTTTTACAAAATCGTCTCCTGCATGAATTGTTTTCTCATCCATTGCAGCACCTTTATCTAAATTTACAATCGCAACAGGTAATTTATCTAATTTTCCGTATGGATCCCAATATCCAGCTAAAAAGAACCCTGAATAAATTAAAGGAACGATTAACAAAAAAATTAAAGCGATACGCCCATGTTTATGGTGCCACATCGCTTTCCAATCTTTAAATACAAGTTGAATTCCTTTCATGAAACATACTCCTTCTCCGAATTTCACACCATTAGAATGGTTTAACAGATTTACTATACACGTCCATTTCCATACTGTATAATACATCTTTAATTATCAATCCATTCCTTTTGGTCTATAGAAAGGAGAATCAAAATGGAACTTCTTCAACTAAAATACTTTCAAACAGTTGCACGATTAGAGCATATGACAAAAGCCGCTGAAGAATTGCATATCGCACAGCCTTCGCTCAGCAAAACAATCGCTAGACTAGAAAAAGACTTAGGCGTCCCGTTATTTGACCGCCAAGGTCGACAAATTACATTAAACTCTTTCGGGAAAGTATTTTTAAAACGAGTAGAGCGCATTTTTCATGAATTAAGTGAAGGCGAACGAGAAATTAAAGATTTAGCTGACTTACAACAAAGCTCTATTACACTGGCCGTTTCTATTCCAAGAATATTACCAGAACTACTCGGTTCTTTTTTACTAGAACATCCTAACGTTCGATTCCAACAATTTCTCGCATCTACTCCTTCTATGAAACGACAACTAGATAATATAGAAATTGACTTTTGCATTTCTTCTGTGCCAATTGAAGGCGAAGAGATTATTTGGGAACCACTTATTACAGAAGAAATTTTCTTAGTCGTCCCTTCAGGGCACCGTTTATCAGAACGTGAAAGTGTATATTTGCATGAAGTAAAAGACGAACCGTTCATTAGTATGAACACTGGTTACGGATTTCGGCACTTAACAGATGAATTTTGTAAAGAAGCTGGCTTCACTCCACATATTGCTTTTGAAGTAGATGAACCAACCGTGATTAGCGACCTGATTAAGCAAGGCCTCGGCATCGCCTTTGTCCCAAGTTTAACTTTATTAAAAAACTCTACTTTAGCATTAAATAAGTTACGTATTATTGAACCAAATTGTGAGCGAACGATTGGGTTAAGCTGGTCAAAAAAACGTTACTTATCGAAAACTGCTCAGAAATTCCGTGAATTCGTAATTGATTACTTCTCCAATATTAGGTCTTAAAATGATATCAAACAATAAAAGATGCCATCCCCATAGGGTGGCACCTTTTATTGTTCACTCTTCTCTAATTCTATTTCAGCTAAAAGCGGCAAAACATTATCAAAAATATGCGTATTGTTATTTTCGCCTGTTACATATCCACCGTAATATCTACTAAATACGTTGTCATTTCGGAAGGTGGCCATATGATCATATAATTCCTTTGCAAACTTTGTATCACCTGTTTGTAGTACGTACAAAATCGTGAGTCCATAAGCGGCTGGCGATTCATAATTCACAGTTTGTTTTCCCGTTTCTAAATTGTAACGACCGTATAGCTTTCCATCCTCCTGGAATTTCTTCTTTATAAATTCCAAATAAGCATCTGATGAAAGGCCACCTAAACTACGATGATATGCAACGTATGATTGGTCAATAAGATTCACTTCTTTGTCGTACGTAAATGTACCATCCTCTTTATACTCTTTCGGGAATGCCCATCCATGCCTTGGGTAATCCGCTAAAAATTGAACGACTTCCTCATATTGCTGAGCAGAAACTTTTCCATACTTTTTCATATAGAAGAATGCATGCGGATTTATATATGACGTTGTTGCAAAATCATTTTGTTTCCTTGCATCTGCATCATAATAATCAACATAATAATTACCTTTCTTATTATAACGAATTACAGCATCACTCAATTGATCTGCCAAGTTTTTATAGCGCTCTTCCTTGTACATTGCATAAGCGCGATATAACTGTTCTATAATACGAAGATCATCAATAAGTGCATTTGTAGCTGACTGCATTTCTCCCTTTTCAGAGATTTTCCATAAAACAATTTGGTTCTTATGTACAAAGTTATTTTGAATAACCTTAACTTGTTCATCGAATAACGCTTGATCGTCTTTATCGAGTGTATATTGCAGCCATAGTCCTGCTGATTCCGATAAAGCTTCACGGCCTTTCGCTTCACCAGTACCTGCTTTTGTATCCTCTAAACGATATGTAGCAAGCGTCCCATTTTCATTCACCATATGTCTTAAAATAAAATGTTCCGTACGGTTTCCTTGCAAAGCTGACCAAAATACAATTCCACCTAAAGCGATTAAAAGAATAACGCCAATCACTATATATATACGTTTCCGCAAACTTTTCACCTCCCTAGTAAGGCTATCCTTAATTTTACCAGAACATACGTAAATGTAAAAAAGACAATCTATTAGATTGTCTCCCGTTCCTCTATGACTCACAAGCCTCTTTAGAAGGTCTATATAGCGATTCCACGAGTCGATCATACTCCCGACGCGTAATCTCTTTATTATACAGCTTCAATAATAAATCTCTATGCTCTTTTGAAAATGCCATCTTTTTAATGACTTCAGGATACATAAAACATCCTCTCCATTTCACATAAACTTCTTCACTCCGAAAACAGAACTTATGTTCGCATAAAAGATTATAAAATATTCCTTACTAAAAAACAAACAAAACATTATTAAACATTAAATTCTTTCTATTTATAATATTCAAACATAATATTATCATATCCACTTTTTAAATACATATATATTTTTGGAAGTTTTTTTGAATAAATCTTCCAATTCAATCAGAAAATAATGGCAAAAAAGAAGAGGAGTTTACATATGGATACGGTAACATTAGCAAGAGCATTTTTCGGTTCTTCACTAGCATTCCACATTATCTTCGCAACACTTGGCGTGGGACTTTCATTAATGATTTTTATAAGTGAAATACTCTATCACTGGAAGAAAGATTCCGACTACGCCATTATGGCAAAAAGATGGACAAAGGCCTTTGCCATCCTTCTTGGTGTAGCAATTCCAACTGGAACAATCGTTGGTGTGCAAATCTCACTGCTTTGGCCTGGTTTTGCCAAAATTGTTGGGCAGGTTATTTCTGTGCCCTTTCAAATTGAGATTTTCGCCTTCTTTTTAGAGGCTTTGTTCATGTCCATTTATGTATATGCAGCTGACAAACTACCTCCATTCATGAGATTAATCTCGCTATTCTTCGTCATGATTGGTGCCACGGCATCCGCCGTGCTTATTACATCGGCAAATACATGGATGAATACACCCGCGGGCTTTTCAATGGGACCAGATGGATCAGTTTTTAACGTTGATCCGTGGAAAGCTTTCTTTAATCCGAGTTTTGGCACGAGCGCATTCCACGTTGTGATTACAGCCTACGCAACTGGAGCTGCCGTCATTGCCTCTATCGCCGGATTTAAATTATTAAAGAAGAATGTAAGTGAACGTGAAGTGGCATATCATAAAAAAGGACTACTGTTAGGACTCGTCGTGACATTTATTACAGGCGCTACGATGTGGCTTTCGGGACACGAATCGGCAATTGCTTTACATAAGCATTCCCCTGAAAAACTGGCATCTGCTGAAGCTTTATTTGAAACGACATCACATGCACCGTTATCAATTGGCGGCGTTGTAGATCCTAACACACTTGAACTAAACTATGCACTAGAAATTCCGAACATGCTTAGCCTACTAGTAGGACTAGACCCTAACACTGTCGTAAAAGGACTAAAGGAATTTCCACAAGAAACATGGCCACCATTTTACACGCATACACTGTTCAATTTAATGGTTGGCACTGCTGCCTTTACCTTTGCAGTTGCAGCAATTGCCCTCTTATATTGGTACTTTGTTTACCGAAAAAAAGAAACAGAGCTACCGAAGTGGCTTCTTTGGGGAGCTGCCGCATGTGGACCAGTTATGATGCTCGGCATTGAATTTGGGTGGATTTTCAGCTGTAGCGGTCGTCAGCCATGGACCATTTACGGTATGCAACGTACAGTCGACGCTTCTACACGCGCTGATTTTGTCGGTCCTTTATTTATTCTATTCATCATTTTATATATTGGACTCGGTATTTTAACAGTTTTTGTACTACGGACATTCTTTAAGAAACATCCGCTTACAAATGATTTACATCACGAAGGAGGCGATTCTCGTGCATGAGGAAAGTATTGCAATCATCATCTTATGGGCTCTTATTTTCGTATACAGTATATTAGGTTCCATCGATTTTGGAGCAGGTTTTTGGGGCATGGTATACGCAAAACATCCAACGCTAGCTGCCAAGCTTGCCAACCGATACTTATCACCGACTTGGGAAGTAACAAATACATTTCTCGTCTTTGTCGTTGTCGCTTTTCTTGGCTTCTTTCCGAAAGCCGCTTTTACCCTAGCAACGGTAATGTTCGTACCCGTTATGTTAATTCTAGTACTCGTGGCAATTCGCAGTACATTTATGGTATTTGCTTATTCCCTGCCGAAGTACCAACACCTTCTTCGTATTATTTCAGGTATTACAGGACTCTTAATTCCAGCCCTATTAATTACCGTTTTACCTGTTACAGAAGGTGCCTATATTACAATGTCTGAAGGAAAAGAAGTACTCCTATATGGAAAACTTCTTTCTAGTCCTGTTATTTATTGTTATATGCTCTTCGGACTAACTTCGGAACTATTTCTTTCCTCTCTCTTTCTTGCTGATTTTGCGAGAGAACAAGGTTCAGAAGATGCATATAGAATTTATAGAAGAAACGCGATTATCCTTGGTCCTGCAACACTCGTTACGGCGATTATTGCCCTCGTTGTAATGGATCCGGAAACACACTGGCTTATGCAAGGGCTAATAAAGCAATTCACATGGTTTACAGTTTCTATCGTTTTATTCATTATCGGATACTCTTCTCTTTGGTGGACAAACAAGAAGTATGACACACTAGGATACCCTCGCATTGCCGTTTTAGCAGTCGTCGCTCAATATGCATTTGCAAGTTATGCTTACGGCGTTGCGCATTTACCGTATATTATTTATCCTGATGTAACTGTATTTACAAGCTTTACAACGGTCGAAACATTCTATGCATTGCTTATTCTATATGCAATTGGGATTGCAATTTTATTACCAGGATTTATTTTCTTCTGGAATTTATTCTTGAAGGATCGAACTTTTTTGAAAGAAAAATAATATTGTAGGGCCTGTTCCAAAAGGTATTTTGGGATGGGCTCCTTTTATCATATTTTGTCGATAAGTCGATATAATTTAAAAATCGCTAATATATTTTGAGTTGCGCCGATATATTTCAATAATCGCTGATATATATCCATAATCACCTATATAAATTTTATTTACTATCTTACTGCCCCATTAATTTCTAGACTCCTCTCACAATAGTTATTTCACTAAGAGAGATACTTGTCCCATAACTTGAAAAACACATATTCATTGCACTCCGTTATACGTCTAGTTCTTCTTATTTTTTGCTGAATATACTACCAATACAAACCTTAAGACAAGCTACATTACTTTAAGGAAAAGTAGAAAGGTAGGTAAAATATGAGCATTGAAATATGGATTACTATTATTGTATTCTTCTTAACAATGATTGTTATCTTTTGGCGACCTCGTGGTTTAAATGAGGCGTGGCCGGCAGCAATTGGCGCTGGCATTATCCTGATTACTGGACTTGTATCAAAACCAGACGTCATGGACATTATTAGTAAAATTGGCGGTGCCTCCATAACGATATTAGCGACCATCGTTATGGCAGTTATATTAGAAAGCTTCGGCTTCTTCCACTGGTCTGCGGCGAAACTTGCAAACTTAGCAAAAGGTTCCGGTCGCCGTTTATACTGGTATATTCAATTATTATGTTTCCTTATGACTCTTTTATTTAATAACGACGGTAGTATTTTAATTACAACTCCAATTTTAATTCTTCTCCTAAAAAATCTTCAATTAAAACCGCATCAACAAATCCCTTATTTATTAAGCGGTGCTTTAATCGCTACTGCATCTAGTGCACCCATTGGTGTAAGTAATATCGTAAACTTAATCGCATTAAATATCGTGAATATGACTCTTTATATGCATACTGCTATGATGTTTGTACCTGCAACATTAGGACTATTGTTTATGTCATGGCTTATGTATACGGTTTTGAAGAAAAAACTTCCGAAAAAATTGCCTGTTTCTTCATATGATATTGAAGAAATATTCTTCACGAAAAACTTTCATCCGTTAAAAGGAAAAAATTCAGTTGATACGAAACAAAAACGGACAAGGTTCATGCTAAAAGTATTAGGCTTCGTCTTCCTTATGCGCTGTCTTCTATTCGTTGCATCCTTCTTATCCATCCCAATCGAGATTGTTGCCGTACTCGGTTCACTCGTTCTTCTCATTTGGAGATGGTACTACTTACGAACGAACCCTGTCGACATTTTGAAAAAGACACCTTGGCACATTTTGATTTTTGCTTTCTCTATGTATGTCATTATTTACGGGCTCCACAACGCAGGGTTAACAGCAGCGCTTGTCCAATGGCTTGAACCAGTTGTAAGTCAACATCTGCTTTATGCTAGCTTTGCAATGGGTGGACTCGTTTCTCTCCTCTCCAATGTCTTCAATAATCACCCTGCACTTATGATTGGTACCATTACGTTAACAGAAATGGGATTAGATCCAGTCACATTAAAAACTATCTATCTCGCAAATATCATCGGTAGTGACATCGGTTCACTATTATTACCAATCGGTACGCTAGCTTCTCTCATTTGGATGTATATCCTGAAACAAAACAAAATTAAAGTAAAATGGAAAGACTATTTAAGTGTATCCCTTATCGTTATTCCACTCACAACAGTCGTTACATTATTCCTCTTATTCTACTGGGTACATCTCTTCTTCGCCTTATAAAGTGAAACTTTAATCAGTGGGGGTTTTGTTCATCCCCCACTGATTATTAGCCCTAACCAATCGGGCTTTTACGGGCAGTTGCCCCCCACCTAACTTCTTTGCTTCCGCTGAATTTTGAGGTGGGGGTCTTACTGCCCGACAAATAGCGGGATAAACAACAGAAGCCCGCTTTGCTACCGTCTTAGCAAAGCGGGCTTCTTCTATATTTAAATTAGGTACTACAGTGTGATCAATCAAGTAAAGAGGTGTAACGTGTTATTGATATAAATGACTACCTGTTTCTTTAAATTCTTTCGCTTTTTCTTTCATTCCTTTTTCAATTGCTTCTGTCGTTTCTAAATCATTTTCTTTTGCATATTCCCGAATATCATGTGAAATTCTCATACTACAAAACTTCGGTCCACACATGGAACAGAAATGAGCCGTTTTCGCACCTTCTGCTGGCAACGTTTCATCGTGATACTCCATCGCGCGTTCAGGATCTAAAGATAAATTAAATTGATCGCGCCAACGGAATTCAAAACGAGCTTTTGAAAGTGCATCATCACGCTGATGAGCCGTTTTATGCCCTTTCGCCAGATCAGCTGCATGCGCAGCGATTTTGTACGTAATAACACCTTCGCGTACATCATCTTTATTCGGTAAACCTAAATGTTCTTTCGGCGTTACATAACAAAGCATCGCTGTTCCAAACCAGCCAATCATCGCAGCTCCAATTGCCGATGTAATATGGTCATAACCTGGTGCAATATCTGTCGTTAAAGGCCCAAGTGTATAGAATGGTGCGCCCTGGCAAATATCAAGCTCTTTCTCCATATTTTCTTTAATTAAATGCATCGGTACATGCCCAGGCCCTTCAATCATAACTTGCACATCATGTTTCCAAGCAATCTTCGTTAATTCACCAAGTGTTTCAAGCTCAGAGAACTGCGCTTCGTCATTTGCATCTGCAATCGAACCTGGACGTAATCCATCTCCAAGAGAGAACGAAACATCGTACTGCTTCATAATTTCACAAATCTCTTCAAAATGAGTGTATAGGAAATTTTCTTTATGATGGAATAAACACCACTGTGCCATAATCGAACCACCGCGTGAAACGATACCTGTCGTACGTTTCGCCGTAATTGGAATATAACGAAGTAATACACCAGCGTGAATCGTAAAGTAATCTACGCCTTGCTCCGCTTGCTCAATTAACGTATCACGATACACTTCCCACGTTAAATCTTCTGCAATTCCGTTTACTTTTTCCAGTGCTTGATAAATCGGTACAGTTCCGACTGGTACAGGCGCATTACGAATAATCCACTCGCGCGTCGTATGAATATTTTTACCTGTAGATAAATCCATAATCGTATCCGCACCCCAGCGAGTAGCCCACGTCATCTTCTCTACTTCTTCTGCAATAGAAGAAGATACAGCAGAGTTTCCGATATTCGCATTAACCTTCACATGGAAATTACGTCCAATAATCATCGGTTCTGCTTCAGGATGGTTAATATTCGCTGGTAAAATAGCGCGCCCTTCCGCGATTTCCTTACGAACAAACTCTGGCTCTACTCCTTCACGAATCGCAACATATTCCATCTCAGACGTAATGATGCCATTACGTGCATAATGCATTTGCGTAACATTTGCACCTTGCTTCGCTCTAAGCGGTTTACGATCCATTTGCGGGAAAACAGGTGTATGTTTCGAAGCCACTTTCACACCGTCATCCTCTGGTTTCACTTCGCGCCCTTCGTATGCTTCTACATCTCCGCGCTCTAGAATCCAAGAATGGCGCGGCGTGGGAATCCCCTTTTCCAGCTCCACTTTATACGCAGGATCTGTATAAGGTCCACTCGTATCATATACACGAATTGGCGGATTTGGAACGCCGTTTGTATCGCTTTGTTCAATCTCACGCATCGGCACTTTCATACCTTCTCGTGGTCCATCCACATACACTTTCTTGCTTCCTGGTAAACTCGATTTCAATTCAATTTGCTCAGCTGAAACAGTCTGTTTCATAACCTTTGTTGCCCCCCTGTACGTGACAAGGACGAGATATGGCCAGCGTATGCCAAAATAAAAAGAGCCAGGTCCATAAAAAATAAGGACCTGGCTCATAAAGACATCATTATGTAAAGCCGTTAACTTCCCTACGCTGGTACGAGCCAGATCAGGTCCAAAGGGTTAAGAAGTTCACGCGCTTCTCTCTCAGCCTACGCATACGTTAGGCACCCCTAGTTTATCACTGATTTAATTTTCAATACTTTCTCATCATACACGATAATCTGAAAAATGCAAAGTTTATTTCTTTTGCTCTTTATGGAATCATCCACGTTAAATAATATGCCTGTACATAAGTCATAATCCCCACAATTATTACGAAGAATAAACTATGCTTTACTGTAAAGCGGAATAAATCTGATTCTTTTCCAGCAAGTCCAACTGCTGCACAAGCAATTGCAATCGATTGCGGCGAAATCATTTTTCCTGTTACACCGCCCGTTGTATTTGCTGCAACGAGAAGTACTTCAGATACACCAACTTGCTGCGCTGTAATCGCTTGTAAATTCGAGAACAGTGCATTCGCTGACGTATCAGACCCTGTTAAGAATACCCCAATCCAGCCCAGGAATGGTGAGAAGAACGGGAATAGTCCGCCAGTTCCTGCAAGTGCTAACGCTAATGTAGAAGACAAGCCCGAATAGTTTGCAATAAATGCGAATCCTAGTACGAATCCGATCGATAGAATTGGCATTTTAAGTTCATTTAACGTTTCTTTAAATGTCGCTACTGCATCTTTTGCACTCATTTTCAAAATAAAGATAGAAATGATACAAGCAATTAAGATTGCTGTTCCTGTTGCTGATAATACATCAAACTTCAAAATTGCCTCGTAAGGCGTCGGTTTATTTACAATTGGTTCTGCTTTCATCACCAAATTGTGTAAGCCTGGAATTTCAAACTTAAACACGAGGCTCTCTAGTGCGCCACCTGGGGCAAATAACGCTTTAAAGAAACTTTGGCTCCAAATGACTACCATCACAGTTAAAATAATGAATGGAGACCATGCTTTTACGACTTTTCCTACCGTTAGTTTCGGCATAGATGTTGCTGTTGCTGTCGTTGTCGCAGCTACTTCACTGTTTGCTTGCCCGGACTGATAAATTTCTTTCGGCTGCCAAACTTTTAAGAATAGCGATAAACTCACTAAACTTACAAGTGCTGACGTAATATCCGGAAGTTCTGGTCCTAAGAATGTCGCTGTAATGAACTGCGTAATGGCAAACGAACTACCCGCTACAAGTAAAGCAGGCCATGTTTGTCTTACTCCTTTCAACCCGTCCATTAAAAATACGATAAAGAACGGAACAAATAATGATAAGAACGGTAATTGATGTCCAGCCATTTGTCCAATTTTATGTGGATCAATACCTGTTACTTGTCCAGCAACTGTAATCGGAATTCCCATCGCTCCAAAAGCGACTGGTGCTGTATTTGCAATTAAACAAAGACCCGCTGCATATAAAGGATTTAACCCAAGACCTGCAAGAAGTGCTGCCGTAATCGCTACTGGTGCACCAAATCCTGCTGCTCCTTCTAAAAATGCTCCGAATGAAAAACCGATTAAAATAACGAGTAAACGATGGTCATTCGTAATGGATAATACAGATGCACGAATCACATCGAATTGACCTGTTTTCACAGAAATTTTATATAAAAATACCGACATAATGATAATCCAAGCAATTGGCCATAATCCGTATAAGAAACCATATCCGGTCGCTGCCATCGCCATCGTGAACGGCATCTTATAAGCGAATAACGCCACTAAAATTGTCAGTACAACTGTAATAAATCCTGCCACATACCCCTTCATGCGGAAAACTGCTAAAGCTAAGAAAAAAAAGATAATCGGAATAAGTGCGACCGCTGCCGAAATCCAAATGTTTCCGAACGGATCATAAACTTGTGTCCATGTGTTCATTGTTCTCTCCCCCTAAAGAATCCCCTTTTAAATAGAATAACCTCATCAATAGACTATCAGGTCATCATACCTTTCAGCCTAAAAATAAAAAAACGTTTAAGAAAACGTTTTCAATAACTTTTCTTTTATACTGTACCATAACAATTTCCTTTTAAAAAGATTTTTTTGAAAATTTTATTATTTAACGAAAAAATCTTACAAAATCGTCACGTTCTTGTAATGTTCATCGATAGGAAGCTCGCCACATTTCCTGCATAATAAAGGTATAACAACGGATATTATTTATGAGGTGATATATATGAACGGAAACAAAATATTAGCAGCTTTATCATACTTTAGTGTATTATTTGCCCCTATCTTATTCCCGATTATTGTGTGGATTGTGGGAGATGCGGAAACGAAACCACATGCAAAACGTGCTCTATGGACACACATTATCCCAACGATTGCTTCATTTATTGGGGCCATTGTTTTAGGAATTATGGGTATCGGATCTGAACAGCCGGATGTAACATTCGGAATTGGATCAATCATCGTTTTATGCATCTGTGGAATCATTAGCTTATACTACTTTATTTGGAACATTGTAAAAGGGATTAAAGTATTAAAAGCTTAATTTTAAACAAACGTTTGATTAAAAAAAGACACTTGCAATTGCAAGTGTCTTTTATCTTCTGCGTTTCTTCTTTTTTCTCATCATTTTCTTACGACGCGTATTCACTTTATCCGCTATAATGTGAAGCGTGCTTGCCACAACAATTCCCATTACGAACGTTACAATTTCAACCTCATGTTCCTTCGCCATTTCTATTAAATTCCCGTCAAGCGCGATTACATTTAATAGGAATAAAAACGGAGAAAACACAATTAACATGTATGCAATACGAATCACATCACCAAGTATAATTGTGTGTGTAAAGAAGGAGCGATGCGGCATCACCTTCTTATACGGATACCAAAATATACGCAGGAATCCCCATTTATTATACGCATTACTATACGTATCTAAATCCGGTGTTAAAAATGTAGTACCTACTAAAAAGCCAATTGCAAAAGTTAATAAAAAATCAAAATTTGTTAGTCCATACGAAAAGAGCATAAACAAAACAACCGGAAGGGATATTAAGTTTATTTTCGTATGCGTTCTTCCTGATGGCATAATGCACTTCCTCGCTTACGTTCGCCCTGTCACCATGTGACAGTTCTTACCTATTGATCTAATTTCTGATCGATAAAGGATGTGTCTATATCCGAACCAAACCATTCTGCCAACTTCACTCGCGCCTTATCTTTTACAGCATCATCGACGTATAGCGACGCTTGTAATAATGCAGCCATTAACGCCCCTAAATCATCCGTATAACCAATTCCAGCAACGAAATCTGGAATCGCATCAATCGGTGCAATAAAATAAGCAAGTGCTCCAATTACAATAATTTTCACTCGTTTTGGAACATCTGGTTTCTGCAAAACGTAAAACAACAGTAAACTTGCATAAATAACTGACTGCCCTGCCTGCTTTGCGACATGTTTTACTTTCTTCCAAAATGCTTCAACTGAAAATTTTTGCTCCATGTAAAGGCCTCCCTATTTTTTAAAAGAAATAAGCTACAATATGTTTTCAGTAAAAGTTCATCAAAATTACACATAATCTATCAATGAACTTTCATTGTAACAAACAAACTCAAAAAGAACAAGTGTTCGTTAATTTTTACATACTTCCCTTCATATAATAGGTTTCTAGATAACCACTTACCCATTGTCATTTCTTATTTCTCAACAAGAAATTTTTCACTTTCACTTAACATTCTGCTCTACCTTTGTTATATTTTCTAGTTGACGGACATATAAACGAATGTTAAAGTTTTCTCTGGTAGTGACAAATCTCATACAAAAAATGTAAAATGTTATAGTGTTTCTCAGAAATGAATTTTGTTGTATAATACAGAAATGACGTTATGCTTATGAGTAACACAAGAAACTAAAAGGGTATGCATAGTTATAGTCGTATATGGGTGAATATAGAACCTCTAATTATGGCCAAGAAAACTATGTATTTTTTATTTTAGCATTTTTCGCTCCAAAATCGACCAAGCCTGATAGAGAAAGGGTGGAAATGAATGAAAGAAACCTTGAAATCACAATTTCAAAATGTGCGTTTCACTGCATTCGTAGCTTTAGCCTTATGGTTGAAGACATATCTTATTACACGCACAAGCTTTGATTTAAAACTTGAATCTTTCATGCAAGAATTCATTTTATTCCTGAGCCCATTAGCAGCATCATTACTGCTTGTTGGTCTTGCATTATTTGCAAAAGGGAAAAAACGTAATTATATAGCACTTGGAATTAATTTTGTCTTAACAATCGTTCTTGTTGGTAACGTAATGTTCTACGGATTCTACAATGACTTCGTTACTTTACCAGTACTAGGACAAACATCTAACTTCGGAAGTTTAGGTTCTAGTGTAAAAGAATTGTTTAACTACAAAATTATCCTTGCATTTGCTGATATTATCGTATTCTTCATTTTATTGAAGAAGATGAAGAATTTTGCACCGACAGAACGTGTAGCACGCCCAATGCGTTCCCTATACTTCGTGTCAACAATTGCTATTTTCTTCGCAAACTTAGGATTGGCAGAAGCTGAGCGTCCAGAACTATTAACACGTTCATTCGACCGCGTTATGCTTGTTAAAAACTTAGGTTTATATGTACACCAAGTGTATGATCTTGGCTTACAAGCAAAATCAAGTTCACAAAAAGCATTTGCTGACGGCAGTAAGTTACAGGAAACAGAGAACTACGTAAAAACAACGCAAAGCAAACCAGATCCAAATATGTTTGGTACTGCAAAAGGGAAGAACGTAATTGTTGTCTCTCTTGAGTCATTACAAACATTCTTAATTGGTGCAACAGTTAACGGACAAGAAGTTACACCATTCTTAAACCAATTTACGAAAGAAAGTTATTACTTTGATAACTTCTTCCATCAAACTGGGCAAGGAAAAACATCTGATGCTGAATTCTTAGTAGATACTTCCATGTATCCACTAGACCGTGGTGCTGTATTCTTCACACACGGTAACAACGAATACACAGCAACTCCAGAAATTTTACGTCAGCAAGGATACTACACTGCAGTATTCCACGCAAACAACGCAACATTCTGGAACCGTAACATTATGTATCCGGCACTTGGTTATGATCGTTACTACAACGAGCTTGACTATAAGATTACGCCAGAAACGAAATTAAACTGGGGATTAAAAGATATCGAGTACTTTGATCAATCTATCGATATGTTAAAACAAGTGAAGCAACCGTTCTATACTCGCTTCCTTACTTTAACAAACCATTACCCATTCACTTATGATGACAATACAAAATTAATTGACGAATACAATTCTGGTGATGGCGTATTTGACCGTTACATGGTAACAGCTCGCTACTTAGACGAAGCAATGAAACACTTTATTGAACGTCTAAAAGCAGAAGGTATTTACGACAACTCAGTTATCGTATTCTACGGTGACCACTACGGTATTTCTGAAAACCATAACCGTGCAATGGCACAGTTCTTAGGAAAAGAAGAAATTACTGCATTTGACCATATGAACTTACAAAAAACACCGATGTTTATTCACGTTCCAGGTCAAAAAGAAGGTAAAACAATTTCAAAACCAACTGGTGAAATTGACATTAAACCAACTATTCTAAACTTACTTGGTGTAGACTCTACGAATGACGTTCGATTCGGTCATGACGTATTCTCACCTGACAATAAAGGGTTCGTTGTTCTTCGTGATGGTAGCTTCGTTACAGATAAGTACATGTACACGAACAGTACATTCTACGACCGTGCTACTGGCGAAGTTGTACAACTACCAAAAGAAGAATCTCAACCACTTATTGATCGTGCCCAAAATGAATTGAGCATGTCTGACAAAATCATTGAGGGTGACTTACTTCGCTTCTCTGAAAGCAACAAGATCAAAACTGGTGAAGTAAAGACAGCTATTAAAGAAGAAAAGAAGAGCGCTGAGTAATCTCAGCCTCTTTTTTTATATTCCTCCATACAATTACTTATATTCATTAACTTTAACATTACATAACCTTTACCAAATATTCATATAAAATTAATGAAGTATCTCTATAATAAAATATGTAAACGAGGTTCTATATATTTCTTATCTCTCATCTGTAATAAGATCCCTTAAAGAAATATGTGAATCGTTTATTTCTACTTTCTTATAATTGTCTTTCAATATGTTTTGTTTCCATACACAAAACATTCAATAAGACGATGTCCCTATGAAAGATAGCTACCCTCCTTGTGCAGCATTCCATAAGAATGTTGCTTTTTTTTATTTAAAAGCAGGATTCTTATTTCTTATTTTCGAATTTGTATATACGAAATGCTGTAAATCACTACCACTTCTCTACCATTTACAAATACATATACGTCATATGTAAAGAATTACTCACATAAAAATTACTGTAGTGATTTTTATTCCAAATGAATGAAAGCTTCACTTTACTTATGCACTTACGAAAGGATGGGACGAAAATTGGCATATGAAAGATTTGTACTTTGGAATGATGCAGTTATTGATACAACGAAACAAAAAACGTACATAGACCTTGAGGAAAGAGGCTTGCAATTTGGGGATGGTGTCTACGAGGTTATTCGTCTATATAAAGGGAACTTTCACTTATTAGATCCGCATATTACAAGATTATATCGCTCCATGGAAGAAATAGAATTAACACTCCCTTTCTCAAAAGCGGAACTGATTACCCTACTTTATAAACTAATCGAAAATAATAATTTCCACGAAGATGGAACGATTTATTTGCAAGTATCTCGTGGTGTACAAGCTCGTACCCATACGTTCTCATATGACGTCCCTCCAACAATCTATGCCTATATTACAAAGAAAGAAAGACCAGCGTTATGGATTGAATATGGTGTACGTGCTATATCAGAACCGGATACGCGCTGGCTACGCTGTGATATTAAATCATTAAACTTATTACCGAATATATTAGCTACTACGAAAGCGGAACGAAAAGGTTGTAAAGAGGCCCTTTTCGTACGAAATGGTACTGTAACTGAGGGCAGCCACTCTAACTTCTTTCTCATTAAAAACGGAAATCTTTACACACATCCAGCTAATCACCTTATTTTAAATGGCATTATTCGTCAATATGTTCTTTCTTTAGCGAAAACCCTTCGTATTCCAGTACAAGAGGAGCTTTTCAGCGTTCGTGATGTTTATCAAGCGGATGAATGCTTTTTTACAGGAACGACGATTGAAATTTTGCCGATGACTCATCTTGATGGAACCGCAATCCGAGATGGTCAAGTTGGCCCTATCACGAAAATGCTGCAACGATCATTTTCTCAGAGTTTGTTACAATCCAATATGTCATCTTCTTAAACACGAATAATTTCTATCCTTTCTACATTCAATATATGTATTTAAATGGAAATCAAGGTATAGATTTATACCTTGATTTTTTCTTGTAATCTTTTTGTCATATTCAGATTCCCGCATAAGTCTTGACAGTAATCGACATGCTCTTTAGAATTTTTAACAGTTGGTAAATATTTCTTCACTACATTACAGACAGAAAGGAATCGACAAATTATGAAAAAATACCTTGCCGGTCTTGCGGCAGTGTCTGTAGCAGGAGGAGCAGCACCTACACTTGATAGTGTTCAAGCTGCCCCTGAACAAAATACACAAAAAGCTGCTACAACTGTCCAAGCTTCTGCATCAAACAGCTCATCTTATACGGTAAACGCTAGCGTATTACATGTTCGTGCAGGATCAAGTACTTCTCACGACATCATCTCGCGCGTTTATAACGGTCAATCACTAAACGTGATTGGCGAAGAAAATGGTTGGTACAAAATTAACATGAATGGCCAAACTGGCTTTGTTAGTGGCGAATTTGTATCAAAAAATGGTGCGAGCAATTCAAATGTAAGTACAACAGGTGGAAAAAATAAAGTTACTGCTGATGTATTACGTGTACGTACCGCTCCTAACACTTCTAGTTCTGTTTCAGGACGTGTATATGAAGGACAAACATTAAACGTAATTGGTCAAGAAAATGGTTGGGTAAAAATCAATCATAATGGACAAGTTGGCTATGTAAGTGGCGAATTCGTATCTGGTGTTTCTTCTAATGCAGGTTCTTCAAACAACAATACGAATAATAACAACCAAGAATCTGTAAAACCAACAAGCGGAAACTATACAGTAAATGTATCTTCCCTTCGTGTTCGTACAGGTCCTAGCACTTCTCACACAACTGTAGGTTCTGTTACAAAAGGACAAGTCGTACAAGTTGTTGGTGAAGTTCAAGATTGGTTCAAAATCAATTATGCAGGCCAAACAGCTTACGTAAGTAAAGACTACGTAACAAAAGGCGGTTCTAGTGATAACGTTACACAAGGAAACAACCAAGATAACAAACAAGAACAAAATAATAATGTAACTGTCCAAACTGGCGGTACTTACGTTGTTAACGCAACATCTCTACGCGTACGTACAGGCCCTGCTACTTACCATAGCGTAATTGGTGGCGTATTAAATGGTACGACATTAAACGTAATTGGCTCTGAAGGTAGCTGGTTTAAAGTTAACTATCAAGGAAAAACAGGCTACGTTAGTAGCGAATTCATGAAATTCGTTAAAGGTGGCACTACTACTCCTGAGCAACCAAAACAACCTGAACAACCTAATCAAGGTGCAATTGGTGACTACTACATTAATGCTTCTGCCTTAAATGTACGTAGTGGTGAAGGTACAAATTATAGAATCATAGGCGCACTTCCACAAGGACAGAAGGTTCAAGTAATCTCTGAAAACTCTGGATGGAGCAAAATTAACTACAACGGCCAAACTGGTTATATCGGCACACGTTACCTTTCTAAAACACCAGTTGGTGGCGCAGTAGATAATAAACCTAACAACAACCAAAATAACAATCAAAACAACAACAACAACAACAACAACAACAACAATAACAATACAAGCAATAATAGCGGTGACAGTTCTTCCGTACTTGCATATGCAAAATCAATGCAAGGTGTACCTTACGTTTGGGGCGGAACTTCTGCTACTGGTGTTGACTGCAGTGGTTACATCTACCACGTATTTAAGAAATTTGGTCATAACATTAGCCGTCAAAGTGTTGCAGGATATTGGGGTAGCCTACCACAAACTTCAAATCCACAACCAGGTGACTTAATTTATTTCCAAAACACTTATAAATCAGGTCCTTCTCATATGGGTATTTACCTTGGGGGTGGATCATTTATCCAAGCTGGAGATAAAGGTGTAGCAATCGCTTCATTAAGCAACTCTTATTGGAGTAAGCACTTCTTAGGTTATACGAAAGCACCTTAAGTTATATTTTTAGAGCCTTCTAGATTACTAGAAGGCTCTTTTTAATGTGTATAACCTATTTCCTTTAAAAAATAATGTATCTATTTTCCTATTTCATACACTATATTCTACAATAATGATCCATAACGTTATCATAATGTATATTTTTACATAAAAAACATAACCTATTTCATGTCTAATCATTTCATATGTGTTTTTTTGAAGAATTTTCTTTTTATTTAAACTTTTCGTTAGACGTTTGACCTCTGATGTCCATTATGATAAGTTACTTAAGATGTTATATTTGCAGAAGTATAGACAACTGTTTTATACATTTTTTTACTATGAGGAAGGAGCATACACTGCATGAATCTTTTATGGGGAATTGGCGGCGTGATTGGAGTATTAGCAATCGCTTTCTTACTATCTTCCAACCGCAAAGCTATTAATTGGCGCACAATTTTAATCGCGCTAGCATTACAAATGTCATTTTCATTTATCGTATTACGCTGGGATGCCGGAAAAGCAGGTTTAAAACACGCTGCAGATGGCGTTCAAGGATTAATTAATTTTTCTTACGAGGGAATTAAGTTCGTTGCTGGGGATTTAGTCAACGCAAAAGGACCTTGGGGATTTGTATTCGTTATTCAAGCACTACTTCCAATCGTATTTATTAGTTCATTAGTAGCAATCTTATATCATTTCGGTATTATGCAGAAATTTGTTAGTATCGTTGGTGGCGCATTAAGTAAACTTCTTGGAACTTCTAAAGCAGAAAGTTTAAACTCAGTAACAACTGTATTTTTAGGACAAACTGAAGCTCCAATCTTAATCAAACCTTACTTAGCACGTTTAACAAATAGTGAATTCTTCGCTATTATGGTAAGCGGTATGACAGCTGTTGCTGGATCAGTTCTTGTCGGCTATGCAGCAATGGGTATTCCGTTAGAACACTTATTAGCAGCAGCAATTATGGCAGCTCCATCAAGTCTATTAATTGCGAAACTAATTATGCCAGAAACAGAAAAAGTAGATAATAACGTTGAACTTTCTACAGAGCGTGAAGATGCAAACGTTATTGATGCAGCAGCACGTGGTGCATCAGAAGGTATGCAACTTGTTATTAACGTAGCAGCAATGTTAATGGCTTTCATCGCATTAATCGCTTTATTAAATGGCCTATTAGGATGGATTGGCTCTTGGTTCGATATTAAACTTAGCCTTGATTTAATCTTCGGTTACTTACTATCACCATTTGCAATTTTAATCGGGGTTTCTCCTGGTGAAGCCGTACAAGCAGCAAGCTTTATCGGTCAAAAACTTGCAATCAACGAATTCGTTGCATACGCAAACTTAGGACCACATATGGCAGAGTTCTCTGCAAAAACAAATCTAATTTTAACATTCGCAATCTGTGGATTCGCAAACTTCTCTTCTATCGCAATTCAATTAGGTGTAACAGGAACATTAGCTCCTACTCGCCGTAAACAAATTGCACAATTAGGGATTAAAGCAGTTATCGCTGGTACACTAGCTAACTTCTTAAACGCAGCAGTTGCAGGTATGATGTTCCTATAAAATAAAGCAAGTCCCCTCTTTCTAAAGAGGGGACTTTTTATTTTCTTAGTATATATTAAATACTTTATGCCGAAATATAAAAACATTATGATACAATAATTATCAAGTCTGTTTATTTTTTCTTACAAAAGAGGGATACTACTTATTGTTGCTCTCTCAAAAAGAATATAGTCATCCGGTCTATTTCTTAATAATTGCGCATACTACAAGTATCCTTGTATGAATTATCTTTAAGGAGGAAAGTTTTGTGAAAGATAACTTCTATAAAGTCCTCTCTATGTGGATTTTACAAATTTTATTTTATTTTACAACTGTACATGTAACGCAATATGAGCATGCTCTCATTTTTACAATTATATATGTAATTGTTAATGTACTATTTCTATTTTTGCCTGATAAAACTGCATTTGTTTTCTTCATATTAGGAACCATTATTTCGGTATTCTACCTATTCTACCAAGCATGGCTTTACTTATGGAGTACATCAGAACAATGGGAATACATTATTACTCACTTCCTAATGGCAGCAAATTTCTTCATTGTATATATCTCCACTCATCTATTAAAGAAGGTTATTCATGAAAATAAAGAATTAACCGAACGTGTGAGAACGTTAGAACAATACATCGGAGAATCGAAATTATTAACAAGACAAGAATTCGAGAGACGACAAGCATTATTAATCAATGCAATGAATCGTCGTAATGAAACAGGCGTTATGATTTATTTTGATTTCACTTCCTTTAGTAAATATACAAAGGAAAGTGTTATGGACCGTGTAGCTTCCTTATTAGTTGAAACGGTAAGAGCTGACTTTGACCTTGTTGCTGAGTATGATAACAACACATTAGTCACTTTATTACAAAATACAAATGAAGCGGGTGCCGATATTGTAATGAACCGTCTACAGCCTAAAATGGAAAAATGGCTTGCAGATGAGGCTATTCAAGACATCAAGATTAAACGAGAACAAATCGCTACAAAAGGACCGAAGTTATTATGATGACACTCGTTATACTTCTTTTATTCCTTCTATTTTGCGTACTCGTTTTTTGGATCAGCATCACATTTTCAATTAAGTATGTACTTATTTTTACAGCCTTTCTATTCTCTGGCTTACTCGTTTACTATTCTTTCTTAACACTCGCAGGTTTAGTTCACCGAAGTAGGAAACAAAAAGATCGTACGCTAGAACATTACCCAAGCGTCGATATTTTAATACCAGCTCACAATGAAGGCGTCGTGATTAAGGATACTTTAGAGGCGATGGCAAAGATTGAATATCCAGGCAAACTAACTGTTTATTTATTAAACGATAACTCGCAAGATGAGACACCTGAAATTGGTGACGATTTTGACAAAGCTTATGCTCATATTCGTCACATTCGTGTTCCACCTGGTGAACCAAAAGGAAAATCACGTGTATTAAACTATGGCCTTAGTATTTCAGATGGTGAATACTTCTGTGTTTATGATGCAGATAACCAGCCTGAACCACATGCACTGCGAATGCTTGTAGAACACGCTGAAACAACCGAGGATGCTGTTGGAGCTGTTGGGCATGTTCGTACTGTAAATGAAAAAAGAAACTGGCTAACACGAATGATTTCGTTAGAATTTCAAATCTTCCAGCTCCTTATGCAATCCGGACGCTGGTTACTATTCCAAACAGGTTCACTAACAGGAACAAACATGCTTCTTCGTCGCGCTGCATTAGAAGAGCTTGGCGGCTATGACCCTTATGCAATTGCTGAAGATGCTGAATTAACATTACGAATTACACAAAAAGGTTATCTCCTGCCAATCGTTCCAGAGTCAATTACATGGGAACAAGAACCTGAGCATTTAAAAATCCTTATTAAGCAGCGTACACGTTGGCTTCAAGGGAACTTGTACATTTTAGAAAAAATGTTTTCTTCATTAAGTTTCTTTAAAGGAAAACTGCTCGTCCATTCTTTACAACAAGTTTTAGTGTATGTTGTATTTTGGTTATTCTTAATCATTTCGAACGTTTGGTTTGTAATTGGGTTACTCGGGATATTCCAAATTCAATATAGCATTCCACTACTATTTATGTGGTATGTCGCATATGTTACATATGTTTCTCAATTATTTAGTGCCCAAAGTGTGGAACGAACCTTTACACCAACTAATATTTTTATTAGTGTTATCATGTACTTTACGTACGCACAGCTCTTTACGTACTTATTCATTCGTAGCTTAATTTTATACTTACGTGCAAAAAGCAAGAAACAAGTCATTGGCTGGGATAAAACTGTTCGATTCAAAAAAGATAAATAATAAAAATAAGCACAGAGCGCCGTATGCTCTGTGCTTATTTATTGCCGTATAAATTATATATCAGACAATACCCCTTAGCTGAAAGTAATTTCACGTCCATCCCCCAACGAACGATCGACCTTCATTTATATACGAAAAAGTGATTGCTATTTTTGTAGAACCAATTGCTTCTCTTGCTGCTCTTTGCGCGTTTCAGTCTTAGGTTCCGTGCTTTCTTGGACACTACGATGTGCCACACGTTTCAAACAAATATGCTTCCACTTTCTTTCGTAACGTTTCATTATTCTAGATGTCCCCCTTGAATGCGCTTTAAAACTATTTGAAATCGCTTACAGGAAATAATATAGCACATATATATAAACGTGACAACACATTTCCGACAATTTTTTGTCAAAAATACGAATAGAATTTGCAAAACATCGAACATTGTCGAAATATATCGATTTTCATTCATATAAAAGGCATACTACTAATATAGTAAAGTATTTTATTTCCCTTACTTGCAGTTCAAGTTCCTTCTATATAAAAAAAGAGCTGATACATAATCAACTCTTTTTCCTTCTATTATTTATGACGCTTCATACGCCCTTCTGTTTGTAACTCTTTAAATAATGCTGCCATCATAAAGAAAATAACGAAGACGAATGGGAATGCTGCAATGATAGCTGCCGTTTGTAAGGCTTCTAATCCACCTACATATAATAAGATAGAAGCTAGAGCAGCTAAAACGATACCCCAGATCATTTTAATGCGATTTGGTGGATTTAAACTACCATGTGTCGTTAACATCCCTAAAACGAATGTCGCTGAATCTGCAGATGTAATAAAGAATGTAGAAATAAGAAGAATAGCTAGAACAGATAACGCTGATCCAAAGCTTCCCATCTGATCAAACATGGCGAATAATCCTACTTCTGTTCCCATCTCTTTAATTTTTTCAAAGATATGTGCATCACCGAACAGTTCCATATGAATACCAGTCCCGCCGAAGACTGAGAACCAAAGAGCACCAATTATTGTCGGTACGAGTAACACACCGATAACAAATTCACGAATGGTACGCCCTCGTGAAACACGAGCAATAAATGTACCTACGAATGGTGACCATGCAATCCACCATGCCCAATAGAAAATTGTCCATGATTGAATCCATTGATTTCCGCCTTCATCTAATGGACTTAATCGGAAACTCATACTTGGCAATTCCTGAATATAAGAACCGATTGTCGAAGTGAAGTAATTCATAATAAAGTTTGTTGGACCTGCAAACAATACAATAATCATAAGTGCAAACGCAAAAATAATGTTTGTATTACTTAAATATTTAATTCCTTTATCAAGACCTGTTTGAGCAGATAACATAAATAACACTGTTACGATTGCAATAATGACTAACTGCGTCGTTAATGAGTTCGGGATAGATGTTAAATAACTAACACCACCGGCAATTTGTTTTGCGCCAAGACCTAATGATGTTGCCACACCAAACACAGTCGCGAAAACAGCTAACACATCAAATAAATGAGCAATACGTCCATGGTCCCCGCCTTTAAATAACGGCCCTACTGTCGCACTAATTGTACTTGCTTTTCCTTTTCTAAAAGTAAAGTAAGCAATACAAAGCGCTACAAATGCATATAGTCCCCACGGATGTAATCCCCAATGGAAAAATGAAAAACGCAGAGCAAGACGCGCACTTTCCTCAGTTGCACCTTCTCCAAACGGAGGCGCGTATAAATGGTTTAATGGTTCGGCAACGCCCCAGAAGACTAAGCCGATACCCATACCAGCACTAAATAACATAGCAAACCATGTCATATAACTATAATCAGGCTCGTCATCATCTTTACCTAAACGAATAGAACCGTATTTCGAAACAATTAAAAAGATAGACACACCTAAAATAATAGAAACAGAAATAATATAAAACCATCCAAACTTACTAACTAATGCAGTTTGAATTGCGGTTGTTACATTTCCTAAGCTACCTTTTCCGATAATAGATTCGGGAATAATCCCCCAAATTGTAAATGCAATACATAATGTTAATGAAACGATGAATGTTTTTGTCAGTTTCCTCATCAAATCCCCCTTCGTAGGTTTTACTTTTATAAATAACATTAATTCCGATATGTAAAATCGGATAGAAAACTATAATTTTGCGGTGATTTTTTTACTTTCACCTTCACCAACTAGAATTCTGATGGACAGCCTTACCTTCCGTATAATCTTTTCACTCTGCAAGAGCTATAAGATCGAAATACTGCTGTCAAATTGTGCGAGAAAAATGCGGATGGGAATGTATTTTCCCAAAAAAGGATGTGTTACAGATGTAAAAAAGGGCATTTTTCTTCCTTGCAACCCTTTCTCTTTGTAACAATTATGCGGTTTTTTTGCTAGTATATAGCACGTGTTTATAGTTTCACAAACGAAATGTTTATGTTTATATAACTATATTACCCATAAAACGGTAAAATACTCAAGGAATGTAATCGTTTAGTAAACATTATGTAACACTCCTGTAATATTTTTATTTACACCGAAAACAATACGTTGTATTAAATATTTTGAATATAAGTAGAAACCTACTAATTATATAGAATGAAAAACGCTTTCCTATATTTTTTGTTATATTACAGCATGTTAACGACTTATTACGAATGGTTTGTAATTGTGTGTTTTCCCGAAATCCGAAAAAATCTGTTGCTATAATGAGGACACGAAAACAAACGCAATGGAGGCTATCATGAAAAAATTAATTGGAATAGCAACAGCAGCAGTTTTTGGTCTTGGGATTTTCACATCATCTGCTAATGCAGAAACTGTTGTAACAACAGACGTACTAAATGTACGCGAAAACCCTACTACTGAATCAAAAGTTGTCGGTAAATTACTAAACGGTAATAAAATAGATGTTCAAAATACAGAGAACGGATGGTCAAAAATCACTTTAGATGGTAAAGACGCATTCGTAAGTGCAGAGTTCACTAAAAGCATCTACTACGTAACAGCTAACGTATTAAACGTACGTGCTGAAGCGAACACAAACTCAGAAATTCTTGGGACGCTTAAGAAAGATGATATGATTGAAACAACGAACCAAGTACAAAATGAGTGGTTACAATTCGAATATAACGGAAAAACAGCTTATGTTCACGTTCCTTTCTTAACAGGTACAGCACCTGTTATTGAGAAACAAGAACAACCTGCTCCTGCTAAAGCGCAAGCACCAGCTCAAGCACCTGCAAAACAAGCTGCTAAGCCTGCTGTAAAGGCTGCTGAAACTAGCACACCTTCTGGTGGTCGTGAGTTAACAGTTGTAGCTACAGCATATACAGCTCATCCGAGCGAAAACGGTGGCACATATGGCGGCCGTGTATTAACTGCAATGGGTCATGACTTAACAGCGAACCCAAACATGAAAATGATCGCTGTTGACCCGAAAGTAATCCCATTAGGATCTAAAGTATGGGTAGAAGGTTACGGAGAAGCTATCGCTGGAGATACTGGCGGTGCAATTAAAGGTAACCGTATCGACATCCTACTTGGATCAGATAGTGCTGCTCAAAAATGGGGCCGCAAAACTGTTAAAGTGAAAATTTTAAAATAACCAATGACTGCTAAGGCCAGTTCTCTTTGTTGAGAGCTGGCTTTTATTTTTTTATAATAGTTATAAGGAGGCTATACTCATGAATGTACAAGCAAAAGTAGACTGGATCGGTACACCAAAACCGTATATATATAAAGATGAAGTAACATATGACGCTACTTCTATTGATTTTTCACTCGCTGGCGACGACAATCGCTATAAATTAATTGTGCTCAAGTCTGAAGAAAATACACATTACAAATTTGTCCAATATGGAATCAAACCCGGCTCACAAAAACCGTTCCCTATCGATATTCCATTTGAACAAAATATGTTACCAATGATTGAACAAATATTACGTGATCCATATGTACAAGCAATATTAAAAGAGACGCGCTCATAATTGTAAAAAAAATATCCACGGTTTGACACGAAATATTGAGTTAGCCACAAAATAAAAGAGGCTGTTCAAATATTGAACAACCTCTCTCATATTAACGAGTTGGACCAGATACTTCCTCTGACTTAAGCGTATTATTCGCTCCAAGAGAATGGTACAATATCTTTCCATTTCCATTCACAGTAACGATATGATCATTATTAAAGCTTTTGAACTTCACAGAGCCATCACCGTAACGAATATGATACTCTTCATATGTCGTTACTTTATATTTCGTAGCACTTTGACGCTCTACATTACGAATTTCCATTGTTAATAAATCTTCTGTAATTCCTTTTTTGTGTAAATACTGTATATAATCACGGTCTTCCTTGTACGATTTCCCGCTCTTATCATAATTATTTTCAATTAGGCTAAAATCATTTAATGAAATCGCACGCACATTATCATAAAGATGATTTCGTACAAAGTCGCCGACAGCCGAACTTGATGTTTCTTTCGGGAATTTTAAGTAATACGTGCTCTGGTCTCCGATTTTAACACTTTCAGATTTCATCACACCAAAATCAGTAGTTTTCTCTAAATGTACTTCTACTGTTTCATCTGTGGATACAGGACCAAGCTTATAACTTCCATAGCTTAATTTTCCACGTTTTTTTCCATTCACAAATACAGTTGCATCATTTTCATCAGAAGAAATGGTTACATACTTTCCTTCTAATGATAATGTCACATCCACTTTCGCCTCTTTTTCATCTGCCAAGTCCACTTCTTTTTCTGTTTCTAACTCAGTTAGTTCCGTCTTCGCTTTTGCCTTTACAACGTAAGAACCAGGGAAATATGGACCAACTTCTTTTGAAGTTTTATCACTCGATAACTCTGTCTCTTTCTTATCATTCACATATATTTCAGCGCTTTTCGCAGTTGTGCTTACATTCATATAATAAGATTTCATATTAAATTTATATTTCGGATATAAGAACCATTCTTTCCCGTCTTCTATAATTTGACCATCTTTAAATGATGCTTTATCACTTGCTAGTTTTTGATCTACTGTCTCTCTTTGTAAATAAGATAGCAGTTCTTTATTATAAGAAGGATTTTCTTTTAAATAACGGATATATCCTTTAATATCGTCAACTTTCACTTTCAAACTCGGATCATCTACTTTTACAAACTCATCAATTGCATTCGCATCTTTCTTTTGGAATGCTTCAATCATAGCATTGACCTGCTTTTCTTTTGAAAACTTACTTGCCCCAAATTTATACGCACCAAACAATATAGCAAAGATAACAACAAAGCCTATAAGTAACATTATATTTTTCTTACTTTTCACTGGCTTTATTTCTCGTTGTACTTCTGAACGAGAAGAAGCTGCCTGATCAGCAATTACATCTACCTTACTTCCACACTCGGAACAAAAGTTCAAATGATCCGCAACTTGTTTATTACATTTCCCACAAAACTTCAAATGGCTCTCCCCCTTATTTTTTTCCTAACTTCATACCTGCGAATGTTAATGCGTACGAAAGAAGAAAACTCCCTACCATTAAATACAGCGTGCTACTTTGAATAGAGAACAATGGTCCGGAAATCCCAGCAAATTCTTTCATAACTTCTTTACTCCCTGAGGCCTCAATATGAATTTTGGCCAACCCATTTACACAAAGCATCATCACAGTATACACCGCACTAAACACAGCAATAGTTACGTACATATTTTTCATTGGATATTGAGCCAATTTCATCCCCGCTCTAAATAGTAAAATGCATGGTAGTACAATTAATAACCCCCACCAGTGCATATAGGAATTGAAATCATCAATTTCTTTTACTCGTTTAAGATTCGCTCCATTAGCGATTTCCAGATCTTTTAATGACGTACCATTTATTGATATTCCTGACGTATAAGATAGATGCAATGGACCTTTTTCCATTGAGTATCTTCTCATTTCTCTATCCATATCTCCCCATTCAATTGCTGTTGGAGCAAAGTGAGCCATATTCCACATGTATGGTGTTGCTTCTAATGAAATGAATGTTTTATATGTTTTCTCTGGAAAATCAATTGGTCCCACTGACTTTGAACTGCTAAATAAAATTGTAATAAGTATAATACCAAATGTAATAAGCAATCCTTTTAATACAGTTACGACACTATAATAAATAGATGTTGCATATGGAATACTTCGACTTATAGAAGATAATAGACGGTGTGGCCCGGCTTGAATACACATACCAATAAAGGTAAATAATAAACCAAATATAATGCCATACAATAAACTACTAACATGTGAATAACCAATACTGATTGTCATCGTTTTATAGAATTGAGAAATTGTCGTAGAAGAACCTGCAATAAAGCTAACAATACACAAGAAAATTCCATATATGATACCGATAACACTCGATGTTAGTAACTTCTCACGCCAAATAGCAGAAGGGTTGCTTTTCTCTACAAAGAATCCAATTCCACCTAATATAAGTGCCGGAATTGCTAACAAGATGAACAATGGGAAATGAAGGATAAATGACATCGTATATGCCCCGCTCCCACTAACTTCAAGGCCTATTAAATGATACATTAAAATTAATGGTGCTATGCCAATGAAAGATTGATTAACAGTAGTCTCATTCAGCATACCGTCCATCTTTGTGAGCATCGTTCTCACTAGATCGTTAATCGCCGCATCGACAACTAAGCTACCAATCCAACCGGCTATAAACATACATATGATTGCAAGCCCACCACCAAGTAAACCTTTTTTCAAAGTGCTTCCAGAGGGACTTACATGCAATTGTAAACTTTCGTCTGGTAATCTCGTTTTCATTTCTTTTTTTATAATACCTAATAAGGAATCCCCGCATTTCTCACAATATGTAGCGGTCCCTTTACTTTCCACTCCACAAGTTCGGCAATACTTTGAGTCTTTCGGTGCTAACGTAACTTCACTTTCTACACTACCTGTACTTGATCCATCATGTGTACAATAATTCGCTACATCCGATTGTTCTAAACCACAAGTTTTACAATACATGTTCCTCACTCCTTACTTTGCTTCATACCACAAACTGGACAGAATGTAGCCTCTGTTGCAATTTGTTCACCACATGAAGTACATGATTCATTTTCATCATTTTTTGATTGAAGGAGTAACTCATTTTCTTTCCCACACTGTCCACAAAACTTATCATTTACTGATAATGGGCCGCCACAGCTACATTGCCCTTTCTGTCCTTGATTCTGTAAATTAGCTATTTGCTTACGCGTATTATAAATAGCTACATCCAGCTCTTGTACTGGTTCTATAATATTTTTTAACACATCTACTCGAACTTCATCATTGCGGAGTTGCATATAGGCCATTTGACCAAGTTCCAGCAAAATTTCCGTTTTCGCCTGTAGTTTCTCTTGCGTAATTTTCTTTAATTGCGCAACCTCTTGGGCTACTTGTAATTTCATCTTCCCTTGCTCTATTCCCTCTTGCAATTTGTTCATACCACTACCAAACTTCGATTGTAAATCTGACAAAACTTAATCCCTCCATAAATATATAGTAATATACGAAATTAACATTTTATATATTACCATGATTTTCAAGTAATGTAATCTAAATTTCATTTTTTCTGTTTTGAGCATTTTTTGTTTATAATGGTAAAGGAAAGAAATATGTGTACGGAGGAATATTATGCTGCAACACTCAATTACGAAAGATGAAATTATGATGATTGCGAATGAGTTCGTTCAAGGACTAGATCCACAGCAAACAGCTGATCAGGAACATGTCGCTACAGCTCGGCACCTATATCGTAGTGGTGTTGTCTACAACGTTGACTTTGATGGCTATACGCTATCAGGAACTGTAGATGCTGAAGGCAGCGTATATAGCGTCCATATCCCGATTCGTAACGTAGCTGAAAGCTATTGCGATTGCTTCGCACCAACGCAATGTGAGCATATGCTCGCTGTGTTACTATCGGCAGCGTCTAGTTTCGGGCAAGTAGGAGATGTATTAAATTTATTTAAAAATAATACGAAACCTTCTCTTCCTCCTATTCGAACTGCAAGACAAGTATTGCAATCATCAGCTTTTGAAGAAACGGATTATAAAAGTTGGCAATCCTATTTTGATAACGAATATGAATCATTTAAAAAAGAACAAGCTCGGCTTACTTATAAACAAATGTATTTTCTTATGAGTATTTTTACGGACTTCTATACGAAACTTGAGCGGAAGGCTCCGCGTATCGTTGTGATACATGAATTGTTCAGGTTACATGCAGCGCTTTATTGCTTTCAAAAATTATTAGAAGAAATTCAGGACTTTGAAGCAAATAAAACGTATTCTTATCATCAGCCTGTTAACGTCGTTCGCCTATTTGTAGATAAGGTGGAATCCATCGTTCGGGACTTACAATCAGAATCGATTCCTTCAGAGTCTAAATCAATTCTGCAAGAAACAGCTCGTTTCGTTCACGAAGTATTTTTCTCCACCGATGCCTATACGCAAGAGAGGTTCTTTATTTATCGTCACATATGGAGTGAACTGTTACACAATAACGAGCAACTACAAGAAGAAGAAAAACGAATCGATACGAAAATGAATCCACTTTCCAAAGCATTAGCATCTTCTCATCTACTCTTTTTAAATGACGAAGATCGATTAGCGATGGACTTACTAAAGAAACAACCTGCTTCTGTTGTAAGTCTGTACTTCTATTGGTTAGAGGAATTATTAAATGCAATGAAATGGGATCGTGCGAAAAACTGGCTTTCCTTTACGTATAAACAAGTGAAGAAAACGATACATGAGCACGAAAATACAATTTTCATAAAAGATATCGTTCGCTTATTTGTTATCATGTATGAAACGTATGCAACTCATACAAATGAACAAGCCGGACTCGAAATGATTTTGCAAGAACTATTACCATATAGTTTCGCAAACTATGAGCAATACGTACTCGCGAAAAAACAGTATCGAACATGGGCAGAACTTCAGCTCTTACATGGACTTGAAGCGATTGAACTTTTGAAAGAGCCACTGAAAGATATTGAAAAGGAAGCACCAGAAGCGGCACTTCCTCTTTATCACCTTGCTGCCGTAGAGGCCATTGAAGAGCGAAATCGCAAATCATATAGACGTGCAGTTCGTTACTTAAAGAAATTACGTACATTATATAAACGATTAAAGCGCACCGATGAATTTGATGCATTCATTATTCACATTGCAAACTTACATTCACGTTTGCGTGCACTACAAGAGGAATTACGGAAAGGAAAATTAATCGATGATCAATCAAACTGAAGTAACAATTAGGCTCCAGCACGTTAGTCACGGTTGGTTCCTTTGGGGAGAAGATGATAGCGGTACTCCATTATCCGTAACAAGTTGGAAACGAAATGCATTTACATGGCACTCCACTTCCTTCTACGGCACGTTTCTAAAAGAAGCAACCTTTGAAGGAAGACAAGGTGTTATGCTAACAAACGCACAAGCATTTGAATACATCGCGAATAAACCGATGAACTCCTTTGCCCGTATTCAAATGAACGGCCCTATTACAGCACTTACGGAAGATGCGAACGAATTGTGGGATGCCTTCACAAGCGGTAGCTTCGTACCTGATATGGAGCGCTGGCCTAAACAACCATCTTGGAAAGTTCAAAATACTCCAATCGAAGATGAAACATTGGCATCTCTTTTCTCGGCTGCAGTAAATGAAAGCATATTACAAGATAACCGTTCAAATGACGGATGGGAAGATGCAAAGAGACTTTATGAACATTACGACTTTACGAAAAGACAATTAGACGCAGCACTACATGAAGAAGATTGGCTTCGAAAAATTGGTTACATTGAAGATGACCTTCCCTTTACAATCGGACTACGACTACAAGAGCCGCAAGAAGAATTTGAAATGTGGAAGCTTGAAACAATTGTTACACCAAAGCGCGGGGCACATCGCATATATGTATATGAAAGTATCGATTCTTTACCAAAACGATGGCACGATTATGAAGAACGTATTCTTGAAACACAAGAAGGATTCAGTAAGCTCGTACCGTGGTTAAAAGAAGGGGATACATTCCGAAGTGAACTCTTTGAAACAGAAGCGTGGAACTTCTTAACAGAAGCAAGTAACGAATTACTTGCTGCAGGTATTACGATTTTACTACCATCATGGTGGCAAAATTTAAAAGCGACAAAACCGAAATTACGTGTGCAACTGAAGCAAAATGCGACGCAAACACAATCTTTCTTCGGTATGAATACACTCGTTAATTTTGACTGGCGCATTTCAACGAACGGCATTGATTTATCAGAAAGCGAATTTTTCGAACTCGTTGAACAAAACAAACGATTATTCAATATAAATGGTCAATGGATGAGACTGGACCCAGCCTTTATTGAAGAAGTACGAAAGCTCATGAATCGTGCTGATAAGTATGGACTTGAAATGAAAGATGTCCTTCAGCAACATTTATCCAACACGGCTGAAACAGAAATTGTAGAAGAAGATAGTCCGTTTAACGATATTGAAATTGAACTGGATGAATATTATGAAGAGCTATTCCAAAAACTATTGCACATTGGAGATATTCCGAAAGTAGATGTCCCTTCTTCACTAAACGCTACACTCCGCCCGTATCAACAACATGGCATTGAGTGGTTATTATATTTAAGAAAACTTGGATTCGGCGCATTGTTAGCTGACGACATGGGACTTGGAAAGAGTATTCAAACGATTACGTACTTACTATATATAAAAGAAAACAATCTCCAAACAGGTCCTGCCTTAATCGTGGCACCGACATCTGTTCTTGGGAATTGGCAAAAAGAATTTGAGCGTTTCGCACCGAATTTACGCGTTCAGTTACATTATGGAAGTAATAGGGCGAAAGGCGAATCATTTAAAGACTTCCTTCAATCAGCAGATGTTGTATTAACGTCTTATGCATTAGCTCAACTTGATGAAGAAGAACTTAGTACATTATGCTGGGATGCTGTTATTTTGGATGAAGCACAAAATATTAAAAACCCACATACGAAACAGTCTAAAGCAGTGCGAAACTTACAAGCAAATCACAAAATCGCATTAACTGGGACACCGATGGAAAACCGCCTTGCCGAGCTTTGGTCTATTTTCGACTTCATTAATCATGGATATCTTGGCAGCTTAGGACAATTCCAGCGCCGCTTCGTCTCACCAATTGAAAAGGACCGTGACGAAGGAAAAATCCAACAAGTTCAACGTTTTATCTCGCCGTTTTTACTGCGTCGTACGAAGAAAGATCAAACAGTCGCATTAAACTTACCAGATAAACAAGAACAGAAAGCTTACTGTCCGCTTACTGGTGAACAAGCTTCCTTATATGAACAACTTGTTCAAGATACGTTGCAAAATGTAGAAGGATTAAGCGGAATTGAGCGACGCGGATTTATATTACTCATGCTGAACAAACTTAAACAAATTTGTAATCACCCTGCTCTTTATTTAAAAGAAACAGAACCGAAAAACATTATCGAACGTTCCATGAAAACGAGCACGCTCATGGAACTCATTGAAAATATAAAAGATCAAAATGAAAGTTGTTTAATCTTCACGCAATACATCGGTATGGGGAACATGCTAAAAGATGTGTTAGAAAAACATTTCGGTCAGCGCGTCCTCTTCTTAAACGGTAGTGTACCGAAGAAAGAACGTGACAAAATGATCGAACAGTTCCAAAACGGAACGTATGACATCTTCATCTTATCGTTAAAAGCAGGTGGTACAGGGTTAAACTTAACAGCTGCCAACCATGTCATTCACTACGATCGTTGGTGGAATCCAGCGGTAGAAAACCAAGCAACAGACCGTGCATATCGCATTGGTCAAAAGCGTTTCGTTCACGTTCATAAACTGATTACAACGGGGACACTTGAAGAGAAAATCGATGAAATGTTAGAAAGAAAACAGTCATTAAACAACGCCGTCATTACAAGTGATAGTTGGATGACAGAACTATCTACAGATGAACTAAAAGAATTACTTGGTGTATAAAGTGAAACTTTAATCAGTGGGGGTCTTACTGCCCATTAAAGCGGGATAAACAAAAGGAGCTAATCTTTTCGAGATTAGCTCCTTTTTCTATTCCAAAACCAATTACTTATTATAATACCTGTTAATCCGCCGCACGTATCTAGCAATGAATCTTGCCACATCGGTGTACGATCTCCCGTAAACCATTGATGAATTTCATCAAACGTTGCATATCCCGCAACGAAAAGGAGCGCGTATAGGAAACACCTTTTTCTCGAACAACCCGATCGATGAAATGCATAATACGTCAATGAACCGAGCATAAAGAACACCATAAAATGAGCACCTTTACGAAGGAAAAACTCAATAAATCCGCCTACACCTTTATTTGCAATACTAACAGGTGTACCACCGCCGTAATCGATAGATACCCATGAAAAATGCTCTTTCACAAACTCCACATTTACATATTGTTCAATATCCGAACGCATATCCTGCTTTTTATATGGTTGTGCCGAGGAATAGAAAATCAGCCCCATCCATAGTAAAACAGGAATCCAAAATAACCATTTACGATTCATTCTTCCGAAACCCCTCTCTTATTCTTTTAAGCGTACCAAAAAAAAGAATAAATTTCACGCCAAAACATGACATTTGCATCCTATTTATATAGTGAAAGGGGGTGATAAACATGGCAGTCGAAACAATCGTAATGGATTTAACTTTACGTCTCGTCTTAAACAATGGATTAGATAAGAATGGAAAAACAGTTTTTAAGAACAAACAATTTAAGCGCGTAAAAACAAACGCAAACTTAGACCAAGTACAAAACGTAGCACGTGCTCTTGCTTCTTTACAAGCATCACCACTTCACGCTGTACAACTTGTTAGCACATCAGATCTTTCTACCCTTTAAGGTGGCAATGTAATCAGTGGGGATGTCCCCACTGATTACAAGATAAATAAAAAGGAGGAAACAACGTATGCAAGTACTAGAATTAATTTTCGCGAAAGAAGATGGAAAAACAGTTGTCTTTTCTATCGAGAAGCCGATCACACCTATTGATGCACAAGTCGTAAATCAAGTAATGGATACGATTCTTGCCTCATCTGTATTTTCATCAATTAATGAAAATACCCGAAAAAAAGGAGCTCGTATCGTAGAAAGGACTGTATCTGAAGTTCCCATTACCTTATAGACAAAAAGACGAATCTGCATCATTTTGCAGATTCGTCTTTTTTCTTCGGCATTTCAATTGGAATAAAGATTTTTGAAAAACCGACGCATACATATTTATAGTGTTCTCCGCCGATATCAAATTCCGTCTTATATGTTGAGAAGAATATATAATCATCTCGCTTCGTATAATGATCGATTAACAATCCAACTTGCGGCTCAACATATTTTTTCGCCAACTTCTTACCAGCCGATGCTAAATCACCAAGGAGCCCCTCTTCATTTTCCTTTTGAACTTCGTCTAGCTTCTTACTTACATCATTACGTTTCATAAACTGCTTCGCTGCCCAATCCGTATATTCACCTTTACTCGGATTACTATTTACTAAATATACTAGAAGAACAACAACTAGAGCCATAATAATATACCTTTTCTTCATACTATCTCACCGCCTACTCTTTTCTATTTTCATATATATGTACAAGCGATGCAAATTAGAAAGACTATCATCTATTGATTGTAAACGAATAGCTAAAATTTACAATATGAAATAAAAGATTAACAATTAATTTACTTAATTCGTATATAATTATATTGAGAATTATTATCATTTATAAAGGGGGAATTAAATTTATGAATGAAGAAAATGCTATTATTATTTCTAATTCAACAATGATGTTAGAACCTTGCAAGCACCCTTCTTATTACACAAAAGTGATCGACAGTAGTGGGAACCATCTTTACTCCTGTCAAACCGCTCTCCAGCTCATAAAAAAATCTTGTTTAACCAATGTTCACTCTACTTATCAAGGTAGACGGAAAGCAGTTCAAACAAACTTTCATTTCAAACAAAATGTGCCGATTCCAATTAATCATCGAGAATATATTTGTGCTTTCCCAACAGAGTCTCCTTCTTCTCCAAACTGTATATGGCTGTTTTATAACCATATAGATGACATAGAGTTTTTCAAAAAAAGTAAAAAAGCTACCATTCATTTTTCAAATGGCACAACTACAACTATACATATCAGTCCCCATAAGTTAAAACAACAATTATTAAAAGCTGGATATGTATTATCACGTATGAACATGCAAGATTCGCTACAATTTAAAAACCTCTTATTACATTTACTACCTTAACAAAATAAGTAGAATGGAAAGCAATATCCCTTGCCTTCCATTCTTATGATACTATTTATCCTCTTAAGCTATTTCGCATTTTCTCAAGTGCTCGCCGGTACACCCACCTCACTTGATAATAGGTCATCTCTGTCTCTAAAGCGATTTCCCCCATCGTCTTTCCTACAAAAAAACGTTCAAAAATAATATACTTCTCCTTCTCATCTAATACACTCATAAAATCCTTCACTTTCATTTCAATATCTTCAAAACGAAAGATATCCTCATACTCTCCTACACATACACACTTTTCTTGCACTGTGAATTCTTTTTTCAACCTCTCTAATATATAACCACGTACCGTTACAACTGCATATGCAGGAAAACTCCCTTTCTCCGCATCATACCTTTCATACGCATGCCAAAGGCCAATTAAACCACATTGATAATACTCTTCATAATCTTGATAAATCCCTAACTTCTTTATTTGATTTACAATCATTCCTTCATACAACACAACTGCCTCTTTAAAATTCGCTGGCTTCACACAGTACCCACTTCTAAAAGGTATACCTCTTTGTTATTCCGCCGGTACCTCCACAATATAAAAATAAAGAGGGGAATTCACTGTGAGTAATTTTAAATAGTATCGCTGAAATTTGAAATTACAATGGGTAGAATTTGAAATTTTGTTGGTCTTATTTGAAATAAGGGTAAAAATAAAAAAGGTGACTCTCGGGAGAGCCACCTTTCTTACCAAATATATTATGCACCAATACCAGCTAAACCTTTTACAACACCTAATGCAACTGTTAGAACGAAGAAAATTACAATTAATGTTGTAGCTTGTTTCTTACTTAAGCCAGCTACAATATGTAACCCTAGTCCCGTTAGAACTAAACTCCAAATATTGAAAATTTCAATTGAAGAGCCAATTCCATGTAACACTGTTCCTTTTTCAAATAAAGGAGCTAAACTTGTATAAACATCAACACCATTTCCATCAAATACAAAACCTAATGCTACATTTAACAATCCGCCGATATAATAAACAAGGTTAGCATATAAGTAAATAGATAATATCTTCATGTACGGAGTATCATTGCTCATAAACATCATAATAATTTTATAAAAACCAGCTGCAATAAATAGCCCTATAGGGGTACCTATTACACCAACAAGTGCTCCACCACCAAGTGCAAATCCTTTTATCATTGCGCCTGCTTCACCGTTTAACTCTTTTGCCATCTCTGGCGTATTAATTAATGTTAAGTATGCTGCACCTGTTGCCATAATCGTTCCCAATAAAATAAATAAAACAAATGCGCCCCAGACCGGACTTTTCGTCTTCATTCTCTCAAACTGTTCACCTGGAGAAGTAATCATTCCAAATAATGATGGCTTTTTTGAACCTACATCTTGCGTATTAATATTTGCTTCCATTATAACGCCTCCTTCTATGTATATAACCCGTTCTAACGGGCGGTTCACTTCCTCATATAGAGGCTACGAACCGCCCACTAGAACGGTAGTGTATAGTTCTACTACACTAGTAATTACTCATAACGTAATGCTTCAATTGGATCTAATTTCGCAGCTTTATTTGCTGGAATTAATCCGAAAATAATGCCGAGTGTCATCGAGAATAATACGCCGCCAACGACAACTTCCCATGAAACAAGAGGTGGCCATTTTGCGAATGTGGAAACGATATATGCTCCGCCATATCCAAGACCAATTCCGATCAAACCACCTAGAAGTGTTAACATAACTGCTTCAATTAAAAACTGTAATAAAATTTTACTACGCGTTGCCCCAAGTGCTTTACGTATCCCAATTTCGCGCGTACGCTCCGTTACAGATACGAGCATAATGTTCATAACGCCAATACCACCAACGACTAATGAAATACCCGCGATACCACCGATAATCATCGTCATAATATTAGTTACTTTAGAAACATTTTCTTGGAATTCTTTTAAATTCACCAGTTCATATTTACCTGGAATTTCACTTGGCTTACGACTATTTAATACATCCACAGCCTGTTTCCCAGCTGCTTCTAAATCATCTACATTTTTAGCTTGAATTGCGATATTTTGAATATTATCTGTTCCGAATAAAACAGGCCATAACGTAAGAGGGATTAATGCTTCTTCCATTTCAAATCCCATAAACTCATTATCAGATGTATACACACCGACAATTTGCATTGGCTGCCCCTTCATCTCAATAATTTGTCCAACTGGGTTTACGTCCTTAAATAACGTTTCTTCTGTTTTTGTACTAATCATCATAACGTTATTTGCATGAGTAATATCTGATTCACTTAAAGTACGTCCCTTTACGACCTTTACTTTATTAACGGCAAAATATTCATTATCCAGACCAATAACATTCAGATTTGCCTTTTTATCATTTACATCAAGTATCTCCATTCCCTGATTTGTTGTAATAACGTGGGATACATCCTTCACTTGTTTTACTTCCATAATATCTTCTTCCGTTAACTTCGGTATTTCATGCCCGCCCATATTAAACTCATCATTAATATCTGCTTTAAATTGAATTGGCATAAGATTATTACCGCCAGAACCTGCGAATTTCGACTTCAGCATCGCTTCCCCGCCTTGCCCAATTGCAACGACAGTAATAATCGAACCAACGCCGATAATAATACCGAGCATCGTAAGAGCTGAACGCAGTTTATGAGCTAAAATAGAAGAGAGGGCAATTTTTATACTATCTAGTAAACTCATACCGCACACCTTCTATCTTCTGTAATTTTCCCGTCTCGCAGTACGATGCGGCGGGAAGAATACGCTGCTACTTCCTCTTCATGCGTAACCATAACAATCGTCGTGCCTTCTGCATTTAACTTCGTGAAAATATCCATAACTTGCTCACCAGACTTCGTATCAAGTGCACCAGTCGGCTCATCGGCCATAATGAATGTTGGATTATTCGCGATTGCTCTTGCAATTGCGACACGCTGCTTCTGTCCACCTGACAATTCGTTCGGTAAATGATGCACGCGATCTGCTAATCCGACTTTGCCAAGCGCCTCTAAAGCACGCTTGCGACGCTCTGCCTTCTTTATGCCGCCATATACAAGCGGAAGCTCAACATTTTCGACTGCCGAAAGACGCGGAAGCAAATTAAAGTGCTGAAACACAAAACCGATATATTCATTACGAATTAAAGCAAGCTTTGACTCGTCTGCTGTTAAGATATTCACATCATTCAGCATATATTCGCCTTCTGTTGGACGATCTAAACAACCGATAATATTCATAAGCGTTGATTTACCAGAACCAGACGGTCCCATAATCGAAACGAACTCGCCGCTCTGAATCGTTAAACTAATACCATGCAAAATCGGCACTGCCAATTTTCCTTGATAATACGTTTTAGCAATATGATTTAGCGTAATCATTTCTCTTTCACTTCCATTCCGTCATACACATCGTCGGAAGGATTTTTAACCACCTTTTGCCCCACTGTTACGCCTTCAGTAATCTCTGTCCAGTCCCCATCAGTAGAACCTTTTTTCACATTTTGTTTACGAAGCTTTCCTTTATCCTCAACATAAACAAATGCATCATCATCTTTTTCTACAATGCTCTTAGTCGGAACAGCAACCATCTTCTTATTCTCTAAATTTACTTGCAGAGAAACGTGATAACCTGGAGATAAACCATCTTGACTATCAAGACTTGCTTTATATGTATATTGAGACATATTTTGAGTCGCTTCACCCATACCGCCAGCTTGCGCCATCTCTGCACTTGTTGGGAATTCACTTACTTCTGTAATCTTACCTGTCCACTTCTTCTTATTATTTGCTTTCGCAGTTACAGTAAATGTTTGATCCTTTTGAATTTGTGATTTTTGAAGCTCCGTTAACGTACCTTGAATTTGGAATGGATCTTTAGAAGCCACTTGTAAAAATGCTTTCCCTTGACCACCTAACGCTTGAGATGAACTTTGCGCTGCATCTTTATCTAACTTTTGAACGACACCAGCAAAGTTACTATAAATCGTAAGCTCTTTCTGTTTTTTACTTAACTCTTCTTTCTGCAACTTCCCTTTTTCTTTCTCAAGATCAGTTGTCTTTTGCGCTATCTCCAGCTCACTTACTTGCTCTTCCATCGGATCTGTTACTTCTTTCCCAGCTCCGCTATCTTTCGCTTTCTTAATTTCTTTCTTCAGCGAATCAATTTTCTTCTTCCCTTGATCATAACGCATATCTGCCATCTTCTGATCAAGCTCAGCTTGCTTCATTTGCAAATTAATCTCTTCATTATCATAAGAGAATAACTTCGTACCTTTCTCTACCTCTTGTCCTTCTTTTACTTCAATATCTTTCACTTTCCCTTTGGCCGGATCCGCATAAAAACTTTCAATATTCCCAGGCTTTACCTGACCAGAAATTAACTTCGTATTATTCAGCTTTCGCTCCGTTACCTTCTCAAAACTTACAGCATCAGCAGACGTTGATGCGCCTTTTTTCTTACCTTGCATTACAAAAATATTAACTGCTGCTACAATAACAATTAGTGCAATAACCCCGATAATAATCCATTTCTTCTTCTTGTTTGGAGTACGAACCGTATTTGGTACCATATTCTCGCTCCTTTTTATAACTTAATAGTTTAATATAAAAATTGTATAAAACTTTCTGAAAATGAATTACATATTATTACATTCTTTTTACAAAGTTTTACACATCCATTTATATTGTAACAAAAATTCCAATGATTAGAAATATGACATTATGTCTTTTAAGATAGATTTAAGGAAAGATTATAGTAATATAAGAAAAGTTATCGTTTATTAATAAACTTCTCACAAAGATAAATTATTAAAATTATTTTCCTAATTGCATCACTATCATTTTTGTCATATATATTTGACTTTTCATTTATTCAACTATAAAATGTCACATATACATGACATTCTGGTGCACAAGGTCTACAACTATTAACTAGGAGGCTTATATTTGAATAACGTTAAACAATATCGAAAATCTGAAGGTCTCTCGCAGCTAGAATTAGCTAAAAGAGTTAAAGTGGCGAGACAGACAATAAACTTAATTGAAAACAATAAATATAATCCCTCTTTAGCCTTATGTATCGAATTAGCAAAAGCACTAAAAACAGATTTAAACAGTTTATTTTGGGAGGGAGATTAAATGATGAAAATTGAATGGAAAGAAAGAGTTTATAATAGTTTTGTTGGAACAATGAGTGAGCGAGATGAATATCAAAAACAAGAAATCAATAAAGAATTATCTGTAGCTGGAATTGGTTTATGGTGGTTAAATATGTTGGTCATGCTTATTATGTTACTTGTTGATACTATGAACCATACAATATCTATAGGAACTATATTAGTTTTTCTATCTAATATGATTTACGCTAATTATTTAGCCTTTAAATTTAAGAAAAAAGGTTTAAGTGATACTGAATGTGCAACAAAAGAAGAATATTTGCAACACAAGAAAAAATTAAGAAAAGCTGGCTTAAAAGCAGGTTTGCTTTGGGGCTTTCAAATGTTTGTTTTTATGAATTATATCCTTCCCTATGTAGGTTCGGAGGAAATCTCTATTTCTTTATTTAAAGTTGTAATTTTCATCTGTGGCGGCGGATTTTTTGGTCTAACTATGTACGTAATTGGTTTATTAAATCTAAAAAAATTATATTAATTAATAAAAATCATTTACATATTAAACTGCAATTTTACATACTGATTTTCCTCGTATAAAAATATAAAAGCTATCCAGTATATAAACTGGATAGCTTTTTAAAATGAAATATTATGCTACTTTAGAAGCTTTTCTCTCATGTCCTATTTGAACAATCAATAAGAATATTGTTGATAAAATACCACCTGCTAACAGTAACATGAAGCAACCATCCCAGCCAGAACGATCAACAATAATACCAATTGCGGCGTTTGCTATGAAACTTCCTCCAACATAACCGAACAGACCACACATACCAACTGTCGTACCTACTGCAAATTTCGGTACTAATTCCATTGCACTTAAACCGATTAAGAATTGTGGTACATAAATTAAACAACCGATAATAGAAACTGCAATACTCACAACTATAATATTAGTTGCTTGCCAATACACGATTGTTCCAACAACAACCCCAGCCATACTTATAACACATAACGGCATACGTTTCCCTTTGAATAATTTATCACTTAAAAAACCGACAATTAAAGAACTTGGAATCGCTGCTGTTTCAAATATTGAATACGCAAAATGCGCCTCTGTTTTTGTAAAACCTTTAACTGTTGTTAAATAAATTGGTACCCAGTTAATAACACCGAAACGAATTAAGTAAACAAATGCATTCGCAATACATAAGAACCATACAAATTTATTTTTCACTACATACTTCATTAAGATTTCTTTTGGTGACATCTTGTTAGCGTTATCTACTTTTTCAAGCTCTTCATAATCATTACGATATTCATCAATTGGCGGAAGACCTTCTGATTCTGGTGTATCTTTCGCATTAATCCAAACAAGAACTGCAATTACCATTGCGATAATCGCTGGGAAAATAAATACGCCACCTTGCCAATGACTTTCCCCAAAAATACCTACACCAATTCCAATGAATGGCGGAACAAGTAGTGCTCCAACGTTATGTGAAATATTCCAAAGACCTGTTTTCGTACCGCGTTCTTTCTTTGAAAACCATTTCGTCATAACGATACTACAAGGTGGTGCACCCATACCTTGCACAATACCGTTTAGAACAAGTAATGTTAAAATCATCCCAAAGGAAGATGCATAGCCGAAACAAATATTAACAAGTCCAGATAAAAATAAACCTACTGCAATAAATCGTTGAGCAAATGCCTTATCAGATAAATTACCCATAAAGAATTTACTAAGTCCGTAAACAACAGCCATTACTGCACCCAATAACCCAATTTGTGTAGTGCTAAATCCGAACTCATCAACTAAATATGTAGTAGATAAATTAAAATTACTACGAACTAAATAATAAGCAGCATATCCAACTGAAATTCCGATTAACACACGAATACGTAGTAATCGATATACACGGTCGATCATATCCGCAGGCAATCTTTCAATTGCAGGTGCTGGCTTGAGCCATTTAAACATATTCTTTCGTCTCCTTTTCTCACTTCTGAGAGAGACGTTGTCTATTCCATATCTCGATTATTCCGCTATTTGATATATGTTGATTCGTTCTCCTAACCGGCTGTCCTTCTATTTCTTTCTCGTTCTTCGCAAACATCGTTGGCACGCCAAACGAAACCTTTTCTAAAATGTGACCCGCTTCTTCTGATAAACAATAATCAATAAATAAATCCGCAATAATACCATTCGGTGCACGCTTTAGTTTCGAAATCGCATTAACAGATAGACCTGTTTGCTCAGGTACGATACTTACAACTGGAAAGCCTTGTTTTTGAAGCATTCTTTGATCTCCCATGAAGTTGATGCCTATCATATATTCACCACTCGCAACAAGCTCTACTGGCATGTAACCATTCACCGTTACTTCACCAACTTGCCCTGCAAAGTTCTTAACATATTCTTTCGCTTCCTCTTCACCTACAGTATCAATAAGTGATTGAAAAAACGTATAGGCTGTTCCTGAAACATTTGGATCTGGCATAACAATCTTTCCCTTATATACTGGATTTAATAAATCTTGCCACCTTGATGGATAAGGAAGTCCGAGCGGTGCTAATTCCTCGTTCCACCGCTCTTTATTGATTGCAATTGCCAGCTTCTCTACTTCATAACCGTACCAATAACCATCTTTATCTTTCACAGTTTTTGAAATACGGTTCGCATGCTGACTCGTAACAGGAATAGATAGATTTTTTTGCTTCATCATTTGATGCGCGTCTACCGTACCGCCAATAATAATATCCGCTTTCGGATTTCCAGCTTCCTCTTCTACCCTCCGAAGAAGCTCTTCTGTCGAAAGACGAATAAATTCATACGTACAGCCGCGTGGTTTACAAAATGATGAAAGCAACGCTTCCCCAACTTCCTCACGAGCCGCTACATACGCAACTAGATGACGATCATTCAAAATAGGGAGACCACTTTTATTATATTTAATAGAGGTCGTATCTCGAGAGCAACTAGACATCGCTCCTCCAATTACTAGCAAAAAGAAGAAAAAGGCTATCTTTCTCATGACACATTCTCCTTTACAAATACATTTGCGAGGGAGCTTTTCATATACATGACATTCCCATTATTATCACCGAGATATTGCACAACAAAATACGATGGATACACAGAAATAGTAAGAATGTCTTCACGCTCATTCTTTATACGCTTACCAGTTTTATAAGCAGTAACATAAGCGATCGGTTCATTCTGTGATTGTAATAACTTCTGGATTTCTCCGTAATCTGTAATTTGCTTTGCGTACCGAATCGAATCAAGTATGTGCGTAAGATTCACCGTACGTTCTACACCACCTTGGCGTACTATGACATCCTGTGCTGACGCAAAAAAATCATGAATACGTTCTGGTGTGTAATACAGGCTTAACAAATACGTTTGCAATGCTGAAATCATTGGATCCGTACCATTCTTTCCGTACATATCAGCCCCGTACTGGAACAAGTCACCTACTGCAAAAGTACGTTTCTGTCCATTCAAGTACGTTACTTCTCCAGTAAATACTTGTTCTTGATTCTTAGCTTCACTCGGATTAATTTGAATTCGGTCAAAAAATGAAACAATCGTATGCAAACGAACTTCATCCGTTATAACAATTTCTCCCCACTTTTCATGCCTAACCTTCATTTCAGTAGGCAGGGATTCATTCACTCTTTGTAAAACAGCTTGTTTGTCATTCACGATTGTGATCCGATTATATATTTGCTTCTCCATCACATAAAACAAAATAAGAGAAACAATGATACAAAAGACAAACATAAGAATTTGAAATGATAGCCTTTTCATTTCTGCCTACCTCCAAGATAAAAAAACGTTGTTTCGAAAATACCGCATAATTGTTTCATAAATGTATCATTTAACCGCTTTCAAGTTTTTTATGTCTTCCATCCGTCTCGGAAGTAAGAATGTAATAAATATGGTAGTACCAATCTCTTCACTACTCTCAATCCGCATGCTTCCGCCCTGCTTACTCATAATCTCCTGACAAATATACAAACCGTAACCATTCCCGTAACTAGAAGAAAGTACCTTCCCTTCTGGCGATTCATTCCACTCTGCCAGCACCCCTTCATCTATACCAATGCCATCATCATGAACAAAAACTTTTGCCTCATGTTCATTTACAATGACATTCATACGAATTTGCGTAGCATCGCTATATTTTATCGCATTATCAAGCACATTTAAGAAGATCTGTTTCGTCTTATCGAAATCGGCAACAACATACACATCTGTTAACTCATTAATAACTTCAATCTCAAACTTCTGCAGACGAGGTTTCACGATTGAAACTGCTTCTTCGGCTAATTCCTTTATATTCACAACTGTAGGTGATATTTCAAACGTACTTGTCCCGTACTTTGAAGACTTAAGTAATTCCTCTACAAGTGATAATAAACGCTCACTTTCTACAGCTACATAGCGCAAGCTCTCCTGTACATCTTCCTTCGCCTTTAACTTCGGAATTAAATCCACATAGCCAATAATCGCCGTTAGCGGTGTTTTTAGCTCATGCGTAATGCGGTCTAAGAAATCTTTCTGCTTCTCTTTCTCTTCCTTCAATTGCTTAATATGTAGTTCAATCCCATCAGCCATCGCATTAAAAGACGCTGAAAGCTGCGCAATTTCCACATATTCATTTAACTCAATCTTACTTTTATAATCACCATTCGCAAGCCGGTGCGCCATTTGTCTTAACTGATCAATCGGCTTATGAAGAGACTTCGCCAAACGAATTGCAAAGAAAATACCTGCAGCTACGAGGCAAAGAGACGTCATTAAAAACGTCCAACCGACATTTGTTAAAACTTCCTTCTCACCCGTTAACTCATTTATAAAACGAACACTCCCAATGACATCGTTTCCATAATAAACTGGGCTTGAAAACAAAAGAATTGGAGCTGGGTCTCCCTCTTCAAACACATAAGATTTCTTCCCCTTCAAGGAACTCTCAATATCAATATTCCGATGAAGAAGTGCTCCCTTTTGCGTATCCGCAACAACATCTCCATTCTTCCCAATCATCTGTACACGGACATCCATGCGCTTCGCTAAATAAGAAGCGATTAAAAGTGAATTCGGACCGAGCGTCTCTACCTCTGCTTCCTTCTCTAAATAATTCATCGTATAAATTTGTGCTTCTACACTTAACTTTTCTAAAGAATTTGCCGCGTTATGATACATATTCTTTTCTAACGTAATATAAACAACTGCGTACAAAAGAACAAATATCGGGATTAACAGTCCAACGATTCCAAACACCATATTTCTTTTTAAAGACATACCATCACCACTTAACAATCTAGTTTATAGCCAACGCCATAAATTGTCTTAATATATTCCCCGCTATTCCCGAGCTTCTTCCGCAATCTTTGTACCATAATATCAACCGCTCTCGTATTTCCGATATACTCAAATCCCCATACTTTCTCAAGTAACTCATCTCTCATAAATACACGCTGCGGATTGGAAACAAACAACTGACATAAATTAAACTCTCTGTACGTTAACTGAACCTCTTGTCCACTCACTTGCACTTTTCTTTCCTTAGGACAGATCGTTATCTCTCCCGCCTCGATTACTTCATGGCTTACCGTTACCTCTTTCTTCTTCACGCGCCGCGTCATATTCTTGACCCGAAGAATAAGCTCAGCATAATTAAATGGCTTCGTCACATAATCATCTGCCCCAAGCTGCAAGCCAAGCAATTTATCATTCATCTGACTCTTCGCAGTTAACATGAGCACTGGAATATCCCGATCCTTCTCCCGGAACAAACGAAGTAACTCATACCCATCTGTATCTGGAAGCATAACATCCAAAATCAAAACATCCGGCCCTTCATTCCATCTCTCTAAAGCTTCTCTCCCGTCAGCCGCCGTAAGCACTTCATATCCTTCCATCTCAAGCTGCATCCGAATCAAATTACGAATACTCGACTCATCATCCACTACAAGTATTTTCATTGTTCTCCTCCTTCCATCCTGTATTATAGTACAGTTTAGTATAGCAAAAATCTTATAAAAAAAGAGAGGGTATTGTCGAACATATGTTGAACGACAATACCCTCTCCTTCACTTATTAGTCTTACTTATCATACCCATTAGGTTTCTTCTGATGCCAATTCCAAGCATGCTCAATGATTGTCTTCACATTTACATACTGAGGATCCCAACCTAGCTTCTCTTTCGCTTTCTGAGAAGAAGCAACTAAACGTGCTGGATCTCCCGCACGGCGCGGTGCTACTTCAGCTGGAATTTCATGATTTGTAACTTCACGAACTGCATCAACAATTTCTTTTACACTGAAACCATTACCATTTCCTAAGTTATAGAAATCACTTTCTCCGCCGTTCTGCAAGTCTTTAAGGCCTAAGAAGTGAGCTGCCACTAAATCTTCAACATGAATATAATCACGGATACAAGTACCATCTGGTGTATGATAGTCATCACCAAACATCATAATCTTCTCACGTTGACCTAACGCCACTTGCAATACAAGAGGAATTAAATGCGTCTCTGGACGGTGATCTTCCCCAATAATACCATTTGGAGTTGCACCAGCCACATTAAAGTATCTGAAAATCTTATAACGTAAATTAGAAGCTTGGCTATACCAATGAAGCATCTTCTCGATTGCTAACTTCGTCTCTCCATACGTATTCGTTGGATTTGTCATCGTTTCCTCAGTAATAAGGTCTACATCTACCTCACCATACGTCGCCGCAGTAGAAGAGAAAATAAACTTATCTACCTTAAACTCATCCATTACCTCTAATAAGCAAAGTGCACCATACACGTTATTATTATAATATTGCAGAGGCTTCTCCATACTAACTCCAACTAAAGAATCAGCTGCGAAATGCATAACTGCCTCAATATTTTCTTGTGTAAAAACATCTCTTAAAAATGCTTTATCACGAAGATCGCCATTATAAAACTTCGCACCTTCTGTAATTGCATCTTCATGACCCGTTTGTAAGTTATCTACTACTACTACAGATAACCCTTCGTCTACTAACCTTTTCACAGCGTGAGAACCGATATAACCAGCTCCGCCGCAGATTAGGATTGAATTCATTGTCTTCCTCCTACTATATATTAGGATTTCTTATTCACTCTCTTATTATAAAAGGTATACGATTGCTCGTATACCTTTTGTGTACCTTTATTACTTAGCAACGAAATAATCCGTTACATATTGTGCCCAAACTTCGTGACCTTTAGCACTTGGGAAACCGAACTCTTCTGTTAAGTACGGCAAGATAGCTTTCGTTGATGCATCAGGCCATGCTCCCCAATGATCCACATATGTATAACCATTTTGCGTCGCAAATTGCTTTAACGCCTCAATTGCTTTTGGATAATTCTTCGCACCATACACTGGGTTTGATGGCTGAATCATAATTGTAGCACCCTTCGCGCTAGTAGAAAGTGCTTGTACAAACTTCTGTGTACTCGCAACAGAGTTTCCATTACCAGTTTTACCATTGTCAGTAATAAACGGTGGTTCAAATAAAATCACATCTGGATTTTCCTTCGCAATCTCTTTATCACGTTTATTCGCAATTAACTCTTCTGTGCTTTCACCCTTATATTCCTTTACCTTCACATTCCATATACCTTTACCGTAAGCAGTTTCTAAATTAGCTGTTAGCTTAGCTGCCCAAGCATCTTTTGCAGATGAAGAAGCTTCATCACCAACAATAACAAGATTTACTGCCTTTTTATCCTCAGCAGCTTTCTTTACCTTCTCTTTCACTGCATCTGGCAAGTTCTTCGCATATGCCTCATTAAAAGATGACTTCGCATCTTGTTTCTTCTCAGGTTTCTTCGCTCCACTATCTTTCACTTCAGACTTCGTTTTCGTTACTTCACTCGTCTGCCCTGTTGCATTCGCAATCTTCTTATTCCAGTATAATTTACCGCTCACAACCGAAGCGACAAACAATACAAAAATAACTAGGACAAGTACTGCTTTCTTATTCATCGATTCACCTCATCTATTATTCTCACAACATATAATACTAATATAAATTCACGCAAAAATAAACCCAACTCCTACCAAAGGAGTTGGGTTATTACATATTACTTCATCACTTCAAGATGCGCTCTTAACTTATTCGTAATATCTTGTTTCGCTGCATCTGGAACATAGTAGTACCAAATACCATCAGCGGCTTTGTGACCGTCACCTGGGATTTGGATTTCTTCACTGTTTTTCAAGCAATCTTTATAATTCTTTTGCATATCAAACATTTGATCTTGCGTTAAGTTTGTCTTCACATTCTTTTGAATCGCTGTTAACACATCACCATAGCTTGATAAAGAAGAGAAACTTGCGCCTTTCTTAATAACAGCTTGCATTACTTGACGTTGGCGCATTTGACGTCCGAAGTCTCCGCGAGGATCTTCTTTACGCATACGTGTATATGCTAAAGCTTGGTCACCAGTTAAGTGGATATTCCCTTTTTGGAAGTGCTTTCCTTCTAAAGAAAACTCTAAATCATTATTTACATCTACACCGCCTACTGCATCGACAATATCCTTAAACCCTTCCATATTCACTTCAATATAGTAGTTAATAGGTACATTTAAGAACTTTTCTACAGTTGCGACAGACATATCTACGCCACCAAATGCATACGCATGGTTGATTTTATCACTTTTACCTTTTCCAACAATTTCAGTATACGTATCACGAGGAATACTTACAGTTTTCATTGAATTATTTTTAGGATTTAAAGTAATAACCATTAAAGAATCTGAGCGCCCTTTATCTTCACCACGTTCATCAGCTCCTAGTAATAGGATAGATACAGGTTCAGATTTATTGATTTTTTCTTCTTGTTTATTACCTTCGTCACGCTTTAATGGTTTATGTACTTCATCCAATGTTTTTGAGACTTTAGAATATACATTATAGGCATATACTCCTCCACCTATAATCATTACCCCTATAATCCCTAGTATCCATAATAGGATTTTCTTTTTCATTATTATAACCTTCCTCCTAAATCATTTTAGCTAGGTCTGATAAAGAGAATAATAACATATATTAAATTCGCTTTTATAATCAACTACTTTGCCAAAATGAATAGCTAATAAATTTATCGTTTTGTTATCAGCCATTTAGATTTATTTAAATTATTTTCCACTTATATATTTTTTAAGTTTATTCTTTATAAACGGCTTAACATATATCCATATCCCTCTTGGAATAGCTATTATTTTAATAAGTTTATTGTCATATTTTTTATAGTACGACATATTATTAATTTGTAAGCATCCTGCAAAATAATAAGATACAGCTAAACATGTAGCACTAAACCCTTTAGCCATATGAATTCGTTGGTTTAAGAAATAGATATATCCATTAGGATTCTTCTTATGTATTGAATAAATATTTCTAGTATAACCATCATTTAAATACTCACAGATATATAAGACTTTATTTAATAATTTCATCTTATATCTTTGACTGATTTTATCATAAATCACTGCTTCGGTGACAAATTTTTCGTTTTCAAATATCGGAAATTGAAATTCCTTTAAAATACTAGTTTTAAATGCAATTATTGTATCGCCTTTAAATTTATATTTTGCATAGAGATTAAAAATAGATGATTTTTCTATATCTTCCGGCATCCAAGTCCCTATAGGTTGCGTTACACTCTCTCCCCTTAACCCTATAACTCCAGCTAATTCATCATCATTTTTTATATAATCCCACTCATTATACAAAGTTTGAACTGCATCATCTGATAGATAATCATCAGAATCTACACATACAAATACCTCTGTCTCGCAAGCTCTTACAGCTGTATTATGTGCAACATGTTTTCCACTGTTGTCTTGCTTAATGTAATTTATTTTTATTTTTTTGTCCTGTATAAATGATTCTATTAGCTTTTCAGTATTATCTGTCGAACCATCATCCACAATTAGCCAAGTAAAATTTTTGTTATTTTGACGGCATAAACTTTCATAACAATTTTTAATTATATAGCCTCTATTATATGTTGGGGTAAAAATTGTAATACTATCTTCCAATTTTCCTATTTTATTATTTAACAAATTAACATACCTCTCTCTAATCTAAGCTCAGTGTGTAAAACTAATTTAATATTTGTATGATACACCTACCACATATAAAGATATAGACTTAATTATTCATACCTTTATATGTATTATTAAGTAAATATTTTTAAAAAGATTCCTATAATTTATTTTATAGTTTTTTATAGTTTTTTAGAATTTTTATCCCCATCCCAATAATATCTTTAAACATATATATAGAAATTATTAACAATGCAAGAAAAGCAATCATTAAATAAACCGCTTGATAATTATAATAAAAAATTAAAATCGATACACCATAAATTAATATTCCTGTTATCGCCATTTTATTATTTAATCTTATATTATAGGCACTATTCAACTTGATTATAATCAAAACAGCATTAGTAAAATATGAAAGTGCTAAAGCTAATGTAGCACCAATTAAACCAAAGGGTTTTGTTAAAAATGTCAAACCTAATATATTCACAAATGCAGCAAATAAAGTTGGAATTAGTAATTTTTTAGAATCTTTTTCTGCTAAAAAGAGGGTACTTGCAAAGCTAGTAAAAGAATTTAATAAAACACCCGTAAAAAGAATAGGTAGAATAATTAAGGCCTCTTTGTATGAATCCGATATAAAATATGGGAAAATTAATTTAATTAAGATAAGAAGCGGCGCTCCAAGAAATAAAACTAACCGCATTATAAAATTAATACTCATGCTAAAATACTTCTCTTTGTTTTTATCTCCTACCAAGCTATAGGACATTTCATACCAAGCAAACTGAAAAACATTTACAATAAACATAAGGAAAGCCGTAAATCGATTCGCTACCGCAAATAGGCCATTCTCAAACATCCCGAGTTCATTACTAATCATGAACCTAGTAAACCCACTGAGTAACCAATAAGAAGCAGTTAAAATACAAAGCGGTAAAGAAAATTTCACCATTTTGATCACTAAATTAAGCGAAATAGTATTTAAACTAAGGTTCTTTAAGATTTTTAATTTAACCTCTAAAAATACCACTTGAACTGCTGTACCTATAATATATGAAAGATATAAAGCTTCAATTCCAAAATCATAATAAGAAATAAGTATAAAATTTAGTGTTAAATTAATTATGCTGTTCAATAAACCAGTCATTACGAGTGCTGAGTTTTTAGAGAAACTTCTAGCTACACAATTATAAAAGTATTGGAAAGCAACTAACACTCCATAGATGAAAATTAATTCTCTACATCTAACCTCATACAAATAATTAAATATACAAAATACCGCAATATAACATATTATACCGGAAGCTTGTATAATAAAACCGTTGGAGATAACTTTATACTTATCTATATTATCCTTATAATCAAACGTGAATCGAAAAACACCATCCCATATTTGAAAAAAGACTATAGGAACTATAAGAGATAATACCGAGATAGTTAAATCATAATAACCGAATGCTTCTGGTGCCAATTTTGAAGTATATAGTGGTAATAGCAAAAAACTAATTATTTTGGTTAAAGTATTTCCAATAAAAAAAACACCTGAGGTTTTAAGAAATTGTTTTAAGCGATTCATTTTTCCCTTCCTTGCAGTATAAATTTGTTTACAATCATAATAGAGATAAGAACACCTAATATTATAAGGTGTCTAGTGGTTCATCCCAGCAATGACCTGTGTCATAAGCTATAAGGTCTAGATCTGACAATTTTTTCACTAATACTTTACCACAGGGACCTGCCGAAATTAAAATTAATATCTCTTCTTTTTTATAGTTCTTTCCTTCCTTCAAAATATTTGATAATATTAATTCCTTTTGTTCATACGCATCTTTTGGAGGAATTTTCACAAATATTGTTGTCTTTTGATACTCACGATTAAAAGCTTTTGCATACTTCTCATCATTATGTACAAAAATAACAATTTTCTTAGCTTCCCATAATAATTTATAATACTCCTTGTTCCCATTGGCAAAAACAAATGCATCACCATAGGTTGAACCATTATCATATTTTTCTTTAAACGCTCTCCTAGAAGTCGCCCAACTTGCAACATATTCTCTTTTTTTCAATAATTTCAAACCATTACACTTAAAAAATGGCGTAGGCATACATAGCAGATAGTTATTCTTATAGCCTAAAGGATAATTATCTATAATCTCAAATAAATCTTTTTGGAGCTCTGGATTAAATGATTGATAAGAAATCCCTCTTCCCATTAGTATATTAAACTCCCCATCTCCAAACCTTATAATAGATTTATTACTATTCTTAACATAATTAACTGTTTCATCTGTATTAAGTAAAGTAGAGTTTTTCACACAAATAACAGAACTAGAAAAATCTACTATGACTCGCAACCAAGCCTTTATACGTTTAAACATTTTTATCACCTTACCTTTGATTATCACTTTTATAAAATATCAAACACTTTCACAGTATTTAAATACTAAACAAACTTTTTCCTGGCTTAAAAACAGAAACTATATATATCATCCTCGACACACAAGCGAATACTGTTTATTTTTTATTGCCATACATCTCTCTTTTAAAAAATCATATATAAAAATGCTTAATTTATCATAAATTAAGCATTTCATAAATAACATAATTTAATCTATATTTCTTACATTTCACTTGATAAATAATAGTATTTGCCATTTGATTATCCTGAATTTTATCCTGATATAAAAACATCTCAAAAATCATATAAGGTTCATTTTTATAGAATGCTATAATCTCAGAACAAATAGCATTCCATATGACATAAATAAATTTAATGTTCAAATCCAGACCACATATAGATTATCAAATTGTACACATAACGTAAGTTAACGTTTTTTACGCCTCTTCTAATTTACAGCTTGAAAAAGCAATTACTAATAAAAAAAGAGCTGGGAAATTATTTGTAGACCACAGTAAATTAGTTTCGAAAAAACCAACTAGTAAAACACTTAAAAACCCTGAAACTGCGATTCTCACATTTTTATTTATCAAAATGTAGTTTGATAGGCTTTTTAATCTATTTAAAATTAACATAGTAGTAAATAAAAATACTGGTACACCGTAAACAACCAAAACATTAAACATCGAATTATGAATATTCAAATTCGAATTTGACATAATATGATAATTAGTCCCTAATCCAATTATGGGATGATTCTTAAATCCTTCTACTAACTCACTCCATATGAATTCTCTTCCTGTATAAAAAGACTTATCAGACCACGACATTTCTAATATTATATTGTTTTTCCACATAAATACGTAAGTAAATACAAAAGCTATAGATCCTACTGTTAGTAATATAGTCAGAATTGAAAAAACATATTTATTGCCCCATATCTTAGCTGGGACGAAATAACTAAGTAATAAGAACATAATTAAAGCTATTAAAGAACCTCTATTATCCGTTAAACTAATTGCATATAGAGCGGCAATAGAAATTAAAGGAAGAATTAATTTTGACACCTTATACTTAATTAAATAAAAGTTGGAATATACAAAAGTCAAAAATACAATATATCCAATAGAATTTGGATTATAACCTATGTGCTGTGAATAATTAAAAAATAGAAAAAACATAAACATAACAAATGATATTAGGATAATATATTTTTCTGAAATTAATATATACTTGAATAGTACCATCATCAGTAGAATGTTAGATATTACAATTATTCCTCCCACGTTCGAATCTGAGAGTATAGCATTCATCATAATAAAAATTATAGATATTAAAAGAAAGAGCATGTCTTTTTTATTTTTCGACATAATTATTGGTAAATAAAAGAAGAGCATAAATAAATTTAAAGATATTAAAGCAAGACTGGTCAAGTTACTAAAGAAACCAAAAAAAACGTAATTAGACCAGGTTAGTATAAAAATCATAAAAGATACAGTCATATACACAATATTAATAGTGTGTATTATTTTATGCGTATTTATTTCAAAAACACTCCTTCATTATTTTTTTCACTAGTTAGAGACACTTAATATAAATCTACATTATATAAAAAAACATATGAATTTCTTTCTCTTATTTAAATATCCTAGTAAAAAAGAACCTATAAGAGTAAAAACACAATGTCCCAAGCAATTTATCCAAAGAACGCAATAATACTTATTAGTATTATTTACGGCTTTATCTTTTAGGGTACTAAAATATCAAACAGCCTATTCCCATACTTATAAACAAGAAAATAGATATGCTATACTTAAACATATGGTTTACTTATTTATTTGGCTTTCTAATAATTTAATTATTTTTTTCACTGCGTTTTCTACGGATGTTTCAGTTTTGTCAATTTTATTTATTAGTCTTTTATTATTACCTTCAATGATTTTAGCTTCTATTTTTTTTGACAATTCATTTATATCGTATACATCATATATAATATCATCCTTCTTATAATCTGAAAAAATTGATTTAACTCCCACATTATTAGAAAGAAGAAGGTCACAACCATTCATTAAAGCTTCAATTGGAGCTAAACCAAATGTTTCAAATATACTATTTTGGACACAAACCTTTGACTTTTGGTAATAAAAAGGCATTCTTTCACTCTCTACTTCTCCAATATACTCTACAAAGGGATAGGATTTAATTTGATTTGTATCATTTCCATTTTTTCCAACAACCACGAGTTTCAAATTCGCATTTTTCTCCAAGTTAAGTTTATATACTGCCTTACAAATGGAAATAACATTCTTTTGAGGTATCCCTCCGCCTACCGATATAATAGTATTATTATCTCTTGTATTTATTGGAGTGCTTGGAGAACAAAAAGAACTCCATTCTAGTCCATTATTCACATAATAGAATTTACTTTTATACAATGGGTATTTCTGTTTTACTTCATTCATAAAATATTCTGAAACGCATATTATCATTGGAGCCTCTTCCAAGACTTTATTCTCTAGAATATTACTATTTGAATTGAATTTCTGATTTATTTTATTTTCTATATCTATACACCCATGCATTAAATAGGCTGCTTTTTTTCCAAATACTTTAGCTAGCCGAAAACCAATGATATTGATTTGAGACAATCCAGAGAAAATTACAACATCCACTTTTCTAATCTTAATGATAAGCTCATATATTCTTTTATACTTCGTTTTTTCTTCAGAAAATAATGTATGCGCTGGCATATGTTTTCTCAGCGCTCTATTAACACTGGCAGGCCCATTGTTGCCCTCAAAATCACCAACAAATAATAATTTCAAATTACTTCTCTCCTAAACGTTCACTTCTATAATTTGAACGACCCTTTAGCATTATTTTAATAGAAGTTAATAATGACATTTCACTTTTATATCTTCTATAGCGCCTAATAGCAAATTGTAGTATCAAGAATGTACTCCATCTTCTTGACATTGCAGTAAACACAGCGCCTCTATCAAAAAAGTATTTCTGATTGAATCCACTAAACCAAGACGAATCACCAATATATAGATCTGCTATTTTAATAGGAAGATATTTAATTTTTAAGCCTTTACGTAAACATTCATATAAGAATATATTTTCCTCTCCCATTCTGTAATTTGCACCTGAACCAAATAATTCATTAAATTCTATCCCTGATTGCTTTATTTTATTAACTCTAAATGCAATTTCTACAGACGATACCTTTAACGATGTAATATAATTCATTTTTTTACTTTTATCACTATAATTTTTAAAATGTTTATTTATCCCCTCTACTTGAAATGCAATTATATCGTACTCAGGGTTATCATTAAATGCTGTTTCAATTAAATTAGCATAATTGTCCACATATCTTAAATCATCATCAGCAATTATACCAATATCATTGAAACTAGCGTTTTGTAGTGCCATATTTCTACTACGGCTAAGTCCTATTTCATCTGAACAAATATAATTTATCTGATTATCATCTATTGTAAATAAACTTTTTTCGACAAATCCACACTGATTTACTAAAACGGCATCTGTAGATATATTCATCTTTTTAATAAGCTCCTTAGGATTATCCTCCCTCATAGTAGAAATTAAAACCTTAACAGTCATCTTTATTCCCCCAACATCGTAGTGATGATATTAGTATATGTTTTTTTCCGATCAAATTTATCATCAGCCATTCTTCTATTATTGCTTCCTAATGTAACTCTTAGGTTATCATCATAATATAGAGATAATATTTTCTCGGCCAGATCATGTGGATTACCATTTTCGCAATTTAATCCGGCATTATAATTTGTTATTAAATCCATGTATTCTCTACATTCCTGTGTATTCAATACTGGCAAACTCGCTGCTGCATAATCGCCAACTTTATTAATAATACTTGCCGCTGTACCTTTGGATATAGGGTTAACAGCAATATCACATGCAGTTAAAATTTTAACCATTTCTGAATACTCTAACCTTCCAGTAAACGCACTATTTATTCCTTTACTATTAGCATAATTTATAAATTTTGATTTTAAGGGCCCGTCTCCCATTACAATAAACTTTATATTCTTAATACCTTTTTTCTCCAACAAATATATCGCATCAATTACACAATTTAAATCGTAACTATGCCCTAAGGTTCCAATGTATGCAAGCCAAATTTCGTTACTTGGTTTGTCAAATTTATCTTGTTCAGCCAGTTTATCAAAGGTATCCAATTCAGTCCCTAAAAATACACTCAATCCTTTATTAATTCTGCTATTAGAACTCAAGGCCCTATTTTTGTACGTCTCTGACACCGCTATTACTTCATCCGCCATATTGTATATATAATCAGCTTTTCTTCTCATGGGATAAAAAATAAGATCGCTAATTACAGGGATATTGAATACCATTTTAAAAGCTTCTGGCCATACATCTTGAATATCAATAACAAATTTTACATTCTTTTCTTTAGCATATCTTGCTGCAATATATCCTGCATCTAAAGAAGGAACTGCACAATATATTATATCCGGTGTTCTCCTTGATTTAAGATAATCCCTCAAATTTTTTCCAAATGTATGATGACTATAAAATCGTTTTAACGAAACATTTTTTTGATAGCCACCTTCATCTAACATTGTTAACTTAAATCCTAATTGTTCCAATTCTTTTTCTTTAACTATTCTATTACTCTTATTCCTATGTGAGAATCTTGTCGTAACCATTTCCACATCATAGCCTCTTTGTACAAGCATATTGGCTATATAGTTAAATCGACCATTCCCCTTTTCACCAGGAACTTGTGCAAAGTGAGCTATTATTAAGATGTCTTTCATTTTTTCACCCAATCTATATATATGCATCGAAAAAATTAAAATTTCCCATCAATACCTATACCATTATTTCATTAGATAACTAAGCTCTAGCATTTAGGAATTTACTAAGGTTTTCTTCTCCTTTGCAGGAACCCCAACATATAAATAATTTGGTTTAGTATTTTTCGTCACTACAGTCCCCGCACCTAATACTACATTTTCCTCAATGGTTAAGCCTTGTATTATCGTAGCACCTGTTCCAACCATGGATTTTGACTTTAAATTAACATTTCCTGATATCTTACTTCCAGGCATAACTGTTACATAATTTAACATCAACACATCATGACCTAAAGTCGATCCTATATTAATATGCGAATGATTCCCCATCTTGCATTCAGGATTAATAACAACACCTGCACATATAATATTTCCTTCTCCAAGTTTTGTATAATTACTAACTATTGCACTTGGATGGATTAAATTTACCCATTGAACATCATTTAACTTTCTTGAAATATGCTCTCTTATTTCTCCATCAGCAATTGCTATAACACCATGTATTTTTTGTTGTTTTGACAACTGCTTAATATAATCCGTATCTCCAATTACTTCATATCCTAAAACTTCGGTACCAACTAAGCTTTTATTATCATCTACAATCCCTAATAGCTTATACTCTGGATTTATTAAATTTAACTGTTCAATAATTTCAATTACTTGTTTACTAAAACCGCCACTTCCAATAACTACTATATCTTTCATTTTCCAACCTCATTTTTATTTATGCTAATTTTTTTTGAACCTTTAAATTTTATGTCTTTAATATTACTATTGAAATTAATTCCTTCACGTACGAAAACTTTCTTAATAGTTAACAAAATAATTTTAATGTCATTGCTAAAACTAACACTTTCTACATATTTGACATCGAGGTCAAATTTATCTTCCCAAGATAAAGAGTTCCTTCCGGTTGCCTGTGCTAGGCCGGACAAACCTGGCCTAACTTCATGTCTACGCTTTTGATGAGAGTTATAGAGAGGTAAATATTCAACCAATAGAGGCCGAGGGCCTATAATTGACATATCACCCTTAATAATATTAAATAACTCTGGTAATTCATCTAAGCTTGTACTTCTCAACAGCTTTCCAAATCTAGTGTATCTCATCTCATTGGGTAGTAACTCCCCATTTTCATCTCTTTGATCTGTCATCGTCCTAAATTTATACATCATAAAAATTTCTTCATTAAGACCAGGTCTTTCCTGTTTAAAAATCACTGGACTCCCAAGATTTATTCTCACAAGCAAAGCAACTATTAAATAAACTGGACTGAGAACAAGAATAGCAATCAAGGAAAGAATGAAATCCATTGGTCTCTTTATAAATCTCCCATAAATATTTTCTTTAGAATTCTTCATTATTTCAACCACAATCCTTTAATAATCTCTACTACTCTAGCCAAATCTTTATCCGTCATTTTTGTATCACTTGGTAAACAAACACCATTCTCGAAAAGTCTTTCTGATACATCTGTACCAACAAAATCATATTTCTCAAAGAACGGCTGCATATGCATTGGCTTCCAAACTGGTCTAGATTCAATATTTTCTTTTTCAAGGGCTTCCATCACATCTATTGGACGAATCTTACCGTTTAGTGTCATAGAACTTAGCCAATAGTTTGGTTCATTCCACTCATTACTAGGCATAAATTCAATTCCTTCAAGATTTCCTAATTCTCTCTTATAAAAATCAAATATGTATCTTTTCTTCTGAACTCTTTGATCTAATACTTTAAGTTGCCCCCTACCAATTCCAGCAACTACATTACTCATGCGATAGTTAAAACCTAATTCACTATGTTGATAGTGTCTTGCTTGGTCTCTACTTTGAGTAGCCCAAAATCTCACCTTTGAAACTCTTTCTTCATCATTAGAAACAAGCATACCGCCACCAGAAGTAGTAATGATTTTATTACCATTAAAAGAAAAAATACCATAAGCTCCAAAACTACCTGTATGTTTGCCTTTATAATAAGTTCCCAAAGATTCCGCAGCATCTTCAATTAAAGTAACATCGTATTTTTTACAAAGTTCAACAATCTTATCCATATCTGCAGAAAGACCATATAAATGGACTACTATAACTGCCTTTACGTTCGGATACTTTTTAAAAGCTTCTTCTAAAGCTTTAGGACACATATTCCAAGTTTCATAGTTACTATCTATGAAAACAGGAGTAGCATTTTGATAAATGATGGGGTTGGCAGTAGCTGAAAATGTAAGTGTTTGGCAGAAAACAATATCTCCCTCCCCTACTCCTGCTGCTTTTAAAGCCAAATGAATTGCAGCTGTCCCAGAAGACAGTGCTGCAGCTTCTTTAGAACCAACTTTCTCGGCTAGTTCTCTTTCAAATCCGTTTACATTTTCCCCAAGTGGCGCAATCCAATTTGTATCGAAAGCTTCCTTAACATAATGCATTTCATAACCTTCATCACTCATATGTGGTGATGAAAGAAATATTCTGTCTCCCATTTAAAAAACTTCCTTCCCTTAAATTAATTTTTCAAATTAACTTTATTATTTGCAATATCTAGCAATCGTTCTCTTATTTCTTCTTTACTGATTTCTTCAAAATCATTCATAAACTGTCTTAGAATTGCTTGATCCATTAAAACAGCCTTTCCTATATGAATTTTAGGGAATATTTGCTCTGGATGAATCTCACCATCATTTAATAACTCTTCATACATTTTTTCACCTGGTCTTAATCCAGTAAATTCAATTCCAATTTCCTCAATAGAATACCCCGAAAGGGTAATTAAGTTTTTAGCTAAATCCACAATCTTTACTGGGTCTCCCATATCAAGAACAAATAATTCTCCACCTCTAGCTAATGTACCAGCTTGAATTACTAACCTAGAAGCTTCTGGTATTGTCATAAAGTAACGAATCATCTCAGGATGAGTGACTGTTACAGGTCCACCTTTTTGAATTTGCTTCTTAAATAGCGGGATTACACTCCCCCTACTTCCAAGGACGTTACCAAACCTAACAGCTACAAATCGCGTACCTGTACTTACAGACGCCATATGTTGAACAAGCATTTCTGCAAATCGTTTTGTAGCTCCCATTACATTGGTTGGATTTACAGCTTTATCTGTAGAAACCATAACAAACGTATTTACTTTAAACGTATCTGCAGCTTCTGCTACATTTTTTGTGCCAAAAATATTGTTTTTTACAGCCTCTTCAGGATTACGTTCCATTAAAGGTACATGTTTATGTGCCGCTGCATGATATACGATATATGGCTGATGCTTTTTCATGATTTCAAAGATTTTATGTCTATCTTGAATATCAGCAATTTCTGTCGTAATTTCAACTGTATCTTTATAGGTAACTCTCATTTCCATTTCGATATTATAAATGCTGTTTTCTCCATGTCCTAAAAGTACAATTTTCGCTGGTTTATACTTCATCACTTGACGGCAAATTTCTGATCCAATTGATCCACCAGCACCAGTTACTAAAATTGTTTTACCAGCAATTTTCTCTCCAATTCCTGCATCATCTAATTGGATTGGCTCTCTTCCTAATAAATCTTCCACTTGTACATCTCGGAATTCATTAACAGAAACTTTGCCATCTAAAAGATCTTCAAGCATTGGTACAATTTGCGTTTTCGCCTTCGTTTTTCTACACTTCTCAAAAATCTCATTTATTTGATTTCTATTTAAAGAAGGAATTGCGATAATAATATGTTCAATGTCGTTATCTTCCACAATTTCTTGAATATGATTTGTTGTACCGACAACTGGTACATTATAAATTTCTAATTTTTGTTTATTTCTATCATCATCAACAAACGCAATTGGATATAAGTCTGCTTCTTTATTATGTTGTAATTGACGTACTACCATTGTCCCTGCTGAACCTGCACCAATAATTAGTGTTCGTTTTTTATCAGCAGCTTTTGTAATATACGTATCACGGAACATACGCCATACAAAGCGAGAACCACCAATTAATAGTAAATGTAACATCCATGCGATTGCTAAAATTCGAACATAAATATCGTGATTTATAATTTGTTGCACAATTGCTGTTACAATAATGGAAAGTGTAATTGCTTTAAATATTTGTTTTAATTCCCCAATACTTGCATATTCCCATGCCTTATTGTATAGCTTATAAATGGCAGCAAAAATATGATGACTACACAATAATGTAATAGAACTAATAATTACTGTCGTAGGAATTTTGCTTAATATATTTGGATGTATGAACCAATAACTTAAATACACGGCAGTTAATACAATAAATGAATCTAATAAAATTAATAATGAGAGCCGTTTTCGATAACTCAATATACATGTTCCCTTCTTTATATAATTCCTATCTTATTGATAATAAAAAGGCCATTCTCTTATGAATGTACCTCTTCTTTTTTTACAAGTTCTTTCATATACTTCATTAACTCTACATTTAATTCCTCATTTTGTAGCGCCATCTCAATCGTCGTCTTAATAAATCCAAACTTTTCTCCAACATCATAACGCGTGCCTTCAAAATCATAAGCAAATACACGTTGAACTTCATTTAATCGTTGAATCGCATCTGTCAATTGAATTTCCCCACCTGCACCTGTTTGTTGATTTTCAAGGAACATAAAGATTTCTGGCGTTAATACGTAACGTCCCATAATTGCTAAATTTGATGGTGCAGTTCCTTGAGCTGGCTTCTCCACAAATTGACGTACTTGATAACGGCGATCGTTTTGTTCAATCGGATCGATAATACCGTAACGATGTGTTTCGTTTTCAGGCACTGTTTGTACACCAATAACTGACGACTGTGTATCTTCATATTGATCCATTAATTGACGTAAACATGGTGTTTCTGCTTGCACAATATCATCACCAAGCAATACTGCAAAGGGTTCATTTCCAATAAATTTACGTGCACACCATACTGCATGCCCTAGACCTTTTGGTTCTTTCTGTCTTATGTAATGAATATTAATTTTTGAAGAAGCTTGTACTTTTTCTAGCATCTCATGCTTTCCTTTTTCAAGTAAAGTTTGCTCTAATTCAAAGGAATGATCAAAATGATCTTCAATAGCACGTTTACCTTTTCCAGTAACAATAATAATATCTTCAATTCCTGATTCTATCGCTTCTTCTACTATGTATTGAATTGTTGGTTTATCAACAATTGGTAACATTTCTTTAGGCATTGCCTTTGTTGCCGGTAAAAACCTTGTCCCCAGTCCCGCAGCTGGAATAATTGCTTTTCTTACTCTTTTCAAGTTCAGTACCCCCAATCACATTACTATATCTATATGTAACAATAACAAAAACCCTACTTATAGGGTCGTCTTTACAACTCCATAGGTAGAGTTTCTATCATAAATAAATTATGGGCATCCAACCCATCCTCACGTCATACTCCCGACGACAAGCGTCTAAGGTAGGTTCGAAATAAAAATTTCTACCCACAGCACGACCGAGTGCCTCCGTTGATAACGGTTAGGAGGCATCACCAATTCTTTATTTAAAAAATACCGAACAATTTTTTACGACGAATTTGTTCTGGATCTTCTTTGTAAATTGCCTTCCCGCTAATTAATAAGTACGGATTTTCTTTCAAATCACTCATAACACTCGTTCCAAATTCTTTCTCAATTAATTCATAGCTTTCCGCTAAATGAAATCCTCTTGATGTTGTGTTATGTGCATCTGAAGCGACCATATGTGTTAAATTATGTTCTACAAGTTGAAGTGAAAACTTTTTAATTTTTTTCCCGAATTTCCCTAATAAACTACCTGCCGTTACTTGTGTTAATGCCCCTTTATTGACAAGGTTATATAACTTATCTGGCCGCTCGATTAACTCGGCATTACGTTCCGGATGAACAATAATTGGAATCATCCCCTTTACACGTAATTCGTATAATAATTGTTCGGCATAACGAGGTACGTGATTTGATGGAAATTCAATGAATATGTATTTATTTGTTTCATTTAAAGTAACGATTTTACCAGCTTCATAGTCTTCTAATAAGTCGCCATATAACCTGACCTCTTGCCCAGGTAAAATAGTAAGTGGAATATTATGTTGTTGTAGTTCATCATTTAGTTGTTTTACTCCATGAATAATTGAGGTACGTTCATTTATATATTTTCCATTTTGATGGTGTGGTGTTGCAACAATTGTATGTATTCCTTCTGACACGGCTTGTTGTGCCATCGCTAAACTATCTGTTACTGTCTGCGCACCATCGTCGATACCAGGTAAAATGTGACAATGTAAATCTATCATTTATTTCATCCTCCCTCTCTCCTATAAAGATCTTTTTTCCCTTGAATATGAGATATCGCTCATATTCAAGGGAAAAAAGGAGATATGTTTCAACCATATCTCACTCTTTTCACTAGTTTGCACCGTAATAATAATATAAGCCTTCTTCACGTTCACGGTCGTTTAGAACAACACCTAACAATTTACCTTTTGCAGACTCCAATAAACCTTTTGCTTTTACTGCTGTTTCTTTTTCTGTCGATTCACTACGAACGACAAGAATAGACGCATCACATACATTCGCCATAATTTGTGCGTCAGTTACAGCTAAAATTGGTGGTAGATCAAAAATAACTAAGTCGTACATACTATACGCTTGTGCAAGTAGTTCTTGCATCGATTTTGAGCCTAATAATTCTGCTGGATTTGGCGGAATTGGCCCACACGCTAAAAAGTGTAAATTATCTACAGCTGTCGGTTGTACACATTTCTCCAAACGTTCACTATGTGTTAATACGTTCGTCAATCCAAAAATATTATCGACTTGAAACATTTGGTGCATCGCTGGTTTACGCATATCTGCATCAATTAATAATACTTTCTTTCCTTGTTGGGCAAATACAACGGCCATATTTGCTGTCGTTGTCGTCTTCCCTTCACTTGGGTTCGCAGATGTTACCATTAATGAATGTAAATTCGTATCAACAGCTGCAAATTCGACATTCGTTCGAATATTACGATATTGTTCTGAAATTGGTGATTTCGGCTGTTGATGAGCAATTAATTGACGACGTTGACGATGATTTTTTTTCTTTTTAAATAAATTAAGAGCCAATTGTTTGTCCCCTCACTTTTCTTGATGATGGAGCGTGTGATTTCACGTTCATTGTTTCTTCATCCATACGAGCTACAATACCTAACACTGGTAAACCAAGTAAGTTCTCTACATCTTCTTCTTTTTTTACTGTGTTATCTAAGTATTCTAGTAAGAATGCAAGACCAACTGCGGCCATTAAGCCAACAACGAAGGCAATTGCCACATTTAACATTGGACGTGGTTTAATTGGAGATTGATTTTCTGCAACTTCTGCTTTAGATAGTACTGTTACGTTATCCACGTTCATAATTTTTGCAACTTCACCTTTAAATACATCCGCAGTTGCATTTGCAATATCACGAGCTACTTTTGGATCTTTATCATCAGCTGTAACAGAAATAACTTGTGAATCTTTTTCATTCGCAACATTAATCTTCTTCGTTAAAGCTTGCGCTGTCATATTTAAATTTAATTTTTCATTTACTTGTTCTAAGATTACTGGACTTTTAATAATAACCTTATATGTATTCGTTAATTGAATATTCGTTTGAACTTCACCAGCTTGAAACATCGATCCCTCTTGTTTCTTCTGGTTAACAAGAATTTGCGTCGAAGATTGATAGATTGGTGTCATGAAGAAGAAGCTAATGATAGCACTTACTATAGCGGCACCAAAGGCGATTACGAGGATCATTGCTAAACGTTTTTTTAAAATATGAAATAACTCTTTCAAACTAATTGTTTCTTCCATAAGTTCCTCCAACTTTCTAAAATTTGCACATAAGAAAAATTATAACATATAAATCTTACATTTTTTATTTTGATTGATTTCGTTCGACATTTATTCACATCAAGCACATATAATCTTACAAAATAATCTTAAATATGACAACACATTCCATCGAATTCCCAAATTTTCCATTATAACATGTTTTTTGTATAATACAATAAATAATTTTAAAACAATTCAAAAAAGCCAATAAAAATACTTATTGGCCTTGAAAATCATTATATTATACATTATTTTCTAATAATATCCATATTGCCCCTGCTCTTCTCTCTTATCATTTAAAACAACACCTAGTAATTTACCAGACGCTTTGTCTAATATTTGCTTCGCTTTTACGATTTTATCTTTTTCTGTTTTTTCACTACGTACGACCAGTACGATTCCATCGCATTTGTTCGCTAAGAGTTGTGCATCGGTAACCGCAAGGACTGGTGGTGTGTCGATTAAAATAATATCAAACATGTTATACGCTTCTAGTAATAGCTCGTCCATTGCCCGGCTACCTAATAGTTCAGCTGGATTTGGCGGGATTGGACCTGAAGCCATTAAGTATACATTCTCTATATCTGTTTTTTGAATGCATTGCATGAATTTCGCTTGTCCTGATAATAGGTTCGTTAAGCCATTAGGGCTATGAACAGCAAATAAGTTTTGAATTGTTGGCTTACGCAAGTCAGCTCCGATTAATAAGACTTTCTTTCCTTGTTGTCCGAAAACAACTGCTAAGTTCGCAATTGTCGTTGTTTTCCCCTCGCCTGGATCTGCCGAAGTAACAATAATAGAACGAACATGATTATCTACAGATGTAAATTCAATATTTGTACGGATGTTACGGTATTGTTCCGCAATACGTGACTTAGGCTCTTTATGTGTAATTAATTGTCGTAATGGTTTTCTTTTTTTTCTCCCGAACATGGTATGATCTCCTCTTTTCAAAATGCGACACTTTCCCCTTTATCTCTCTATGTTCGATATGCTACGCCCATTTTTCATTTACTGATACTGTTAATTTTACCCATCACTTTCCTCTACAACTCATCATAACCAATCATAATAAGCTTTGTCCTATCTCATAACCTTTATAATGTGACAACCGCGTCTCTATTTTTATCGCGCTATCATTTATCTTAATTTCAAGATATTTATAGCGTCATTATATACGAATTTCCATTCATTTACAACAAGAATTCTGATTAATCTGCATTTTAATATTTCGGATAAAAAATATGTGAATTAAAAAAATTCTCCTGCATGTTGCAGAAGAATTTTTTTAATTCACATCTATTCTTTTTTATCACCAATCGCAAATGTAATTTCAGCTTCACATGCAACTTCACCATCTACTGTTGCGATTGCTTTTCCTTTTCCGATTGGACCACGTACACGCGTCATTTCTACTTCTAGACGAAGTTGATCACCTGGACGTACTTGTTTTTTGAAACGACAGTTGTCGATACCTGCGAAGAAAGCAAGTCTTCCGCGGTTTTCTTCTTTCTTTAATACAGCAACTGCTCCAACTTGTGCCAATGCTTCTACAATAAGTACACCAGGCATAACTGCGTAGTCAGGGAAGTGCCCGTTAAAGAATTCTTCATTTGCGGATACATTTTTAATTCCAACCGCTCTTTTTCCTTCATCTACTTCTAATATTTTATCAACAAGTAAAAATGGATAACGGTGAGGAATGATTTCTTTAATTTGTTCTATATTTAGCATATAACAATCGCTCCTTTTGTAATATTGGTCTTACCACTTGGACATATTGTTTATTATCCCATTTTGTTTATTGTTTGTCATTATAAAGTGAAACTTTAACACCTACTATAAAAAAATGCATACACTCTATTCTCTTAAAATAGCTGCATATACTTGCAACTGACACGGAGGTAGAAAAGAGTGTATGCCCAGATTAGGGAAAGGCAATATGTATTTGAACATGATTTGCCTTAATGTCGTATTCGACTCATTATATTATAAACGTTTTCAAATACGGAAATATTAAATTTAACCATATATATGAATATTTTACCTATATTCTTCGTTTTTCTTTATTTTTCTTCTATTTTCTCAAAAAATCGAAATAAAAAAATAAAAATACAAAAAAAGAACTAAGGTTTACACCTTAGTTCCTCTCATTTTATCGTAAAGCACGCTTTGGTAATCTATCGATATTCTCTAACATAATACCTGTACCAACCGCAACGCAGTGCATTGGGTTTTCAGCAATTAATACTGGTACTTTTAGTTCTTCTGCTAGAAGCATGTCAATGCCGTGTAGTAAAGCTCCACCGCCTGTTAGAATCACACCGCGGTCGATGATGTCCGCTGATAATTCTGGTGGTGTGCGCTCTAGTACGCCTTTTGCAGCTTGTACAATAACTGCTGCATTTTCTTTTAATGCTTCTGTAATTTCTTCAGAGCATACTGTAATTGTACGTGGTAAGCCTGTTACCATGTCACGTCCGCGAATTTCAAGCTCTTCGCTACGTGCACCTGGGAATACTGTACCAACTTTAATTTTAATATCTTCTGAAGTACGTTCTCCGATTAATAGCTTATACTTACGTTTAATGTAGTTTAAGATCTCCATATCAAACTTATCGCCAGCCATTTTGATAGAGGAAGAGGTAACAATATCACCCATAGATAGTACAGCGATATCCGTTGTACCTCCACCAATATCAACAACCATGTTACCGCTTGGTTGGAAGATTTCCATACCAGCACCAACTGCGGCTACTTTTGGTTCTTCTTCTAAGAATACTGTTTTACCACCTGAACGTTCAGCAGCCTCACGAATTGCTTTTTGTTCTACTGATGTGATATTTGTTGGACAACAAATTAAAATGCGAGGTTTTGAAAAGAAGCTCTTTACGTCCAATTTGTTAATGAAATACTTTAACATTGCTTCTGTAATTTCGAAATCTGCGATTACACCATCTTTTAGTGGACGAATGGCTACAATATTACCAGGCGTACGTCCCACCATACTTCTTGCTTCTTCACCTACTGCTAATACTTTACCTGTGTTACGATCAATAGCAACAACAGATGGCTCATTTAATACAATACCTTTACCTTTAACATGGATTAATACGTTAGCCGTACCTAGGTCAATTCCGATATCTCGCGCAAACATTCCCGTTTTTTCCTCCTCGATATTCAAAATCAGGTTACACCCGAATTCTTTTACACCTAATTTCTGATTTTATCATAAATTTAACAGAAACGTAATATTCGCAAAAAGAATTCTTCTGAAAAATATTACCGAATTGAAACGGAATGTTCACGATTGTACCTTTATTGACGTACCGGCTTTTCTACATCTTCTTTTCTATACTTCTGCTTTGTTGCTTCTCCGCCTCTTAAATGACGAATAGACTTATGATAATCAAGAATTTCTTTCACTTCATTTGCGAGCTCTGGATTAATTTCTGGTAGACGTTCTGTTAAATCTTTATGGACTGTACTCTTTGATACCCCAAATTCCTTTGCAATGACACGCACTGTCTTTCTTGTCTCCACGATATACTTACCAATCTTGATAGTTCTCTCTTTGATGTAATCGTGCACACCACTCGCCTCCCTAAATTGGATGTGAGAAGTGTGAAATGAGCTTCGCTGCATACGACTTAGAAGTAAGTGTGAGTGCTGTTTGTAAGCGTTAAACATTCTTGGATTTATAATGAAATGATTCACGATTTCTCACCTCAAACACTCTCTTTGCTTTGGTTTATACCATTGTATTGCCCGCACTACTGATATATGCTACATGTTCACTATTTTTGCGGACTAAGTTAAGAAAAATTACGTTTTTTTGTGAGAAATACGTTAACAGTGACTATTTTGACAAAAAAATGACACCTTATATAAGGTGTCATTCTTCTCGTTCAAACTCTTCTTCTAACAATTGATGGTGGGGAACCTCTTTCTTACTGGCAATGTAATAATATAAAGTGAATAAAACAAACAATAAAATAATAGCAGTCGACAGAACAAACAAAAATGACACAGTATCCCCTCCTTTTTGTAATATATATTCGAGAATCTCGTCATTTTTCCTTGTTATTGCAACTTTTTTCTCGAAATTGAGTATTTTTATATGAAAATAAAAAAATCAGCTCTCCTAGTGAGAACTGATTTTTTCACTTTCTTATTCTTGTGAAGAAGAACTATTAGATGATTCTGTAGAACCATTTGTTGATTTTTCTTCTTTCTTCGGTTCTTCTTTTTTGTCACTAGTTGAACCGCTAGTTGATTTCTCATCTTTTTGAGACTTGTCTTCTGTTTTACTTTCTGGTTTCGTGCTCGTTGACTTTTCTTCTTTTTGAGATTTGTCATCAGCTTTTTTACCAGAAGCGTTCGTTGCCTTTGCAGCACCTGCATCAGCTTTAATTTCTGCTATTGACTTATTTAAGTAGCGCTCAGGGTTCACAGCCACATTGTCTTTACGTACTTCAAAGTGAACGTGAGAACCTGCTTCTTTATTCATTGCACTTAGACCGGATTTTCCTAATACTTCACCTTGTACAACTCGTGCACCTTTTTCTACTTTTACACTGCCTAAGCTTTGATAAGAAGCTGCTACACCATTTCCGCTATCAACTGTTACAACATAACCAAGAAGCGAATCTTTTTCCGCTTTCGTTACTGTACCACTTAAAGCAGCTGTAACATTGAATTCTTTTCCATTCTTCGCAGCAATGTCAATTCCTTTGTTCGGGGAATATGTGTTGTTATAAAAGACAAGTGCTTTTTCTTGTTCCGCCTCAGTTGCTGCATCTTCATAGAACTTCTTCTGTACAACTACTTCCGCATTAGCAGGAGCTGGCATTTTCACTACTTCTGAAGACTTCGTTACTGGTACTGCTGGATCTTCCGTTTGTGTATACGGCGTTGCTTGATCTTGGTTCGGAGTCTTCTTCGGATTAGCTCCTTGGAACCATAGCGCAACCATTAAAATTACCGCTGCACAAGCAATGTATAGTGCCGGAAATACCCATCTTTTTTGAAATAAATGTACTACCTTTTGCGACTTTTTATTATTTCTTCCTCGCATTCCATCATCACCTCAGCAATCATTTTGAACAATATTCACGCATCCTATACAACGTATAACTAATTACTTTTCGACAAAATCTGTAAAAATATGTATAGGAATTGTAAAATTTCCGAGGAAATGATAGAAAAAAGAAAAAACTGAGCGTTTTGGCTCAGTTTTTAATCTAATTGTTTCTTTTTATACACGATTAAACATGCAATAAGTGAAATAATAAGCCAAGCTCCAACATTTATCATATGCCCACTAATACTACTAAATCCTGCACCCTCTACTAAGCTTTTAATTGCCTTTTCAAGATGAGATGTTGGAAGATAACTAATCATTGTCTTAATGACTTTATTTTCAACCATTGGCTCAAATTGTACAGCTAAATACATCGTCATTAATATCGGCATTCCAATTAGTGATGTTTGTGGGACAGACTCAGCTAGTAATCCAATCATTGTTCCAATTAAAGTAAATAGAATTGTTCCACATAAGAAAACAAATGCTAGTAATAAGAAATTTCCACTTAATTGATCCAAAATGAATAAGTTTACAATAGAAATACCTAACGTTAAACATGCTGTTAATATACTTTTCCCAAGAAGAACTTCAACAGAAGAAGCTGGCGATAGCATTAACACACGTAACGTATGCTTTTCTTTCTCTTCTGCAATTACCATTGATTGAACAAACCCTGCAACAAATAGAAAGGCCATTAAAGTAATAATGCCAACCCCTGCCTGTCCTTCTCCAAATCGGCTAAATATGAATGCAAATATAATTGGTAAAGATGCCATTAGCAGCACTTGTGAATTTGTCTTAAAATCTTGTACTTCTTTTCTAAAAATAGCTGATACACGTCTCATTGAAAATGTCATTATAATCCCCTCCCAGTAACTTCAATAAAGATATCGCCTAGCGTTGGTTCGTGTGAGTGAATGGATAGTAATTCACCTTTTTTCATCCATTCTGAAATACGTTTTGCACCTAATTCATCTTTTTGTACCGTTTCTTTCTTCTTATCCTTTAACACGACTTGTATTTGATCTTTCGCGTATTGTAAGCGAAGGTTCTCCGGTGTATCAAGCGCTACAATTTCTCCGCCGCATAGAAAGGCAATGCGGTTACAAAGCGTTTCTGCTTCGTCCATGTTGTGCGTCGTTAAGAAAATCGTCGTTCCTTCTTTATTTAAGTCTTTTAAGATTTTATGAATGTTTTGTACGTTTACTGGATCAAGTGCAGATGTTGGTTCGTCTAAGAAGAGGATATCTGGTTTATGAAGGATTGCTCTTGCTAGTGTAACGCGCTGCTTCATTCCCTTTGATAGTTTTTTTACTAATGTTTTTTTATCATCTAATAAGTTCACTTGCGCTAATACTTCATCGATTCGTTCTTTTTTGCAATCATATAAGTCACAAAATAATAGTAAGTTATCATAAATGCTAAGTCTTTCATATAAACCACTGTTGTCTGTTAAAATACCAATTCGTTTATAATCGATGCTGCTTGGCCCTGTAATATCTTTCCCTAATACTTTTACCGTTCCAACGCTATGAAGTAATTGAGAAGTTAATATTTTTACTGTTGTCGTTTTCCCAGATCCACTCGGTCCGAGGAATCCAAAAATTTCTCCTTGCTTCACTTCAATATTTACATTTCGAAGTGCTGTTTTTTCGTTGAAACTTTTCATTACATCTTTCATTTCAATTGCCAATGTCATCTCGTCATCCCCTTTGTTTTTTTCTTTTATAGATGAAAGTCGCTTTAGCGCTTTTCGTTTATTTGTTTCGCTTTTCTTGACTCAATCATATGAAAATCAAAGGGTTTACGCAGTAAAATACCGGTAAAAGGAGTATTTTTACCGGTGAATGAATCGTATTTTGAGCTTATTGGAGCACTTTTTATAGCCCAATCACGCTTTTTAATTCATCCATTCGTCCTTTTGAAAGCGGGATTGAACTTTTTCTTTCATCGTCTAAAATTAAGCTGAAACTGTTACGAGTCCAAGTAATCACTTCTCGCACCCTTTGTAAATTCACAAGGTAAGAGCGATGACATCTAAAGAAACCAAAACCTGTTAATCTCGCTTCTAGTTCACTTAATGTTAATGCGCATACGAAATCACCTTCACGAACGTGAATATGGGTTACTCCGTTTTGCGTTTCAATGAAATGGATTTCCATTGGGTCTAATAAGATGATTTTATCGTTTACTTTCGCTGGTATTCTTTCTAACTTCATTTGCGGAATCATTTGAACGACTTTTTCTTCATCAACCTCTTCTGCTTCCTCTTGTTCAATCTCTACTTTTTTCACACCATCATTGTTTAATATGTATACATCTTCTGTTAACGAAAGGGCATCAGATAGGAAAGATGACGTAATAAAAATCGCCTTTCCTTGCTCTTTCATTTTCATAATTGCTTTTCGAATCATAATCGTACTCTCTGTATCTACATTTTGCTCTGGTTCTTCCAAAATAACTAAATCTGGATTATGAATCATAACTCGCCCAATATGAAGACGACGTTTCTCTGAAAATGATAGTTTTTCTATTTTAACGTTTAATTTATCTAAGAGGCCGACATATTGTACAACTTCTTCTATACTCATATTTGATTCATACAGCCCTAATAAAAACTTATAGTATTCCTTTACCTTCAAACGATCATATGCTTCATCTTTCAAAAAACAAAAGCCGATGCGAGAATAATTTCTCTTTCCAATCGCTTCACCTTCAAATAGCACATTGCCAGTTGAAGCTTCTTCCTCACCAATAATAATGCGGTGCAACACTTTAGCTGTATGGTTATTACATTGCAAAACAACACATTTCCCCTTCTCAACCTTCAGTTCAACTGCCGGTAACTGGTTCGTCTTACCTAACTGTTTCAACTCCAGTAACGCCATTTTGTCTCCCCCAAATACTTTTTATCTTATTATACCAAACAATTAATGGAAAATTATGATATTTTAAACAAAAAGCAGGTGCCAGGAGACCCTGACACCTACTTCTTCACCATCAACTTACCTTCATAATCGTTCATCGTCTTTATTTCAACGCCTTTATAGTAATGAGCGACGATATCTGTATATTTCTTGCCTTCTGCTGCCATGCCGTTCGCTCCGTATTGGCTCATACCAACGCCGTGGCCGAAGCCTTTCGTCGTAACGATGATTTTATCCCCTTGTTGTTTCCATGTGAAGTCGGAAGAGCGTAAGTCTAACTTTTCACGAACTTCCTTTCCTGTTAATGTTTTCCCTTGAAATGCTACATCCTTTACGCGCTTTCCTTCCGTAAGATCTTTAATATTTCCAACTTTCCCGTCTGCTAGCACTTTCACACCGAGACGTTTTTGAAAGTCAGCTACGGTAAAGGTTTGCTCGCTCGTAAATTTCGGAGAGGCTTGATCCCACGGGCTATCTACACTCTTTAAGTACGGATAATCATTTCCCCAGTAATCGGCTGCATTTTCTGTCCGGCCATTACTCGTTGAGAAGAATGATGCTGAGATTGGCTTTCCGTCATACGTTAAAACTTGTCCTGCGGTTTTCGAAACAGCTTCTTCGATTTTCTTCAAATTATTTTCGTAGTTATTGCCCCATTGTTTTTTCAATTCTTCTTTGCTTTTGTACACTTGATCTTTCACCGTATCTGTCACGTCCGCATTGTTTTTCTTACCTCCGCTTAGCATACGCTGCACGACAAATGTTCTCGCTGCTAATGCCTGCGCCTTTAGCGCCTCTATTTCAAAACTGGCATTCATCTCAGAAGCTACTACACCGGTCACATACTCCTCCATAGGTAATGACTCTACCTTTTTCTGTTTCTCGCGATATACAGCAACTTGAACCGCTGTATCCACTTTCCCTGGAGCTGGTATACTTTCTATCGCTGGAGGAGTTTTAGAAGCTGCTTTTTCCTCTACTTTTGCTTTCGCAAACGGAATCACAAGAGCAGCAGGTACAATGATAACGAGCGCTATGAGAAGCGCTACTGTAATAAAAAGTGGCTTTGAAAATTTCATCTTATTTCCCCCAATATGAAAAAGCTTTACTCCATTCATTCTTATGGAACAACTCTTTCTTTTAGAACATACTTAAGGGGAACCATATAAAACAAAAATTTTCTAAATATTTTTACTGGTACGTGCATAAGTATAGAATTTCTTGACTATAACAGTAATAAGCCCAAAAAAATAGCCTCTATGTCAAAAGACATAGAGACTATTTCAATTAAGCGTGAAGATCAGAAACTTCTTGTTCTTTCACTTCTTCTACTTTTTCGTTTACACGTTCAATAGTTGCACCTAATGCAGCTAATTTCTTATGGAAGTTTACATAGCCACGGTCAAGATGTTTTAACTCAGTTACACGAGTGTAACCTTCTGATACTAAGCCAGCTAAGATTAATGCAGCTGCAGCACGTAAATCAGTTGCTGCTACTTCAGCACCTTGTAAGCTGTTTGGACCGTTCATAATAACAGAACGACCTTCGATTTTAATATCAGCATTCATACGACGGAATTCTTCAACGTGCATAAAGCGGTTTTCAAATACCGTTTCTGTAATCATACTTGTTCCATCAGCTTGTAGTAATAATGCCATCATTTGTGATTGCATGTCTGTTGGGAAACCTGGGTGAGGCATAGTTTTAATATCAACCGCTTTTAACTTATCTGGGCCGATAACACGTACACCTTCATTTTCCTCAATAATTTTAACACCCATTTCTTCCATCTTCGCTGTAATTGAGCGTAAATGTTCAGGCACAGCATTTTCAATTAAGATGTCTCCACCAGTAATTGCCGCTGCAACCATGAATGTTCCCGCTTCAATACGGTCAGGAATAATAGAGTGGTTTGCACCATATAATTTATCAACGCCTTCGATACGAATCGTTCCAGTTCCAGCTCCGCGTACTTTCGCTCCCATCGCATTTAAGAAGTTAGCTAAGTCAACGATTTCTGGTTCTTTCGCTGCGTTTTCAAGGATTGTTGTCCCTTTTGCTAATGTAGCTGCAGACATAATGTTTTCTGTCGCGCCCACGCTTGGGAAGTCTAAATAAATTTTAGCTCCTTTTAGTTCTCCCTCAACGTATGCCTCAACAAAACCGTTACCAACCTGTACTTTTGCTCCCATTGCTTCGAAGCCTTTTAAATGTTGGTCAATTGGACGTGAACCAATTGCACATCCACCAGGAAGTGCAATACGAGCACGACCGTTACGTGCTAATAAAGGTCCCATTACTTGAACAGATGCACGCATTTTACGTACATATTCAAATGGTGCTTCAATGTTTAGCTCTTTAGAAGCATCGATTGTTACTTGGTTATTTTCAAATACGACTTCAGCATTTAAATGACGTAATACCTCATTAATTGTGTATACATCAGACAAAACTGGTACTTCAGATAGTACATTCTTTCCATCACTCGCTAATAGGGCTGCAGCGATTATAGGTAATACAGCATTTTTTGCGCCCTCAACACGCACTGTGCCGTTTAACCGCTTTCCGCCACGGACGATGATCTTTTCCAAATTATTCCCCTCCGTGTCCTTTTTTCAGTATCTATTCACTCAATACTCAGAAGTTATGATCGGTGTGCCAACCACAATTGTATCTTTGTTGTCTGTAGAACGTATTGCTATTTGCACATTTATTTTCTCTCTATTTGTTGAAAGAGCGTCATCCCACTTTTTATTGTATGCGGAGACTGACACAAATGCTCTTTCTTCTATCTGTTCGATCGCTCTTGCTGAAAGATCTTTCAAAACCTGATTGGTTTTATTTTGCAAAACACCTTCAATCTTATCATTCAGTACACCTTGAACACAAGTGTAAATTATAGGTTTTTCACTAAAAATTTTATTCGTTTTCTGAATATACTTCGGGTCCCATTTTGCCCCGCTTACTTCAAAGATAATGAAAGTGTTTTCTTTAGTATTTTCCTTACTCCAAGTTACTACTACTCGTTCTTCATAGGAAGAAAATTTTTTATAGGATGTAGCTTTATATCCATCTGGAGATTGCTCTAATTCCCACTTTTGAATATTCGCCTTATCCTTCACATCGTTTAACAACTTTTGAAACGTATGTATATTAGAAATTGTTTTTGTTTCTCGTGCTAACCATGACCATTTCTCTACTTTAGCATCATTTTTCTCTACAGCTGCGATCATGTTCTCCATCTTCTGTTCATCGCTTATCGGTTTCATCTCTCTATATCCAACCAAAAATAAAACAACACTAAGTGCAACAATAAGAATGGCTTTAAGCTTCAATTTCATCCCCTCCTATCCCCATTGTTAACGGAGATTTGAGGTTCTATACACTTACTTTACTAAATACGTTAAACTCTTTGAATAGCCTAAATAATCAAGGAAAAAGTTACTTACAGATGTCCCAATTGCAATTGTAATTAAGATGAGTAATACTCTCGTCTGCATCACCTTTCCAGGCTTCATTAAACGCTCAATGTGAATACCTTGTAAGGCCCACCACGTAATGGTAATAAACAATAAATGCGAAACGATGGCAATCAGTGCTTGTTGCCCTAAAAGATGTGCCAAAAAACCGACTCCTTTTTACCCAGCTACTACTTACGAAATACTATAAAAACGATACCATAATAAGTAGGAGCCACACTTTTTCAAATACAAATAAGCATCTTACATTTTACATCGTAATTTTCTCTTTAAAAGCGTATACTTATATGCATTTTCAATCGTAATTCACACAAAATAAAAAGCGCAGAGTAACGACTCCACACCTTTTATTTTCACTATTGTACCACGTTCCCTAAGAAGAAGAAATCTTTCATTAATGGAAAATATTCATAAAAGAAATTGTATCCAATCATCGGCATAATCCCTAGTATTACAATCGAAATTGCGCAAAGGCTCATCACAACCTTTATATTGAGTGGCAAACGAATTTTCTCTTCTACTTCTCCTGTACGGAAAAACATTTGCTGTAAAATACGGAAATAATATACGAATGAAATGACTGTCGTCCCCATCATAATAGAAGCTAGTACGTAATGAGCTGGCTCTACATGAAGGGCCCCTAAAAAGATGTTAATTTTCCCAATGAAACCAGCTGTTCCTGGTATCCCCGCTAGCGATAAAATAAAAATCGTCATCACGATCGCTGTAAATGGCGACCTTTTATATAATCCAGTGAAAATGGTCATATTTTCTTTGTCGCTTTGTAAGATTAAGCCGTGGATAATTGCAAACGCGCCTATATTCATAAGCATATATGCAAGCATGTAAAACCACATGCTATCCATCGTAAATGGCGATAATGCTACAAGCGGTACGAGTAAATATCCTGCATGCGCGATGCCTGAATAAGCAAATAAGCGTTTTACGTTATATTGCTTTAATGCGACTACATTTCCAATAATCATCGTAATACTAGCTAGCACAGCGATGTATATGCTCATACGTCCGTATAAAGATTGCATGTCTCCTTGCACCGATACACTTGCAAAAACCATGAGGAACAGACGGATAATGAGTAAGAACCCAGCAATTTTAGAAATCGTTCCAAGAAAAGCAGTAACAGGTGTAGCCGCTCCCTCATACACATCAGGCGCCCACATATGAAACGGCACTGTAGCAATTTTGAATGAGAGCCCAACGAGTAATAGTAGAAATGCAAGAGCTAGCAATAATTGAATGCCACCAGCCAGTTCCCCAGCAAATACCTTTTGTATATCCACAATATTAGTTGATCCTGTAATGCCGTATAAATAACTCATTCCAAAGAGCGTAATTGCCGTTCCAATTCCTCCACTAATGACATATTTCATTGCTGCCTCATTTGATGCACGGTTCTTTTTTCGTATTCCTACTAAAATGTAGGAAGAAAGTGAAAGCAATTCTAAACCGACGAAAAGTGTAATGAAATCAACGCTAGAAGCCATAAACATCGCCCCAAGGAGCGCCATTAAAAATAAGTAATAATATTCTCCCTTATCTTCAATTGGATTTTTCTTATCATCGCTCATTGCGATGCATAAAATGAGGGCAGCACCGCCTAACAACAACGTTTTAAATCCTTTTGAAAATCCATCTAACACAAACGATCCATTTAAAATATCTCCTGCTGATTCGCTATATAGCGTAATTAGTGACACGATTGCTAATACGACCGCCGCGATGGCACCAAGCGCTACGTATCTATGGTTCAGCTTAAAAAACAAATCACATATGGAAAGAAGGATGGCAGCTCCGAGAATAATGAATTCTGGCACCATGAGATGCCATGATAAGCTAAGTAACGTATTCATATCCATCCTACTTCACCCCCAGTGTTTTCAATGTATTTTGAAGCGGATCCCCTAGTATTTCTGGCATTACTCCAATTGCAATAATGCAGAAGATAAGTAGCAAAATCGGGACATACTCCCATCCGTGTATATCAGCTTTCGCTTCCCACTCTTTCTTACCGAATGTTACTTGCAGTGTTGCTCTTAATACATATACAGCGGTTAAAATGATGCCAAGTACTCCGGCCGCAGCAATAACTGGCTCTCCTTGGAATAAACCGAGAAAGGCAAGAAATTCGCTAACAAATCCGGACATCCCCGGCAATCCAAGCGATGCCATTCCTCCCGCTAAGAAGAATCCGCTAAGTACCGGTACACTTTTTGCAAGTCCGCCAAGTGCTGTAATATCCGACGTTCCAAAACGCTGTTCTATAACACCAAGTAAGAAAAAGAGTAAAGCTGCAATTAAACCGTGCGAAACAACTTGGAATAGAGCGCCTTGTGTACCTGGTGCATTTAACGCCCCAAGGCCCATTAATACAATACCCATATGTGAAATACTAGAGTAAGCAAGCACCTTCCGGAAGTCCGTTTGAATGAGCGCCAAGAAGGCTCCGTACAATAAATTGATGACTCCTAAAATCGCAATGAGCGTTGCAACCTCGCGAAAGTATTCCGGGAATAGTCCCTGTCCGAAGCGGATTATACCGTATGCTCCAATCTTCAGTAAAACACCTGCATGAAGCATAACAACAGCCGGATGTGCTTCAATATGTACATTGACCATCCAGCGATGTAACGGGAAAACGGGTAGTTTAATTGCAAAAGCGATCATTATGCTAAGAAACAAGCCGAACTGTAAGCTACTTGAGACAGCCATTCCTCCGCCAGTACCTACACTCGTTAATATTTCTTTAAGCTCTGTAATATTGGTTGTACCTGTTTTCGCAAATAAAACCGAGAAAACGATAAGCAAAATAGCGGAGCCAATACCGTTATATATTAAATAACTATAAGCAGCCTTTTCACTCGACAATTTCCCCCACTTCCCAATTAATAAAAACATCGGTGGCAATGTAATTTCAAAGAAGATAAAGAACAACATTAAATTTTGAGCAGCGAAGACACCGAGCATCCCTATTTCTAACGTGAGTAACAGCATATAAAATGCTTTCAAGTTTCTTTTAATCGTAAATGCTGCAATTGCTGCAAGCATCGCTAGAAGGGCCGTCAGTACCATCATAACGAGCGATAAACCATCAATACCAAGCTCGTAATAAATGGAAAACCACCTTTTATCCACCGCTGCAAAATCCCCAAATTTAATCCATTTCACTTTCTCATCAAATAGGGACAAACTCTTTCCGGAAGCATATGTACAAGCGAGGACGATAGCCATTCCGAATGGAAGCACCGTTCCAAATAAACCGAGCGCTCGCACTGTACGTGATTCTTTTTTCGGTGTTAATGTAAGTAAGAGAATTCCTAAAAGCGGGGAAAAAATGAAGAACGTTAATAACAAATCATTCATCGTAAATCCCCTCCCGTATAGAGCAAAATAATGAAGAGTACTGCAAGTGAAACAGCTGTTACAGTCCCATACACTTGTACATTTCCGTTTTGGAGTCTAGAGCCAATTGCACTTATCCCTTTCACTAAACTCCCTATTAAAACGGCAATTCCTTCGACTACATACACTTCAAATAGGCGAAGCACATGAGCGATTCCTTTCGTAATAGGAAGCACCGTCATATTGTATAGTTCATCCACATAATATTTTTCTTTCAAAAGTTTATAAAGAGGCGAGTCCTCACCACCAGCCCAATCTCTAGCAATAGATTTCTTGCCATATATGACATATGCAAGAGCAATCCCTGTCAAAGAAACGAGCGTCGCAACAATCATAATCCAAACTGGTCCGTGCGCCTCTCGCACTTTAAACGCTACATCTTTCGTAAGCCAATCCCCGAGAAACGTTCCAAACCACGGTGTATTTATATAACCTGCCACGACTGCAAGGACGCCAAGGACGATCATCGGATACGTCATAATGCGGGGCGATTCATGCACATCTTCCTTCGTCTTCGCTTTCCCCGTAAAGACAAGAAAGTATAGGCGGAACATGTAGAATGCTGTTAGGAATGCTGCAAGTATCGCTAAGACGAATAAAACGTAATTGCCGTTCATCCAAGCTGCCGCTAAAATTTCATCTTTACTAAAGAAACCGGAAAGGAGTGGCACACCACTAATTGCAAGTGTACCGATTAAAAATAGCGCACCTGTTACTTTCATCTTCTTCTGTAAACCGCCCATTTTATTAATATTTTGCGTATGCACTGCATGAATGACACTTCCTGCTGCCAAAAATAGTAGCGCTTTAAAAAAGGCATGTGTTGTTAAATGGAACACACCTGCTACATAACCAGCAGATCCTAGTGCAAGCATCATATACCCGAGCTGGCTAACTGTAGAATAAGCAAGTACTCTCTTTATATCCGTTTGTACAAGACCGATGGAAGCTGCAAAGATTGCAGTGAAGGCTCCCACAATTGCTACCGTCTGCATCGCCACCGCACTTGCTGAAAATAACGGAAACATCGTTGCCACTAAATATACGCCAGCTGCTACCATCGTCGCCGCATGAATAAGTGCCGAAACAGGCGTCGGCCCTTCCATTGCATCTGGTAACCACGTATGAAGCGGGAACTGACCTGATTTCCCCATTGCACCAATAAAAATTAATATCGCTGTTATTGTAATCATCGTAGGAGTAAGATCACCCGTATGAATCGCTCTAAATATCGAGTCATATTCAAAACTACCTGCATGCCAGAAAATTAAGATCATCCCAATAAATAAACCGACATCGCCAATACGTGTCATAATAAAAGCTTTTTTCGCAGCAGCCTTCGCTTCTTCTTTAAAGAAATAAAAACCGATGAGTAAAAATGAACCGAGGCCGACTAACTCCCAAAATATATAAAGCTGTAATAAATTCGGTGATATAACAAGCCCGAGCATCGCAAATGTAAAGAGCCCTAAATAAGCATAAAAGGTTGGTAATCTTTCCTCACCTTTCATATACCCTTTCGAATACACATGTACAAGTAAACTCACAAGTGTAACGATAAACAACATTAAAGCCCCTAATGCTGTCACTTCAAAGCCAAATGATATATCAATATCTCCAGCTCTAAGCCATACCCACTTATGCTTCACTGGTACTGTCGAAAACCGTTCTATTAATACAAGTACCGCAAATATAAAGGAGAGAAAGACGAAGAAAATACTAAGTACACTGCTTCCTTCTCTAATTTTCTTCCCGAATATAATTAATAACAAAAACGAAACAAGCGGGAAAAGCGGTATGAGCCATGCATAATCGATCATTGTTTCCTTCCCCCTTTTCGGTCACAATGTTACCCTTTAAGCGTATCCATTTCATCTACATGAACTGTCGTACGATTACGATATAAAGCAATTAAAATGGCGAGTCCTACCGCCGCCTCCGCTGCTGCTACGGCCATCGTAAACAGAGAGAAAATTTGCCCTGTTAAATTTGGGAACAAACCTAATTTACTAAACGCTACTAAATTTAAATTGGCTGCGTTCAGCATTAATTCAATACAAACTAATACAATTACTGTATTGCGCTTCGTTAAAGCTCCAAACAAACCGATGCAAAATAAAATAATCGCAAGCGTTAAATATGCAGAAGCAGGAACGCTACTCATTGGAATCCTCCTCTTTCTCATCCTTCTTCGCAAGAATAATTGCGCCAACAAGTGCTACAAGTAAAATAACTGAAGTTAGCTCAAATGGAATAATATATTTTGAATAGAGAAGTGTACCGATTTGAAGTGTGTTTTTTTCATGGAGAGGTAAACTTCCTTGTGTGCTTTCATTTGCAAAATCAATATTGTTAACAGCGAAATACATAACTGCCCCAAATGCTACAACCGCAAAGAAGATAATCCATTTTCGAAGAGTAAGACGTGATTCATTTTCTGCATTATGTTTCGTTAACATAATTCCAAAAATCATAATAATGGTGATCGCACCCGAGTAAAGTAAAATTTGTGCAACCCCGATAAATTCAGCTGATAAAAGAAAGTACAAACCTGCAATGCTGAGAAATGTCAGAACGAGAGCTAGCATCATATGCATGACTTTCGTTACATTCAACATAAGAATGCCTCCGATAATTGCAGACAAGGATAGTATGAAGAATGCTATAAACTCGCCATTCATGCTTTATTCTCCTTCCTGACGTTTTCGTCGTTTTCATCGAGCCACTGCAAATTTTTAAATAAGTCATCCCGTGAATATTCCGCGAGTTCAAAGTTATTTGTCATAACGATCGCTTCTGTCGGACAAACTTCTGTACATAAATCACAAAGAATACAAATTTCAAAATTAATATCGTACGTGTCGATAATTTTTCCTTTTTTCGTAGGATCCGGATGTTTTTTCCCCGTTAACTGAATACAGTCTGTCGGACAAATATTGGAGCACTGGTTACAAACGATACACTTTTCTGGATAAAATTTTTGAATCCCTCGAAACCGGTCTGGCAATGGCAACGGTTGATTCGGATAATCATACGTCACTTTCTTTTTACTCAAATTGCTTAATGTATATTTTAGTCCTTTAAATAGTCCTTTCATCTCTTACTGGCACCCCCCTCATAGATTAGAAGAATAACTCCTTAATCAATGCCGTTAAGAAAATATTTGCAAGTGCAATTGGCAATAATACTTTCCAGCCAAACTCCATTAACTGGTCACCTCTTATACGTGGAAACGTAACGCGGAACCAAATTAATAGAAAGACTACACTGCTAAACTTTAAAGCAAACCATACGGCACCTGGGATGAATCCAAGGAACATAACTGGATTCCATCCGCCTAAAAAGAGCACAGTAATTAAGGATGCCATCCCGAAGAAATATACGTACTCTGAAAGCATGAAAAACGCCCAGCGAAACCCTGAGTATTCCGTATGATATCCAGAAACAAGTTCCGATTCTGCTTCTGGTAAATCAAACGGCGTCCTATTTAACTCTGCTACCGCCGCGATTAAAAATACGACGAAACCGATTGGTTGCACGAAAATGTACCAAACATTTTCCTGCGCTGCTACGATTTCATTTAAATTTAGGCTACCCGCTAACAAAACGATCCCGATTACACTCATTACGAGCGGAATTTCATAAGAAATCATTTGCGCCGCCGCACGCATCCCCCCTAAAAGGGAATATTTATTATTCGATGCCCATCCTCCGGTTACGACGCCAATCGTCGTAATGCCAGAAACAGCAATGTAATACAGTAAGCCTACGCCAATATCTGCGAACTGAAATTTATCAGTAAACGGGATGACTGCAAGCACCATAAATGCTGGTGCGAACGCAATGACAGGTGCTAATATAAACAACGGTTTATCTGCCGCCTTCGGAATACTATCTTCTTTCAATAATAGTTTTAAAACATCGGCTACCGTTTGCAACAGACCAAACCGGCCCCCGACTTGGTTTGGCCCAATCCGCCCTTGCATAAAACCCATCACTTTCCGTTCTGCCAAAATACCATATGTAACGAAGCCAAGGACTGCAAATAATAGCAGCACCGCTAATCCGAAAAAAATGAAGAAATTCGCCCAGCTAGAAGGTGATTGTAAGAGCGTTTCAATCATCAGCCATCAACCTCCCCAAGTACAATATCCACTCCGCCTAAAATCGTAATTAAATTGGCGATGTTTTCACCTTTCAATAACTTCGGTAAAATTTGCAAATTGTAAAAAGACGGTCTGCGAAACTTCAAGCGGTATGGCTCTTTCTTTCCGTCACTAGCAATATAGCAACCAATCTCTCCTCGCGGCGACTCTATACGGACGAATGCTTCCCCTTTAGGAACCTTAATAATCTTCGGTACTTTCGCAAGTACTGCTCCTTCTTTCGGGAATTGCTGGACAGCTTGCTCGACAATTTTTAACGACTCCTCAATTTCCTTCATGCGGCAAACGTAGCGATCCCAAGCATCCCCCACGCTCCCAACAGGAATATCGAAATCAAAACGGTCGTAAATGGAGTACGGTTCATCCTTGCGAAGATCCCAATTTACTCCGGTGCACCGCAAATTCGCTCCGCTTAAAGAATACGAAATTGCATCTTCTTCGCTATATATGCCAACGCCTTTTACACGATTTAAGAAAATCTCATTGCCACTAACGAGATCATGGTAACCCGTCAATTGCTCTCTCATATACGGAACAAATTCTTCCACTTTTTCAATCCAACCGTCCGGCGCATCCCACTTTACACCGCCGACTCTCATATAGTTAAAAGTAAGCCGCGCACCGCATAATTCGTTTAATAAATTAATAATCATCTCTCGCTCACGGAACGCGTATAAAAACGGGCTGACCGCTCCTATATCGAGAAGATTTGTCCCCCACCAAACGAGATGACTCGCAATCCTTCCAAGTTCCATTGCAAGCACTCGCAAGTATTCAGCTCGCTCTGGGATTTCAAGCCCCATCATCGTCTCTACAGCGTGGCAAATGACGTAATTATTCGTCATAGCCGATAAATAGTCCATCCGATCTGTATAAGGGATAATTTGCGTATACTGTAAGCTCTCTGCGATCTTTTCGGTCCCGCGATGCAAATATCCAATAACCGGTGTAGCTTCTTTAATAATTTCCCCGTCAATTTTAATAACAAGCCTGAACACACCGTGTGTACTCGGATGCTGAGGACCTACATTCAAAAGCATTTCTTCCGTACGGATCATTTAGCTACACCTCCACATCATACGGTTCATAATCTTTTCTAAGCGGATGTCCTATCCAATCATCGGGCATTAAAATACGCGATAAATTCGGATGTCCCTTAAATACAATGCCGAGCAAATCATACGCTTCCCGCTCTGGCCAGTCTGCCCCTTTCCAAAGCGCTGTCACCGATTCTACTTGCGGCGCTTCCCTATCCAGCTTCACCTTTACCGCTACTGACTGTTTCTTTCCATATGAAAATAAATGAACATACACTTCCATATGTGTCACAAAATCCGTCGCATGTAACTCTGACATATAATCAAATGCAAGTGCCTCATGGGATCGCAGTAACTCCATTACTTCATAATATTTTGAGGGCTCCACTACAAGAGTTGGTACATCTTTGGAAAGTTTATTAATGTAGCAATCTACTAAAGCATCCTCTCCTACTTTTCCCTTAATAACTTCAACATACTGATTTAAATACGGTTGATTCACGGATGGCTCTTCCTGCTTCGCTTCCTCTTCCTCCTTACCTTCAGCACCCTTCATCTTCGCCCTTGCAGCCGCTGCCGCTTTTGCCTTCGCCTTTTCATCTCCCGAATCCCCATCACCTTGCGAAGCTTTCTGCTTTGCTAGCGCCGCTGCTTTTGCCTTTGCGGCCGCCACAGCCTTCGCTTTCGCCTTGGCCTTTTCCTCTTCCGTCACTTCTTCTGTTCCTTCTCTTTTTTGCTTCGCTAACGCCGCTGCTTTCGCTTTTGCGGCTGCTGCTGCCTTCGCCTTTGCTTTGGCCTTTTCTTCTTCCGTCACTTCTTCTGTTCCTTCTCTTTTTTGCTTCGCTAACGCCGCTGCTTTTGCTTTTGCGGCTGCTGCTGCCTTCGCCTTTGCTTTGGCCTTTTCTTCTTCTGTTACCTCTTCTGTTTCTTCCCTTTT
>NZ_VEPX01000015.1:0-109231 GCF_006349665.1 Bacillus sp. CD3-5 | reverse complement strand
AGGTTGAATTCTGTAAAATATAAAACCTGTAATTGTAAATTTTTATAGTTTTTTATAGATTCTTATTTACTGTTATTACCTCCATTTGTCCCGCTATTTGTGGGCAACAAGACCCCCACTGATTAAACTTTCACTATATGAGAACGATTTCATTCAGTTATTATAACAAGATTCATACTAAATTGCCTAGAAAAAAGCATCTTGCCATTATTCATGGCAAGATGCTTTTTTTATTCCGGTCTTTTTTTCGTCCACGTTTCAATAACTTCACCAGTATCGTTAACATCTAGCACTAAACTACCGTTACTATACCGGTCTTTATTTCGATACGCTTTCGGATCAATTTCTTCTACGATATGTTTCTCTGTCTTCATATAAACTAGTTCATCGTCTCGAACGATTTCAATACCGACAATGCGGTATGGATTACGTTTTAATTCTTTGAAAATAACAAGACCTCGCTTCGCCCTCGTTGATTTCTCAATTTCTGATGCTTTTAGACGTTTTACAGCACCGCGCTGCGTTACGAGAATAAGTTGATCTTTATCAGCATTTAATGGTTTACCAGAAGCGACATAGTCATCTTCTTTTAAATTAATTGCTTTCACACCAGCGGCTCTTACACCGACTGGACTTACTTCATCTTCATGGAAAATAAGTGCATATGCACCGTGTGTAGCAAGAACGATATCACTCGTTCCATCTGTCGCAAATATATCAACAACTTCATCATCTTTTTTCAAGTTTACAGCAACGAATGCTCTAGAGTAACGCTGTACTTTATATTGGTTTAATTCTGTCTTCTTAATCATACCGTTCTTTGTTACAAATATGATAAATCGCTTTTCTTCCTCAAAGTTCGGTACGACAGTTGCCCAAATAATCGTTTCATCCCGATCAAGTGAAACGATATTAGCAACGTGCTGTCCCAAATCTTTCCAACGAATATCTGGCATTTCGTATACTGGCAGATATATATAGTTTCCTTTATTCGTAAATAAGAGGACTGTCTCTGTCGTATTCGTATCGAATCGTTCAAGTAAGATGTCACCCTCTTTCATACCGAAGTCTTTGCCATTTGAGGCATTATGTGAGCGCCATCCAGTACGTTTCACATATCCTTCTTTCGTTACAGTAACGATGACATCTTCTTGTGGGATCATCACTTCTACATCGATTTTAATTTCCTCGATTTGATCTTCAATAATCGCGCGTCGATCATCACTATATGTTTTCTTAACTCTCTTTAAATCTGTTTTAATTACTTGAAGTAATCTTTTTTCACTTTGTAAAATTGCCTGTAGCTCAATAATTTTCTTATTAAGCTCATCTGCCTCTTGTTGTAGCGCTGTAATATCTGTATTCGTTAAACGATATAATTGCAAGGATACAATTGCTTCCGCTTGCGCTTCTGTAAAACCAAATTTCGCACTTAAATTATCTTTTGCATTACGCTTATCTTTTGAAGCACGAATCGTTTCAATAACTTGGTCTAAAATCGATAATGCTTTCTTTAAACCTTCTACAATATGTTGACGATTTTCTGCCTTTCGTAATTCATATTGTGAACGTCTCGTAACAACTTCTTTTTGATGGCCAATATATGCATCTAAAATTTTCGGTAATGTCATAAGCGTTGGACGACGATTATTAATCGCTACCATATTAAAGTTATATGGAATTTGTAAATCTGTATTTTTATATAAATAATTTAAAATACCTTCAGAATTTGCTTCTTTTTTTAACTCTACGACAATGCGAAGACCTGTACGATCTGTCTCATCACGTACTTCAGCAATGCCATCTAATTTTTTATCTAGACGTAACTCATCCATTTTCTTAACAAGGTTTGCTTTATTTACTTCGTATGGAATTTCAGTAATTACGATTTGCTGTTTCCCGCCACGAACCGTTTCAACCTCTGCTTTTCCGCGAATAATAATTTTACCTTTACCTGTTTCATACGCCTTTTTAATACCATCAATCCCCTGAATAATACCGCCTGTTGGGAAATCTGGTCCTTTCATAACTGTTAATAAATCGTCAACAGTACTATTTGGCTTATCGATACGCATCATTGTAGCATCAATAACTTCTCCAAGATGATGCGGTGGAATTTCTGTTGCATAACCAGCGGAAATCCCTGTAGATCCGTTCACTAATAAGTTCGGAAACGCTGCTGGTAAAACAACTGGTTCTTCACTCGTATCATCAAAGTTTGATACGAATTCTACTGTTTCTTTATCAAGATCACGTAATAACTCAGATGCAATTGGTGATAATCGGGCTTCCGTATAACGCATTGCTGCTGCTGGATCCCCGTCAACACTACCATTATTACCATGCATCTCAACTAAAACATTACGTACTTTCCAAGTTTGGCTTAAACGTACCATCGCCTCATATACAGAGGAATCACCATGCGGATGATAATTACCAATAACGTTACCGACTGTTTTAGCTGACTTACGGAACGCTTTATCGTGTACGTTTCCTTCTACATACATAGAATATAAAATACGTCTTTGTACTGGTTTTAAGCCGTCACGCGCATCTGGAAGCGCGCGATCTTGAATAATATATTTACTATAACGTGCAAAGCGATCACCTAACACGTCTTCAAGCGGGAGGTCATGAAACTTCTCTGCTTGCATGTTATTCCACCTCCGTCTCCATAATCATTTCATTTTCTAAAATATTTCCTTCTTCTTGCATACCAAACTGTACATTACGCTCAATCCATTTACGGCGCGGTTCTACTTTATCACCCATTAATGTTGTAACGCGGCGCTCTGCTCTTGCTGCATCATCAATTTTCACGCGAATTAATGTACGTGTTTCAGGATTCATCGTTGTTTCCCATAATTGATCCGCATTCATTTCGCCAAGTCCTTTATAACGCTGTAACATGTAACCTTTTCCAACTTTTTTCGTTACTTCATCTAATTCATCATCTGACCATGCGTATTCAATTACTTCACTTTTTCCTTTTCCTTTACTTACTTTGTATAAAGGAGGAAGTGCGATAAACACTTTACCAGCTTCGATAAGTGGTTTCATATATCTGTAGAAGAATGTTAATAACAAGACTTGAATATGCGCCCCGTCTGTATCTGCATCGGTCATGATTACAACTTTATCGTAGTTAATGTCTTCCACATCGAATTCATTGCCTACACCGCCGCCAATCGCATAAATAATTGTATTAATCTCTTCATTTTTAAAGATATCAGCAAGCTTTGCTTTTTCTGTATTAATTACTTTACCACGTAACGGTAATACCGCTTGGAAGCGTCGATCTCGCCCTTGTTTGGCAGAACCACCGGCAGAGTCACCCTCTACTAGGTATAGTTCATTTTTCTGCGGGTTACGTGATTGTGCAGGTGTTAACTTACCACTTAATGTACCTTCTGATTTCTTTTTCTTTTTACCAGTACGCGCTTCCTCTCTCGCTTTACGAGCGGCTTCACGTGCTTGCGCTGCTTTAATTGCTTTTCTCACAAGAAGTGTGGCTACGTCCGGGTTTTCTTCTAAAAAGTAAGCTAAATGCTCTGATACAATGGCATCAATTGAAGAACGAGCTTCACTTGTACCTAGTTTCCCTTTTGTTTGTCCTTCAAACTGAAGTACTTCTTCTGGTACACGTACAGAAACGATAGCCGCTACACCTTCACGAATATCTGTACCTTCTAAGTTTTTATCTTTTTCTTTTAATAGTGAAACTTTGCGAGCATACTCATTGAACACACGCGTCATCGCTGTCTTAAATCCAGCTTCATGTGTTCCACCATCTTTTGTACGTACATTATTTACAAACGAAAGAATATTTTCTGAGTAGCCATCGTTAAATTGAAATGCTAGTTCTGCTTCAATCCCATTTTGTTCACCAGTGAAGTATACAACTGGGTGAATTGAATCTTTTTCTTCGTTTAAATAGGAAACGAAGGCTTCAATTCCTGTTTCATAATGAAAGACATCTTCTAAATCATTTCTTTCATCTTTTATTGAGATTTTCATCCCTTTTAATAAGAATGCAGATTCACGTAATCTCTCACATAATGTTTCATAATTGTAATTTGTTGTGCTGAAAATCGTTGTATCTGGTTTGAAATGCATTGTCGTACCAGATTCTTTCGTCTTTCCGATTTTCTCAAGCGTCGTTACAGGAACACCGCCATTTTCAAAGCGTTGTTCATAAATATTTCCGTCACGCTTAATCGTTACGACTAACCATTCAGATAAGGCGTTTACAACTGATGCCCCAACACCGTGTAAACCACCACTCGTTTTGTAACCACCTTGACCAAACTTACCACCGGCATGAAGTACAGTTAAAATAACTTCTGGTGTAGGTTTTCCAAGCTTATGCATTCCCGTAGGCATTCCTCGCCCTTTATCTATAACGCTAATACTATTATCTTTATGTATTACGACAGAAATTTCGTCGCCAAATCCCGCTAACGCTTCATCAACGGAGTTATCTACTATTTCGTATACTAAATGATGCAATCCACGGCTGTCCGTGCTCCCGATATACATACCCGGGCGTTTTCGAACGGCTTCAAGTCCTTCTAACACTTGAATCGCATCTTCATTATATTGGAACTGATGCTTCGCCAAACTCCTTGCCCCTTTCCTAATCCAAAATCAGAACATATGTTTCTATTATAGAATAACGCCTCGACTATAGTTTTGGCAAGTTATCTTATCTCTTTTATATACCATTTTCAATAGAAAAATCCTTGTTTTTTCACAAGGATTCCTCTAGGCTACTATTTCAGAAAAATAATCGTTTGTCAACGAGAAATGGATATGTATTCCAAGATTACACATTCCAAACCTTTATTATGATCCAAATGATCAAGATCCAAAACGGGATTACAAGTAACAATCCCCAAAAACAGCCTTTAAAAAATCTCATGATGAACACCTCGTTCATCGGCCCCACTTATTATCATGAGGGCTGAAGCAATCTTCCTACCTTTACAATCTATACTATTTTGTCATCGCATGTTCTACTTTTATACAACGATCCATTATTACAGTATAGTCTTTTTCTTTTAAAAGTTTGTATGTATCTTCATCTTGTACTCCTAATTGTGCCCAAAAAACATCTGCATCAATCTCTACAAATTCTTTTGCAACATCCATTAAAAACTCTGAGCGACGAAATACATTTACAATGTCAACGTGTTCCTTAATATCCTTTAGTGAAGCAACTGCCTTTTCTCCAAGCACCTCATCTACTGTTGGGTTAACTGGAATAATGCGGTATCCAGCATCTTGCATTGCTTTTGAAACCATATACGATGTACGTTCTGGCTTATCCGATAAACCAACAACTGCAATCGTTTTGCTTTTCTTTAATACTTCACCAATTTCCGTACGAGTTGGGTTTTCAATTGTCATAAATTATCCCTCCTATTCCTTTAGTATAGCCGATAAAGAAAGTCTCTTTCAATATGAAAGAGACTTTCTTTTATTCCGATTATTGATTCTTTGTAGCTGAGTTATCTGCTAAAGTAGCTGTTTTCGTCATTTTTTGACCGTTACGATAGAATGTAACTTCTACTTTCTCGCCTACTTTTTTCTTTTCATATAAATATTTACGGAATTGAAGTGAATTTTCTACTTTTTGATTATCTAATGCTACTACAATATCATATTGTTCTAAACCAGCTTTTTCAGCAGGTGATATTGGGTAAATTTTACCTAATACAACGCCGTTTGTTACGTCTTTCGGTACTTTCAATTGATTTACTGCATAAGCTTGCACATCTTCTAATGAAACAACACCTACTCCAAGCGCTGGACGTTTTACTACTCCGTCTTTTTCAAGTGACTCAATAACTGGCTTTGCGATGTTAATTGGAATAGCAAATCCAATTCCTTCAACTTCTTGTTGTGCAATTTTACTTGAATTAATTCCAATTATTTCACCGTTTTGATTAAATAACGCTCCACCACTATTACCAGGGTTAATCGCTGCATCTGTTTGAATAACTTGAGCATTCCAATCTGCACGCTTATCACCATCGATATCTACTGGAATTTCACGTTCTTTACTACTAATAATACCTTCCGTTACACTTCCATCAAATCCTAGTGGGTTACCGATTGCAATTGCTTTTTCACCCGCACGGATTTTACTAGAATCACCTAAAGTGGCAACTTTATTTACATTAGCACCATCAATTTCAACAACAGCTAAATCTAGCCAAGGGTCTTTCCCTACAAGCTTCGCATCTACCTTCTTGCCATCACTCAGTTTTACAGCAAGTTTATTTGCACCATCTACTACATGATTGTTCGTTACAATATATGCTTTATTTCCTGCCTTTTTATAAATAACACCTGATCCTGAACCAGCTTGTTGTTCTTGACCCGTCGGTTGCATTGCAAATGGATCAATACTTTGTTGCATATTAATAACACCTACAACAACATCTTTCGCGCCTTCAATCATACCAGGTAAGTCCGTTTCATTTTTTGCTTTATTGACAACAGGAACTACAGTACCTTCTACTTTTGAATCCGAGCTGAATGATGATACTGGCGCTCCATTATTTTGAGCCCATGGCATATACGGTGCTGCAAAACTAATTGAAACAGCCCCAACTACAGCTCCGACTAAACCTGTGAAAAAATAACCTTTTTTACTGCTTGATTTTCTCACTTCTCTCGTTTCACTATGCTCTTCATTTAAATTTGGTCCGTCGTAATATCCCATGTTTACTTCCCCTCTCTGGTGAATTCGTATTTTTAGTATAGTCACGTTTTGTGTCCTTCTTGTGAACTCATCGTGAAATCCAATTAAAAAAATACACTTATCTAACATTGTAGACAAAAAAAGTATTTTTTGTACATTCTACCTGCAAAAGAGGATATAAAATTGTTATTTTCCTAGAGTGAAGCACACAATACGTTCCGAGTTATTCTTCAAATTTATAACCAACACGAATAACAGTACCGATATGCTTCGCCTTATCTCCTAGCTTATTCCGTAGTTTTTTAATATGAGTATCAACCGTTCGGTCATCGCCGTAATAGTCATATCCCCATAACTGATCTAATAAATGTTGACGTGACAACACAATTCCTTTGTTCTCCATTAAATAAACGAGAAGTTCAAATTCTTTATGTGTTAATATAATTTCTTCTCCATCTACTAAAACAGTTCTAGATAGACGATTCACTTCTATTCCAGCTAAAGACATAGCATTTTCTTCAGCTACTCCTACCACGCCATCCGCACGTTTCAGTAACGTCTTCGCGCGAGCTACTAACACTTTCGGGCTGAAAGGTTTCGTTACATATTCATCTGCACCTAATTCAAATCCTAGTAATGTATCATCCTCATCCGAACGTGCTGTTAGCATAATAATTGGTACTGCTGATTCTTTTCTAATTCGTCTACAAACAGACCATCCATCTATTTCTGGTAACATAATATCTAACATAATTAAATCAATTTCATGCTCTGCAAATAATTCTAACGCTTTTTTTCCGTCTTCTGCTTCGATTACTTCAAAGCCTTCATTGCGAAAATAATCGCTAACAATTTCACGTAATCTTCTTTCATCTTCAACAAGCAATACTGTTTTATTCATAATAATCTATCCCGCCTTTTTACTCTTTCAATCGAATAATACGTTGATTGGAGCTTCCGCGAAATGGAAGTGTTAAATCTTTTTTCTCGATTTCAAATCTTCCATCGACTAAAACATCCCCATAATGTAACAACTCTATCATATCATTATTTTGAGAACTCTGTATCTCTTCTAACGTATAACCTGTATACATCCATAGATTTTTTTTCAAATCTTTCACGATTTTTGCTACTTTTTTCACTTCAGCAGCTTGGAAAAATGGATCTCCACCTGAAAATGTTACATCAGTTAATGGATTACTTGCAATCTCTTTCACAATTTCTTCTACTGTCATTTCAGTTCCATTACAAATATTCCACGATTTCGGATTATGGCAACCGAAACAACGATGCGGACAGCCCGCAAAAAACACGACTGTCCGCAACCCTTCTCCATCTACTACACTATCATGAATAATGTTCATCACTTTCATTTATGTTTCACCCGATCCATCTCTTCACTACGTTTCGCACTATTCCACTTCGACATATCTCCTACAAGATAACCTGTTATACGGCGAATTCTTTCTATATTAGCCTCATCTTCATTTCCGCAGCTCGGACATTCATTTCCAATAACCCCGTGATAACTACAGCACTTACAACGGTCAACAGGATGATTAATAGAACCGTATCCAACGCCATGTTCTGCCATCGCTTGCACTATTTGTTTTAATGCCAGTTTATTATGCATTGCTGCTCCGTCTAGTTCAATATACGTAATATGTCCCCCGTTACATAGAGCGTGGAAAGGTCCTTCTAAACGAATTTTATTTATCGCTTGCATGTTATAATAAACTGGGATATGGAATGAATTCGTATAATAATTATGGTTTGTTATACCGCTAATCACGCCAAATTCTTCCCTATCTTTTTTCACAAACTTTCCTGATAACCCTTCTGCAGGAGTTGCAATGACTGAGAAATTCAGTTCATGTTCTTCTGTCGCTTTATCCATTCTATCTCTCATAAAGGAAATAATTTCATACCCGAGTTTCCATGATTCTTCATCTTCTCCGTGATGCTTTCCTGTTAAAGCTACTAAACACTCCGCAAGACCGATAAAACCAAGACTTAATGTCCCTTGCTTTAAAATGGCTGCTACAGAATCTTCAGGCTGTAACTTTTCTCCACCGCGCCATACACCTTGTGAATATAAAAATCGGAAATCTCTTGCTCGCTTCGTACATTGATACTCAAATCGCTCTAATAATTGCTGGATTCCTACATCTAAATAATAATTTAACGCTTCAAAAAACGCTTCTTTTGAACCACTAATTAACGCTAATTTCACTAAATTAATAGATGTAAATGATAAATTCCCTCTTCCAATCGCCGTTTCTTCTCCATGTATGTTCGACATAACACGAGTACGACATCCCATGTAACATACTTCACTTTCCGGTCTTCCATCATAATGCACAGCATTAAATGGCGCATCTAAAAATGAAAAGTTAGGGAATAATCGTTCAGCCGTTGTCTCTAACGCTAATTCAAATAAATCATAGTTCGGATCACTTTCTTCAAAGTTCACACCTTTTTTCATTTTAAAAATTTGAATAGGAAAAATTGGTGTTTCTCCTTTACCAAGACCAGCTTGTGTCGCTTTTAAAAGCTTTCTAACTAATAACCGTCCTTCTTTTGATGTGTCTGTTCCATAATTAATAGAAATAAACGGGACTTGCCCGCCGCCCCTACTATGCATACTATTTGAATTATGAATGAAAGCCTCACAAGCCTGATACGTATCATTTTCTGTTTCTTTCCACGCAAATTCTTCTATTTGTTCTTTCGTAAGCGGATATGACTGTAATCGTTTCTTATGTCTCTCTACTGTTTTTCTCACATATGGAGCTAAATCAACATCAAAGAGTGCAAACGATTGACCACCGTGCTGCATATTTTGATTCGCTTGAAAAATAATAGATGAAAGAGCTAATGCACTTTTAATGTCTTGCGGTTGTCTCATATGTCCATGTCCGGTATGAAAACCGTTCGCAAGCATTTGCGCTAACGGAATTTGTGAACAAGTCGTCGTTCCTGTCGCATAAAAATCTAAATCATGTGGATATAATATATTTTCATTTATCGCTTTTTTCACTTGATCTGACAATAAATTTTCAACAGCATAATATTTTGCACTCTCAGATGCGAACGTTCCCATTACTCCCATCGGAGAGCGGCCGTCTACATTTGCATTTTCTTGCATTAAATCTTGTTCATTGCCGTGGACTATTGTCTCAAATATTCTCATTAATTCTTCTCCACGTGTATTTTTTTGTAACATTTATAACCCTCCACCAATATGTTGTTGTCTTTTGATTAAAATGTTACTACATATAGTCTTATTGTTTCTGTGAGAAATGTAACATTCCTGTGAAATTTTTTGCACGAAATAATGAATTTTTCATTTACAAAAAAGAAATGTGCTCTTTACAAATGTATGGTACAATATACGGGAAAAACTCTTTTTACCCTTTATCAACACATTTGAATAAAGGAGACTGAACTTATGGTTACTACATATCTTTTATTTATCGTTGCCTACTTACTTGGCTCGATTCCATTTGCACTAGTCGTTGGAAAGATTGGTTATGGAATTGACATTCGTGAGCACGGAAGCGGTAATTTAGGCGGAACAAATACATTCCGCACACTAGGGAAAAAAGCAGGTTTTATCGTTACAATTGCTGACATTTTAAAAGGTACATTAGCAACAAGTCTACCGATGATTTTCGGGTTAGATGTTCATCCACTATGGTTCGGATTAGCAGCTGTTCTTGGACATGTATATCCGATTTTCGCGAAATTCCGTGGTGGTAAAGCCGTTGCAACTTCTGCTGGCGTGCTATTATGCTACTCACCAGTTGTTTTTGCAATATTAGCTGTTGTCTTTTTCAGCCTTTTATTCACAACAAGATACGTATCACTTTCTTCTATGATAACAGCTGTCGTTGCTGTTATCGCATCAATTGTTAACGGGGATAAAATCTTCATTATTGCGATGTGTTTATTAGCAGGTATCGTTATTTATAAACACCGTGCAAATATTGGACGAATTATAAATAAAACTGAGCCGAAAGCAAACTTTTCAAAAAAGCAAAAATAAGATCGTAACCCACATAACGCAAAAAGAAAACGTGAAGCATATTAATAGCGTCTTTTTGCGTTATTTTTTATACTAAAGAAAAAGCAACATAATTTGGAGGAACTATACATGAATCTTTCCGTAACAAAAGAAGCAGCACAATGGTATAAAAACGAATTAAACTTACAATCAGGTGAAACACTACGCTTTTTCGTACAATACGGTGGTTGCAGTACTGTGCAAAAAGGACTTTCTTTAGGTATTCGTAAAGATGATCCTGCACATCCTGCTGTGCAAATTCAAGAAGAAGATATTAACTTCTTTATTGAAAGCGATGATGAGTGGTTCTTCGATGGACATAATTTAGTTGTTACATTTAACGACGGTGATGATTTCCCGCAATTTAATTATGAAAAATAAAAAAACGTGGCTTCCGCCACGTTTTTTTATTTTTTCTTAATTTCCTCATATTTCGCATACCACTCAGGATAGAACTTTTTAAATGATACAGGCCTGAACCCTTCTTTTTTCGCACAAATATTTGTCGTACTTGCAGTAATACAAAGTTCGCCATCACCATTATAAATTTCATATCCATATACAACGCGAAGCGGGCTCACTGTATCAACCCACGTTTTTACAATTGCTTTTTCCCCGTAGCGCATCGCTTTACGATAAGAAATTTGCAAATCTAAAACAGGAGAAATAATTCCTTCCTTCTCCATTTCAACATATGAAAACCCTAAATCTTGTATAAGTTTCGTGCGACCTAATTCAAGCCACACCAAATAGTTTGAATGGTAAACAACACCCATTTGATCTGTTTCCGCATAACGGATTTCAACTTCATGTTCTGCTACAAACATATGTATTCCCTTCTTTCACTTCTGCTGCCTTGCATACATTTAATCATAATACAGCGGAAGCAAAAATAAAATAAAAACAGTGAATCTTTTACCGAAAGGAGCAAGCATATGATTCAAATTGTAACGGTTCGTAGCGGGGATAGCGTATATAGCTTGGCATCAAAATACGGATCCACACCTGACGAAATAGTAAAGGACAATGGACTAAATCCAGCTGAAACACTCGTTGTTGGTCAGGCACTAATTGTGAATACGAAAGGAAATAATTATTATGTACAGCCTGGCGATAGCTTATATCGAATCTCTCAAACATATAACGTTCCTCTCGCTAGTTTAGCTAAAGTGAATAATTTATCTTTAAAATCCATTCTCCATGTTGGCCAGCAATTATATATTCCAAAAGGGACGAAACGAGCAGTAGAATCCATCGCTTATTTACAACCTTCAACTATCCCCATTAAAGAAAGTTTAGTTAATGCTACACGTGCTATTAATCCATTTTTAACATACTTAGCCTACTTCAGTTTCGAGGCAAAAAGAGATGGTACGTTAAAAGAACCAACTGAAACAGCTAAAATTGCTAATATTGCAACGCAAGGAAACACCATTCCTATGCTCGTTATTACAAATATTGAAAATGGAAACTTTAGTGCCGATCTAACATCCGTTATTTTACGTGATGCAACGATTCAAAATAAATTTATTACAAACATTTTGCAAACTGCTGAGAAGTACGGTATGCGAGACATTCATTTTGATTTCGAGAGTGTAGCTCCTGAAGACCGAGAGGCGTATAATCGCTTTTTACGTAATGTGAAAACCCGTTTACCTAACGGATACACATTGAGTACAACGCTAGTACCGAAAACAAGTTCAAACCAAAAAGGAAAATTTTTTGAAGCTCACGATTATAAAGCACAAGGACAAATTGTTGATTTCGTCGTTATTATGACATACGACTGGGGTTGGCAAGGCGGACCACCGATGGCAATTTCTCCTATCGGTCCTGTAAAAGAAGTACTTCAATACGCAAAATCTCAAATGCCGCCACAAAAAATTATGATGGGACAAAATTTATACGGATTCGATTGGAAACTTCCGTTCAAACAAGGAAATCCACCTGCAAAAGCAGTTAGTTCTGTCGCAGCTGTTGCATTAGCTCGTAAATACAATGTTCCTATCCGCTATGATTTCACAGCTCAAGCTCCTCATTTCAATTACTTTGACGAAAACGGCGTACAACACGAAGTTTGGTTTGAAGATGCGAGATCTATTCAAAGTAAATTCAACTTAATGAAAGAACAAGGCATTGGCGGTATTAGTTATTGGAAGATCGGTTTACCATTCCCACAAAATTGGCGTTTACTCGTTGAAAATTTTACGATTACGAAAAAGGGCTGACATAAGTCAGCCCTTTTTTACTCATCACAAAAAGAAGAATGATAACATTCTCCCTTTTTAACCGTTATCAACAATCGGTTGTTTACCCGTTTGGTCTTGCATTTGCTTCCCTTTATTGCCACCAGCTTTTTTTGATTGTGTTCCAATATGATTCGGTACAAAGTCTTTTGAATTCTTTTTCGGATTACCCATTACTATCGCCTCCTTAACAGTAGTATCGTACTAGTGTTAAGAATTATTCAGCTTGCTTAAAAAGTTTCATTTCATAACGTTTTTCAATACGCTCTTCAATGCGATCGATTGCATCGCGATCGCTTAATAATTGTTGTTTATTTTCTTTCACAAGCTCGTCAAATGATTTGCGACGACTTCTTCTCATGCTGTTCACCCTCTCTCCTTCTCATTCTTACTATACATAGTATGAGCAAAGGAAAAACTCTTTAATCAGATTTGCAAGAAAATTTTATGTTTTAATACTCCTAAAAAAACTCCGTGTACAATAAAACGTACACGGAGTTTTTCATACCATAATATTTAAATACTCTTTTAACTTTTCATCTGCATTCATTTCACTTTGTTTATAATCATGCAGCGCTTGCAGTACGAAATCATACTGTTCTAAAATATAACTTTCTAATTTCAGGACGTCCTCTAAGCTATTCAGCATAATTCTCGTATTACCAACTTCACTTTTTAACGCCGGTTCACAGGCTAAACTCGTACATATTTCTTTCACATCATCTTCTAATATGTCTGTTAATACGTATTTCTTTCGCCCTTTTACCTTTAATCTCATAACTGGATAAAAAGCTTTTATATCTAAATAGCTTCCTACATTCATGCAACGAATCCATTCAATATCACGTTTATTTCGTACAAGTATCTCTTTTACCGCTTCATATACTGCTGTTTCATCAAGTACTTCTGTATTCGATTTCCTTTTCGCCTCTTCTTCAATAGAGGCACATTTTTGATAAACTGCTGCACAAGTAATACAATCATCAAATGCATTATGAGAACTTAAACGAATTCCAAGCATTCGCTTTAACGTTTCAAGTTTATGATTAGGAGCGTGTTTCATATATTTCTTCGCTAAAAATACAGTATCAATCACTTTATTTTTCGGTTCCGGTAAACCAAGCATATTCACATTACTTTTCAAAAAGCGCATATCAAAAGATGCATTATGAGCGACAATTACATTTGTATGTAAAAATGCTAAAAATAAAGGTAACACTTCTTCAATCGTCGGTGCATCCGAAACACGATAATTTGTAATACCTGTTAAACTCGTTATTCGGTCCGGAATTGAACGCTCTGGATTCACATAGGAAACAAATTGATCTACTAGTTCATGATTACGATATTTCACTGCTGCGACTTGAATAATTTTATCATTATAAGGGTTAAATCCTGTTGTTTCAAAGTCAATTACAACATAATCTAACGGTAAGGATATATTCCCCACTCCAAATACACTCCTTTATCTCTCAACGTTTATATTTCTTTTATCATATCATGAAGCTTTCACTACGTGAAAAAGAAAAGGCAGAAATGATTATATTCCATCTCTACCTTTTCACTGTTATTTTAATTTAGCAATCCGTTTCTCCATTTCTTTTTGTGTCATCGGTCCAATAAACTTATCTTGAATGACACCTTTTGTATCTATAAAATACGAAGTTGGGATCGTAATGACTTTATACGCTGTTGTTACATCAATGTTCTTGTCCAATAAAATAGGAAAAGTAATTCCTTTTTCCTTTGCAAAATTACTTACCTTTTCTATCCCCCCACCTTTTTCTGAAGGCGTATAATTTATTGCTAAAATTTCTACATTTTCTTTATGCTCTTTATAGAAAGCCTCCATATCTGGCATTTCTTGCTGGCAAGGCCCACACCAAGTTGCCCAAAAGTTTAAAATCACTTTCTTTCCTTTTAAATCCGATAACTTTACATTCGTTCCATCTAACTTCGTTAATTCAAAGTCCGGCGCACTCTTCCCTATTTCAATACCATTACTTGCAATCATCTCTTTCATAGCAGCTTCACTTTTTGTGCGCTCCCCTTGGACCACTTGATCGTTTTTACCAAACTGTTCATAAGCTGCATATCCCGCTAAACAAAGTAACACTACAATAATCGTAAGCTTCCGCCACATTTTATATCACCCTAACGTATTTATCTTCTTTTAACATATTTATCAAAATACTATATACCTTATTTTAGCTTATACGGACAAGCTTGGAAATATTCACAGTCGAAATAATTAGAATATTCTTATTTAAAGTGCGTTTTTTTCCTTTTTATCATATAATTAGAAAAACAGATAAAGTGTTGCTTATCTTCTTATGGACCCATTCACCTTTTTCCTCTCATAGTTATAACCCTACAACAAAAGGGGGATTGTTTATGAATTCATTCGAAAAAACAACATTATATATTCTTAGTTTTCTTTTATACCCAGTCGGTATTATTACATGGATCATTTCACTCTTTAGTAAAGATCTTGAAAAAAAGAAAGTAGGACGCATTTGTCTCTACGTCTCTCTAGTCTCATTCGTCCTTTTCTTAATTCTTGGAATTGCCACTTTCCTTGTGACTGCTACCTTTAACGTTGATCTGAATCATTCAGAATCTATTGAGTATCAAATTAATGATGCTGAATAAGGATAAGAGCAGTGCCCTTATCCTTGTTCACATTTCTTAAAAAATGAATGACTATATATTAATTTTTCAGGACTTCCACATGCAACAATACTACCTTCTTTCATTATGACAACACGATCTGCTAGTATTACTTTCTCTACATCATGTGTCGCCACAATTCTCGTGACCTCACCTCCCAGCCCTTCTATCATATCCCAAACAATTTCTTGATTGCTCGGATCTAATCCAGCAGTCGGTTCATCTAAAATAATAAAATTCGGATTTGAACCTATTGCTCGCAATAATGCAAGCCGTTTTCTTTCTCCTCCCGAAAACTCTTCTCCACTTTTATGTAGTACAGTTTGAATCCCCTTAGGTAAATCTCTAATTATCGGCTTCACATTTATAAGTTCAATATTTTTTTCTAAATCATTTTCTAAATACTCCTCCCCGAAATACATATTCTCTTTTACTGTCGTCCGAAAAAAATGAGGTTCTTGCCACACTGTAGTCATACGAGCCTTCTGACCATAATAAACAATGCTACCGTTAGATGGTTTATACAAACCTGTCATTAATTTTAAAAGCGTCGTTTTTCCTGCACCACTTTCTCCTAAAATCATAACGAGTTCACCTGGAGTAATTTGCAAATCAATATTATGAATTCTGTATTTCTCTTCATCATTCTCCTGAAATGAAACATTTGTTACCGTTATCCCCATCGCTCTTTCTCGATTACCATTTGTCACTCGTCTATCTAAAAAAGAAAAAATTCTATTTGCCGAAGCGACTGCAACTTGTGTCATCATTAACAAATCGCCCACATAATGGACAGGGAAAAAGAGCATTTCAATTGTCGCTAACACGGCAACAAGTGAACCAACTTCCATTTCCCCTTTCATTATTTTTTGCGCACCTATAATGAGAACAACGATATATGCTCCTGTTTCCATCACCGTTCCAACTACTCCAATGCAATGTTGCATCATCGTCTTCTTTACTTCCGATTTATAAGATTGTGCCGTTACTCCTTTAAATAAGCGAATGGCCCATTTTTCTTTTTGTAAACTACGTAAATCTTGTGCTCCTTTTACAAATTGTGACATCATCTCTACAACAGTTGATTGATTTTTTTGAGCAATACTGGCAATATTTCTTACCTTTTTCCCTAAAAGCATCGGAACCATTGCACTTAAAAATAAAAATGGAGTTACCCACAATATAAACTGTATATCTATATGTTGTAGTGCTATGATCGCACCGATAAATTGCGCAATGGCGTGTATATATTCTATTAATATAGAACCATATAACCTGACCCAGTTCGGAATATCAGATACGACTAACGTTTCTAGCTCTCCTTGTTTGATTTTCTCACTCTCTTCAAACGGTAATAGGAAAAAATGGCGCAATACATCTATACGCTTCTCTCGTAATATTCGCTGGCTCGCTTTTGAGCTTACATAATCAAATGAAAGATTGTTCACCCACATCAATAAGCGGGTAACTGTAAACAAAGTAATGTAAAAATACGCTCCCTTCAGCTCTCGTTGAATTAGGTTATCTACAATTAGTCCCATGAATAGTGGACGGGATAGATTTAAAATAGCTGCAAAAATCCCACTGCATACAGCTGCTATTACTAATATTTTTTCTTTCTGTAACGGTAACAAAATTCTTTTAAATTCTTTCATGACATTCCCTCCATTTTTTATAGCAAAAAGAAAGGGATGAAACCATTTGGTTTCATCCCTTTCCATAAAATAAGGAAGCTAACAGTTGTTAGCTTCCTTATCATTCATTTCAATTGTTTAGTTCGACACTTTAGACTCCTCAATTTTCTCACGAAGAACCATTTGTAAGATACCACCGTGACGGTAGTAGTCAATTTCCACTTCACTATCGAAACGAGCTACTACTTCAAATTGTTTTTCGTTGCCATCTGCATCAGTTGCAACTACTTTTACAAGATCGCGTGGTCTAACTGTTTTGTCGATTTGAATTTCATACGACTCGTTACCAACAAGACCTAATGTTTCAGCGCTTTCGCCATCTTTAAATTGAAGTGGTAATACACCCATTAATACTAAGTTACTGCGGTGGATACGTTCGAAGCTTTCTGCAATTACTGCTTTAATACCTAATAAGTTTGTACCTTTTGCAGCCCAGTCACGAGAACTTCCCATACCGTAATCTTTACCAGCAACAACTAGAAGGCCTGTGCCATCTTCTTTATATTTCATAGCAGCATCATAGATAGATGTTACTTCACCAGTTGGCCAGTATGTTGTATATCCGCCTTCTGTTCCTGGTGCGATTTGGTTTTTAATACGGATATTCGCGAATGTACCACGCATCATAACTTCATGGTTACCACGACGAGAACCGTAAGAGTTGAAGTCAACTGGTTGTACGCCGTTTTCTAATAAATAGCGTCCAGCTGGTGTGTGCTTACCGATTGAACCTGCTGGTGAAATGTGGTCTGTCGTTACAGAGTCACCAAATTTACCAACTACGCGTAAGCCTGATAACGTTTCAACTTCACCTGGCTCTTTAGATAAACCTTCAAAGAATGGTGGGTTTTGAATGTATGTTGAATCATTATCCCAAGTATATAAAGCTTCGTTTGAAGTTTGGATTTCATTCCAACGCTCATTGCTATTAAATACTTGTGCATATTCTTTCTTGAACAGTTCAGATGTAACAACACTTTGGACTACATCTTCAATTTCTTTAGCTGATGGCCAAATATCGTTGAAGTAAACAGCATTACCATTTGCATCTTTACCGATTTCATCATTTTTCAGGTCAATATCAACAGTACCTGCAAGTGCATATGCCACAACAAGTGGTGGTGATGCTAAATAGTTTGCTTTTACAAGTGGGTGAATACGACCTTCAAAGTTACGGTTACCAGATAAAACAGATGTTACTAGTAAGTCGTTTGCTGCGATTGCTTCTTCTAATTCTGGCGCTAATGGACCAGAGTTACCGATACAAGTCGTACAGCCGTAACCAACTGTTTGGAAACCTAATTGGTCTAAATACGTTGTTAAACCTGATTTATCTAAGTATTCAGTAACAACTTTAGATCCTGGTGCTAATGATGTTTTTACGTACTCAGGTACTTTAAGTCCTTTTTCAATTGCTTTCTTCGCAACTAAACCTGCCCCAATTAATACGTATGGGTTTGATGTATTTGTACAGCTTGTAATTGCAGCGATTGCGATTGCACCTGTTTTCATCGTTACTTCTTTATCTTCTAATGTAACCTTCACTTCTTTATCGAACTCTTGCTCATTAAATCCAAGTCCTTGTGTTCCAACTGGTGCTACAACAGCTTTGTGGAACGCATCTTTCATATCTGAAAGTGGAATTAAATCTTGTGGGCGTTTCGGTCCAGAAAGGTTAGATTCAATTGTATTTAAATCAATTTCAACAAGATCAGTGTAAATCGGATCTTTGCTGTCTGCTGTATAGAATAAGCCGTTTGCTTTACAGTATTCTTCAACAACGCGAATTTGCTCTTCATCTCTACCTGTTAAACGTAAGTATTCTAATGAAATTTCGTCGATTGGGAAGAATCCACAAGTTGCGCCGTATTCTGGTGCCATATTTGAAATTGTTGCACGGTCAGCTAAAGGCATGCTCTTTAGTCCATTACCGAAGAACTCAACGAATTTACCAACTACACCTTTTTGACGTAATACTTGTGTTACTTTTAATGCAACGTCTGTTGCTGTAGTACCACTTGGAAGTGTACCAGTTAATTTCACACCGATTACTTCAGGTACTGGGAAGTATGAAGGCTGTCCAAGCATTCCTGCTTCTGCTTCAATACCACCAACGCCCCATCCAAGAACGCCGATACCGTTAATCATTGTTGTATGTGAGTCTGTTCCAACTAATGAATCTGGGTATGCAACTAAGTCACCTTCAGCATTTTTTACCGCGTGAACGACTGGTGCTAAATATTCAAGGTTTACTTGGTGTACAATACCTGTAGCTGGCGGAACTGCACGGTAGTTATCAAATGATTTTTGTGCCCAGCTTAAAAATTTATAACGTTCTTCATTACGTTTAAACTCTAAGTCCATGTTGAATGCAAGCGCGTCTGCCGTACCCGCTCTATCAACCTGTACAGAGTGGTCAATTACAAGGTCTACAGTAATTTCTGGATTGATTTTATCAGGATCCCCACCCATGTCTGCCATTGCTTTACGAAGCGAAGCCAAATCTACAACAGCTGGAACACCAGTGAAATCTTGTAAAATTACACGAGATGGTTTAAATGGAACATCGATATCTTGCACATCTTTCGTTCCCCATTTCGCTAAATTTGTAACATGCTCTTCTGTAATTACACGTCCGTCTACTTGACGAAGTACTGATTCAAGTAAAACTTTCACGGAATATGGTAATTGAGATACGTTGCCAACCCCTGCATTTTCAAGCGCTTTCAAATCATAATAATGATACGTTTTTCCATCTACTTCAAAAGTTGCACGTGATTGAAATGGATTATGTTTGACCATTATGTTTCCCCCCTGTTAAACGTGACTAAGTTGTCTGAATATAAAATGTAGACAAACTTTTCAATACCTTACGATAATATCTTATTACAACTTTCTAAATAAGTAAATAATAAGAAACTTATAGATTATCATAAGTTTTCTTTATGTTTCTAAATTTGAATAGTGTTCATGTTCCTTATGAATACTATTACCATAAAGTAAAGTGCTCTATTAGCGCTTTCTTTACAGTTCATACATACTATGAACTGCTCATCATGCAACTTACAAAAAAGTTATAGAGGTGAAATAAAATGGGTAAAAGAAAAGCAAATCATACTATTTCAGGAATGAATGCAGCATCTGCACAAGGACAAGGTGCTGGTTATAACGAAGAGTTTGCAAATGAAAACTTAACTGCTGCAGAACGACAAAATAATAAGAAACGCAAAAAGAACCAGTAACGAAAAATCCCAAAAGGAGCATTCACCTTTTGGGATTTTTTCTAATGTTTATAACGTAACAATTCCGAAACCGTTACAAATCGATAGCCCTGCTTTTTCAGTTCAGGTAATATTTTTGCTAGCGCTGCTACTGTTTGACTACGATTATTTCCTCCATCATGTAGCAATACTATATCACCACTTTTAGCATGTTTCACTACATGATTTACAATGGATTCAACCCCTGGATTTGCCCAATCACGTGGATCTTGATGCCACGACCATAGAACAGTTTGATAACCAGCTTCTTTCGCTGTTTTAAATACAGCATCGTTAATATATCCACCAGGTGGACGGAAGAGTAAAGGTTCTTTCACCCATTTTTCGAAAAATTTCTTTCCATCTAAAATATCATTTTCTAATTTTTCATCTGATGAATTACTCGCATACAAATGGTTCATCGTATGATTTCCAATTTCATGCCCCTCTTTTAACACTTGTTTCACTAAATATGGATTACGCTGAACTCGAAATCCAATCATAAAAAATGTCGCTTCTGCTTTATATTGGCGCAATAAATTTAAAATTTGTGGTGTATAAGTTGGATCCGGCCCATCATCAAATGTAATAGCAATAATCTTTTCATTATTAGGTACTTCCCATGTTACATAGCCAGTTGGTTCTAGCTCTTTTCTGAGCAACATTTTCGCTTCCACTTTTTCAACTTGAAATATATGTACTGCGCATAATAAAGAAAAAACGAGTAGAAAAATTTTCTGTTTTCGCATAATATTCGTTAAAGTAAGAGGTTGTCGAATACACAACAACATCATTTACTTTTCTAATTGATCTACATGCTGCATAATATTTTGAAGATTATTTTCGTATTGCTCAAGTTGTGGGCGTTGTGTTTCCGAAGCTACTTCTAGTGCATTTTGAATCTGTTCATAGGCTTCCTGAACCTCTTGGCGTAATTCTTTTAAATCATGACCGTAGTTTGGATCATTTTTTACAATGTTGTTAAATGCATTTTCTGCTTGTGTAACTCCTTGCTGCGCTGCTTGAAAAGCTTGCTGCTTATCTTTATGATATGGCATTATATAATCCCCTTTCCATAATAGTTAGTCCCAATTATCTTTACCTTTTTTTCTAAAAACATTCTCGTATAAATTTGCAAACTTCTCTCATTCTAAAGAGAAAGAGGAGGTGTCACATACAATGGGCAAAAACAATCGTGAAGCGAAAGAAAAAAAAGGACAACCCGAACCATTAAGCGGATCTCATAAAGTAAAAAACCGTAACCATTCACGTCAAAAACATCATGCACATCATGATATGTAAAACAAAAAATGCACACTAGCTACCTTTTCCACATACAATGTTTATATTTTTCCATTTATTCTTCACCCCTACTTCATTCATGCATAACATAGTATGAATTGAGATTTTACGGAGGGTGTCTTACATGGGCAAGAAAAAGAAGGATTGTCTTTTTCATGTTGATGGTTTCGAAGAATGGATGGATCAGTTTTGTTCTGATTCTTGTAGCAACTTTAGTTTCCCAAATCAAATTCATATTGACCTTTGTGAAACGGAACAAGAATACATTTTGGAAACAGATGTACCAAATGTAAAAGAACAAAATGTAGTCATTAAAAAGATGAAGACAGGCCTAAACATTTGCATACTTCATAAAAATATTTCTTTGCAGAGAATCATTCCTTTACCCGATAATATTATTTATAAGAAGATGCTAGCCTGCTTAGAGAATGGATATTTAGCCATTCATATTTCCAAAAACGAAGTTGCTCATAAACATGAAGAAAAAGTTCTTTTTCAAATTGAGAATTAAAATAAAGTAAAACTTTAATCAACAGGAGTTTTACTACCCGTTAATAACGGGATAAATACAAAAATAAGCCCCAGCAGATGACTGGGGCTTATTTTATTTCGCATGTAATTCTAAATTACAATTTGCACCATGCCTTTTTTTCAATAAACCTTTCGTAATTAAAAGTACAGGAAATGCTACAGTTGAAAATATAGCTAACGCTGAAAATACTACAAATCCATTTTGGTACCCGTAATAATCGAGAAGTACTCCCCCAAACCATGGACCTATTACTGCTCCAATTCCTGAAAAGCCCATTGCTCCAAAGTACGTTCCTTTTAGATGCGCAACAGCTATATCATCAATAAATACATCCGTCATCGAAAACATTAAGACTTCTCCAATTGTAAAAATAATTGTGCAAATAGCAGCACCTAGCATAGATTCTACTATTCCAAATCCAAATAATCCCCCGCTCACAAATAAAGTTCCAACCATAATGGATGCTAATGGTGTATACTTTTTACACATTTGAATAACAGGATATTGAATTACGACTACAACAATCGCATTTAATGCTAACATATATGAAAATAATTTCACTCCATCCTGGAATATATGTGCATTTGCAAAATATTGTGATACTGTCGTCGTTAAGTGAGAAAAACCACAATTACTCAAAATAATACCAACTAACGCAACTAAAAATACAACATCCTTTCGCAAAATGCGAATTGCATTTAACATTGTTACAGGCTTTTCTATATTTACTTTCTTTTTTTCAATTGGATACTTCTTAAATTGGAATGCTAATATAGCTGTATATAGAATATATACTCCCGCTGCTACTAAAAAAGGAATTGTTGATTTTGCGCTTCCGATTTGTAATCCGACAAGTGGCCCAATCGCTACTCCAACATTGATTGCACCGTAACGCAAATTATATACGAGTAAACGATACTCTGGTTTCGTTAAATCTGATAATAATGCTCTTGACGTCGGTTCAAAAAAGGACCTACATAATCCATTCAAAGCATTTAATAAAAAGAAACTTAAAACATGATCTGCAAGTGAAAATCCTATGAATACAAACACCCAAACAATCATGGACCATATTAGAATCATATTTCGACCAAATCGATCAGATAAATTCCCTCCGATAAAACTAGCAAACACTCCAACAAGTGCACTCGTTCCAATAATAGCACCCGTCATTCCAGCTGATACACCTTTAACAGTCGTTAAATAAATTGCTAAAAAAGGAATACTCATTGACGTGGCAAACCTCGCAAATAAAGTCCCTATTATAATTGTCATTCCTAACGGATGAATATTTTGTAACTTCCCCTTCATCTTAAAAACCTACTCTCCCTGTTATCACATAAAAAAAGAAAGCAAAGGATTTGCTTTCTTTTCCCTTTTTATACTTGAGCTGTTGATACTCGAGCTGTTCTCGTTATATCCATATCTATGCCATATGTAAACTGTAATTCTTTACAAACATCTTTAATTAAAATTGCGACATTATACTTTTCATTAAATTGTAAAACGATGTTTTCTACTTCTTCATATGTATACTTATATTCCCCTGTAATGACACTTTTTAGATCAAAGCATTCATTTATACAAAGTTGTACAAGCAGCTCGTCATATTTCTCTATTACATCTTCTTTCTTCCACAGTACCTCTTTTACATATAACCGATCAAACTTCACACTTTCACGGTTACAATCCGTTAAAATCCGGGTCATTTCGTTTAATTCTCGATACAATTCAGAAATATTTTTGCTTAAACTAAGCAGTTTATCTACGCCGTTTTCATATAACATATTCATTCCACCCCCGCATTTTCTTTTTCTTATTATAGCAAGAAAATTCCAAAAAAAGTTTCTTTCTTCTGAAATATTAGGAAACTAATTTCAATTGTTTTACAATGAAACTAGTGAACATGAAAGGGGAAAGAAAATTGGTACAAAAATTATATTACACTGACGCTTATAAAAAGGACTTTACTACTAAAATTATAAAGCAAGATTATGATAAAGACGGGCACTTATACGTTGTTTTAAACGAAACGGCATTTTATCCGACAGGTGGCGGACAACCGTATGATACTGGCACATTAAATGACATCGATGTAATCAATGTAGAAGAGATAGATGGAGAAATTCGCCACTTCATTGTAGAACAATTACATACAGAAGAAGTAGAAGGTAAAATCAATTGGGAGCGCCGTTTTGATCATATGCAACAACATGCGGCTCAGCATATTTTATCTGCTTCCTTTTGGGATTATTTTAACATACCTACGATTGGATTCCATCTTGGTAGAGAAACGGTAACAATCGATTTAGAAACAGAAAATCTGCATACAGAAACAGTTGAAAAAGCAGTACAAATTGCAAACAATATAGTTTTTGAAAACCATCCAATCCGTATAGAGTGGATGGACTTAGAAGAAGCGAAAACATTACCTCTTCGTAAAGAACCGAATATGACAGAAAATATACGCATTGTTATGATCGAAAACTTTGATTATAACGGCTGTGGCGGAACACACCCGAAACGTACTGGTGAAGTAGGTCCTATTCAAGTTCTTAGCTGGGAACGCAATAAAGGTGGCATACGACTAACGTTTATCGCTGGCTGGCGCACACTTAAAGTAATAGGGCAACAACAACAAATTATGAAGGATGTTTCCAAACAATTAAACAGTAGCGAGAGTGATATTCCAGCAAAAGTAGCACAACTGCTTACTTCTCAAAAAGAAAACGAAAAAACAATACAAACAATGAATGAAAAATTATTATATACAGAGGCAAATGAACTACTTCAACAGCCTGTCAAAATACATGCTAGCATACTTATTTCTAAAGTGTTTACAAATCGTTCTATGCAAGAAATCGCAAAACTATCCGCTATTATTACAGAACAACAAGAACATGCCATTACATATTTTGTTATTGAAAACGAGGACAAATTACAATGTATTCTTGCTTGCGGAAAAACAGTCACGTTTGATATGAATGCTCTTTTAAAAGATGCACTTCCTGCAATTGAAGGAAAAGGTGGCGGAAATAAAAAAAGTGCTCGTGGCGGCGGGAAAGCGGTTATGACCGGAGAAGAGTTTTTAAATCAACTTGTTTCTTCTTTACAGTCAGCAGTGTAAAAGATTTTTGCGAAGGATAGCTACTAGCTATCCTTCCTCTATATTTACAAGCCAATATTTCGTTTCAATCCTTGGTAACTCCCTGCATTCACAAAACCTTTATTTACCAGTTTTATAAAAGTTTCCGAAAAACCATAATGACTTAATTCGTTAATCGGTACCATTTGCACATCATGAATCGGATTATGATCGAACTCGTTAGAAGGTAGCGTAATTTCACCTTCAATCCTTTCAAGCAAAAACGTTATATGTAATAAAGACGGGCGTTCATCTGGTTTATCACAAACATAGAGTAGCTTCTGAATGTTAACTTCTAACCCTGTCTCTTCTCTCATTTCTCGAATCATTGCTTCCTCTAACGTTTCGCCATTCTCTGCTCTTCCTCCAGGTAAAGACCAATTCCGATTAGCAACTTTTTGCTTTACTAGCAATACCTTTTCATCTTCAATTAAAATTCCGGTAACACGAACTTGCATTACATTTTCCATATGTAATCTCCTCTTCCTGTTATATTTACAAATTAATCCTTCCACAAAAAGAACATATGTTTTATAATTAAAGAAAATTATGGAAGAAAGAAGTTGTTACATTCATGCGTCCACCTTTAACAAAGTCTATATCACTTGAAGATTTCCAAAACTATTATTGGTTAAAAGCAGAACTGCAAACATTTTGTCGTGAGCATGGGTTACCAGCTAGTGGCTCTAAGATTGAAATAACCGAGCGTATCTCACATTATTTATATACTGGTAAAATATTAAAAAACAGCTCTGGTCAAAAGATGAGTAAAACTTCCCTCTCTTATAAAGAACTTTCTCTTCAAACGATTATTACTAACAATCACCGCTGTAGCGAAGATGTTCGTGCTTTTTTCAAAGAAAAAATTGGAGCAAACTTCCGCTTTACAGTAGCTCTTCAAAAGTTTTTTAAAGAGAATGTTGGAAAAACATATGAAGACGCGATAACATTTTGGTATGAAGAAAACGAACGTAAAAAAGACCCTACATATAAAACAACGATCAGCGCGTAGTTTGAATACAATCGTTTTACTCGTGACTTTTTCGAAGATCCACATAATAAAGGAAAATCAAAAGCTGATGCTATCGCTGCTTGGAATGAAATAAAAGCAAAACGTGGTAGCAATGCTTATGTTCCTCAAAAAGTAGAAAACTAGTTCCTTTCTAGTCTTCTACTTTCTCAAATAATAGTGCAAGACCTATCCCGCCCCCTATTCCTAACGTCGCGATTCCGTATTTCATACGCTCTCGTTTCGCCTGATAAAACAAGCGCGTTACAAGCATAGCCCCAGATGCACCGTACGGATGACCGAGCGCAATTGCACCACCATTTACATTTAATTTTTCATACGGAATTTGTAACTCCTTTGCACAAGCTACAACTTTTGAAGCAAATGCTTCATTTATTTCAAAATAATCGATGTCCTCTACTTTCATATTCATTTCGTTTAGTAATTTGTTCACCGCAAATATTGGACCAGTCCCCGGAAGGTTGGGATCCACTCCAACTACAGCACTGCGAACAAAACGAAGAATAGGCTTGTATCCTAATTTTCGAGCTTGCCGCTCTTCCATTACAAGAACTGCACACGCCCCGTCGTTTACACCACACGAATTCCCTGCCGTTACTGTACCATTTTGTAGAAATGCGGGTTTAGTTCTTTTAATCATTCGTTCATAATTCATTTCTGGCTTTATAGACTCATCTAACAATCCATTAAAAGACAATATTTCATCATGTATATATCCTTTTTCTAATGCTTGCAGTGTTCGTTTGTAGCTGAGGCAAGCATACTCGTCTTGCATTTCTCTCGTGATGTTATAACGTTCTGCAACATATTCAGCCGCTACTCCCATATCAGGATCGCCTATTGTTTCTGGTGAAAATCGTGCTCTATTTTGAAAAGGTGACGTACTTGTACTCTCTACTCCTCCTGCAATATAACAATTACCTGCTCCACCTTGAATAAAATGACATGCGGTGCGAATCGCTTCCAATCCGGCACCACATTGCCGGTCAATCGTTACACCCGGAATATGATGACTAAGCCCTGCTTCTAAAGCAGATAATCTCGCAACATTCCCTCCTGGCCCAACAACATTCCCTAATATGACATCGTCTATTGCTCTCTCCATTCCTTTACTTAAAAATGTAAGAAGCGGCGCTGCTAATTGCTGAACTTCATAGTCTTTTAACATCCCATTCTTCTTACCAATAGGTGTCCTTTTCGCTTCTACAACAACTGCTCTATTCATATATTTCCTCCTGATTTTCAATGATACTTTTTGCTTCCATACGAGCGATTTTCCCGCTATTTGTATACGGTATTTCATTAACGAAATACCATTCTTTCGGTATTTTAAAAGAGGATAATCGTTGTAAGCAAAAACTCTTTAATTGTTGCCTCGTAGCACTTCCTTTTACAATCGCGACAGGTTTTTCACCCCAGTAACTATCTTCCACACCAATTACAACTATTTCATCAACAGCTGGATGTTCGTGTAATACGCTTTCTATTTCTTCTGGGAAAATATTAATTCCCCCAAATAAAATCATATTCTTCTCTCTACCGACAATATAAATAAATCCTTCTTCATCTTCATAACCTACATCTCGCACTGTCATCCAGCCATCTGCAGTCAACTCTGGAATTAAAATCCCATCTAATATGTATCCCATAAAAAACTGATCACTTTTCACATAAACAGTTCCTATCTCACCTTTCTGTACTTCTTCTCCTGCTTCATTACATATTCGCACTTGCACATTGTGGCAAGATTTCCCTACTGAATTTGGTCTTCTATTACTCTCTTCATCAACTAGCGCTGTTACAAAGCTTAACTCCGATGCACCGTAAAATTCATATCTTTTCGCATAAGGAAATATACTCTTTATTTTTTCTTTCGCTTCAGCTTCCCACTTCGCTCCTGACGAAATTATTTTCATTTTATTTTCTATTACTCTATTTTCTTTATATAAAGATTCAAGCATTGTCGGAACTGTATACATAACTGATATATTTTCAGTTTCTAACTTATCTAGTACTTGATTTGGAATAAACTTTCTCATAATGTGAACCGTTTGTCCTACATATAATGCGCTTATTGCCCCGTATAAGAAAAGAGAATGAACGAGCGTCCCAGCTATTAAAATCGAATCCTCTCTTTTCATATGAAAGTCATGTACATTACAATCAAAACTATGAAGCCACGATTGTTGCGCACGTAAAAACGCTTTTGCTTTTCCAGTTGATCCTGATGTGAATCCCATATAAAAAGGAGCATTTTGTACATTTTTTACGGACTGATATGCAGGAAGATAATGCTCTATCATTCTTTTCCACTCATCAATTTCTATTACTCTTCCTTCTTCACCAGGTAGATCATTTACCTTATATCGCTCTGTCACAATCACATCCGGATTACTGATTGCAATCCTTTCTTTAAGCTCATCCTGTTTCCACCTTATATCTAATGGTACACAAATCCATCCGGCCATAGCAGCACCAGCGAATAGTTGTAAAAACTCTATACGATTTTCTAATACGATTGCTATCGTTTTATTCTTTGACTTTTTTTCATCCAACCAGTTTACTACTTTACACACTGACTCAAACCACTCTTTATATGTTAAAACTCGATCATTTTCCTTTATTGCTATTTTATTCGGTTGTACAGAGGCATGCTTTTTATATTCTTTTGTAATCCCCATATGAGACGTCCTTTCTTGACAAAATAATAAAAAGAAACACGTAATGAACGTGTTTCTTCTCTTTCTTATCCCGCTTTTGTATATTTCCCACTCTTTAAAGCAGGCGTAATAATATGTTTCAATGAACGATGTAATTTCGTTACAAGAATTGCTGCTATAATTGCTTTTATGCAATCCCCTGGTAAAAATGCGACACTTACTTTCATCGTCTGCCATATAGAAATATCCATTACGAAAGCTTGTACAATAATACCAAATACATAAACTACGAAAATACCACCAATTATATTAATGCATAATACTTTTATAATAGAAACTTCACGTAAACGCTCAATTAAGTAACCAATGACAAATGCTCCAACGATATAACCAAGTAAATATCCTGCACTTGGCCCAACAAATACGCCAAAGCCACCACGTCCACCAGCAAGTAATGGCGCTCCAACTCCTACAATAAGTAAGAAAATAAGCTGGCTTAATGCACCAAGACGTGATCCTAACAATCCACCAGCAAGCATAACACCAAGTGATTGTAATGTAATTGGAACTGGTGTAATAGAAAGAGCAATTGGAGGTATTAACCCTAACACTCCCATAATAGAACTAAATAAAGCGACGAAAACTAAGTTTTTTGTATTCATATTTGCTTCTCCTATTTGTAAACTCGAAATGATTTTTAGATAACATATTATAGGAGTTATATTATCTTTCTATCTAGCGTTTGTCAACTTATTTTTAATTTAGGTTTACAAATATAAATTCCATTATTTCTCTTTATGCAAATGCTCAAGTTCTTTCCGAAGCGCCTGTTTTAAAAACTTCCCAACAGATGTTTTCGGTATTTCTTCCATAAATACAATATCGTCTGGTAACCACCACTTTGCAAACTGTGGTTTTAAAAACTCATATATTTCTTCTTTTGTTACTGTACTATTTTTCTTTTGAACGACACAGGCAACTGGTCGCTCTTGCCACTGCGGATGAGGAACGGCAACGACAGCCGCTTCAAATATAGCATCATGTGCCATTAACGCATTTTCAAGGTCAACAGAGGAAATCCACTCGCCTCCGCTTTTAATCACATCTTTCGTGCGGTCGACAATTTTTATGCAACCTTCCTCATCGACTGTGACAACATCTCCTGTATATAACCATCCATCGCGAAAGCCTTCAACAGTACGATCATCGTTATAATAGCTTTCAGCGATCCACGGTGCTCGTAAACATAGTTCTCCCATCTCCGTACTATCCCACTTCACTTCACCATTTGTACCGACTACTTTCATCTCTACACCAGGGACAAGATATCCTTGTTTTGAGCGGATTTCTAATTGCTCTTCATATGATAATTCTGTTTCATAACTTTTTAAACGTGCAAGTGTTACGAGTGGGCTTGTTTCGGTCATACCATATGCATGGATGAACGGAACATTATGTTTCTGTTCAAATGCTTTAATAACACTCTTCGGTGCAGCTGCACCACCGCATAGTATTCTCGTCATACTAGATAAATCGTAACTATTATTTTCTAACTCTTGTAATACACCAAGCCAAATTGTCGGCACACCAGCAGCTAACGTCACTTTTTCAGTTTGAATCATTTCTAATAAAATTTTCGGCGTAAACATCGGTCCTGGAAGAACTTGTTTTGATCCAAACCAAGTAGCTGCGAAAGGTAGTCCCCAAGCATTCACATGGAACATCGGTACAATAGCCATTGCCGCATCACTTTCCGATAAAGCAGCTGTATCTGCTAAACCGAGTGCCATACAATGCAGTACAGTACTACGATGCGTATATACAACACCTTTTGGATTTCCTGTAGTCGCTGACGTATAACACATACCAGCAGGTGTATTTTCATCAATATCTTTTACAAATTGGAAATTTGGATCGCCTTCTTCTAATAGCTTTTCATAATGATATACAGGTTCTAGCGTAGTATTTGGAAGTTCATCTTTATCAGTCATAATAATGTAGGCTTGTACAGTTGATAATTCAGATTGAATTTTTTCAACAAGTGGTACAAGATCTTCATCAATAAGTAGAATTCGATCTTCTGCGTGCTGAATAATGTATGAAATATGTTGAGGAGATAAACGAATATTAATTGTGTGTAAAACGGAAGCAATACCAGGAATAGCAAAATACGCTTCCACATGTCGATGATGATTCCACGCTAACGTTCCTATACGCTCGCCTTCTTTAATTCCTAATTTTTTCAACGCACTGGAAAGCCTTCTCGTTCTTTCACCTAACTGCTTATACGTTAATGTCATAACTGTGTCATGTGTCCGTGAAACAATTTCTTTCTTCGAAAACAGTTTTTCTGCTCTTTCCATCATAGAACTAATTGTTAGCGGTACATTCATCATCATATTGGTTACATCCCCCTTTAAAGCGTTTTCATTTTTTGTTTATTATAACAGACTTCTACAAATAATCACGACATTTTTCTGTATTTTCTGAATTATTTCTTTGGAAATAATTCAGAAAATACTAAGAGAAAACACATTAAAACTCCTTCTTACGATATATAAATACCGAAATAACAAAAGAAAAGATATATATGATAACGCCAAATATCGTATATAAAATGGAAACGTATAAAGATGAATTTAAATTTAATATTGGAAATTGTTCTATTAGATAGCCAATTACACTTTGTAATCCAAAATAAGTTACAAGTCCCCCGCATGCGCCCCCAATTGTAATAGCATCAGATTTTTCTGCTCCAAAAACATAGAGAAGTGGGTAGGCTATTGCTCCGGCATTAAGGATGATGAATGTCCCTAAAGAAACACTCTTAAATATCTCATCATCAATTGGCGTATCTGAAACGAAACTATGTACATAAAATATGCCATATGATAATACAGTACCAATAATTACAACTAAAAAATAGAAAAAGTAGTGACTTTGCACAATATTACTTCTAGTAACCGGTAAAGTAAGTACATATTTTTCATAACCTGACTTACTCTCATATTTAATAACTTCAAGTGCAGGAATTGCAGCAAATAAGATAATGAATGTAGCAATTAAACGGTACATTGAAGCATTACCAAAATAAAAAACAAATCCCGATCCTAATATCGCTATTCCCATAAACGTAAAGAAAGTTCGATACACTAGATAATAGTTTGTCAATAATAAACCTATCATTTATTTTTCACTCCTCGTCAATAAAACACTTATTTCTTCTATCGAAATGGTTCTATGAGCAATCCCACTTGGTAATTTATGCACATCTGATACAAGTACATTGAAATAAGAACCATTATTCCTTTTCACCACAACTATATCTTTGTTGATTAAAGTTAGTTGTTCCTCATCAACATCTACAATGGCATAATTGTTCAAAACCTTATTCTTTTCTTCATTCAATAAAATTTCTCCATCTTTTATAATGATAAGATGGCTAGCTATTTTTTCTACATCACTCATAATATGAGAAGAAAGTAGTATACCACCATTACTTTTTCTCACAAAACTTTTTAATTCCTCTAACACCTCCTCCCTAGATGAAGGATCGAGACCTCCCGTCGCTTCATCTAGGATTAATAATTTTGCATTATGTGACAGCGCAACAGCTATAGTTAGTTTCATTGACATTCCACGCGAGAATTTACCTACTTTCTCATTAGTAGGTAAAGAGAAAGAATGAACTAATCGGTAAAAATTTTCTCTATCCCAAGATTCAAACATCTTTTCAAAAACTTTATTTAGTTGTTTTATTGTAAGATGAGCCGGGAGATTCATAGCATCAAATACGACTCCTATCTTTTCCTTAATCTTGGCATCTTTATTTATATTTTCTTTACCAAATATTTTTACTGTACCATTATCTTTAGAAATTAATTGTAATACTGTTTTAAAGGTTGTTGATTTCCCAGCTCCATTGTTACCAATGAATCCAACAATTGATCCAGACGGCACATTGAAAGAAACATCTCTTAAAACAACTTTGTTTCCAAATGATTTACTTAAATTTTCAATTTCTAGAAGATTTGACATCATTACACTCCTATCTTAACTTTTCATAAAAATATGTTTTCTCCTATTAAAAATTATCCACTTTTTCTCTCACTTTCTTTTTCAGTTTAAAAATAAGACGATTACTATATTCTTTATTTTCTACTAAAATTCGATACGCCTCTAATACTCCTAACACACGAACAAAAAGATAAACTCCAATAGCAATAAGTACAACACAATAAGGGTGATACTGGACTAATTCTCCTGAAGTGATATGCTTTTTCTCAAATAAAAAAGGTAGCGCTCCTGCTGCTATAAAACAAAATCCAACGATTATTACTACAGCATACTTTTTCTTAATAATTGCATATCTTTTTGTCAATTCTTTTAGAAAGTTTTGATCAAATAATAATTCTTCCTTTTTTAATACATTGTATCGACTCTCTTCTATCATTACAGGTACCATCATTGCTCCAATACCAAGGACAGCAATAATGATGACAAGGAACATAGACATTGTTACATTTTCTTTAAATAATAAATACGGTATTGTAGATAAAATGAGCAAACTAAACCCTAGCGCTATATATTTAGAAATTTTTTGTCCGTACACTATATACCCTTCTGCCATTTCCTGACTTACGTAATAGCCATCCATATTTTCATTACTTTTCTCTGCAGTTTCTTTTAATAAATAGTCGAGTGATACTTCAAAAACATTTCCAATCATTATTAACTTTTCAGTTTCAGGAAAACCTTGACCGTTTTCCCATTTACTAACCGCTTGCCTTGTCGTGTTTAATTTTTCAGCTAATGCTTCTTGAGAAAGGCCCTTTCCCTTTCTTAATTTAAAAAGCTTTTCACCAAATCCCATATGTGTGTGTCCCCCTTTGTTTTCTTACCTAAATTGTATGTAAACATTGCCCTTGTCTCTATCTTCCTGCGGTTGCACTTTGTCAACTTACGGTTGCGAATGTGTTATATAGCGGTTTTCTATATAATTTAGCTAGTTTTCTTTTATGATTATGGTGTGAATAAAAACCTCCCATCTCAATAACCAATTATAACAATTAAAGGTAATTATTGTTACCCAAAAATAAAAACTCCTTTATTTATTTAAAGGAGTTTTCGATATGAAATATTTCCAGAATGGCTAATTTTCTATCTCAATTAATTCACAATTTCTTCTATACATTTTTGTACGTTGTGCAACGATTAATAAGCATCCCACACAGTATATGTTGTTATCTCTTTATATAAGGCATATTCATATATATGTAAAGTATTTCTCCTATTAACTTCCCTAATAAAAACACTTTTTAATAATCATAACGGCTTCTGCTTAAACTTTTCATAATGTCGTACTTTTAATAAAAGGACATTCCCGCAATCTGTACAAATATAAGCATCTACTGGTGAAGATGTGAACATCGTCTCCTTTTTCCGTATTTGTGCATAACCGACAAACTCACCTTCTCCTATATTTTGAGAACCACAATTAGAGCATGTCTGCACGTCTTTCTGTTTCATGAGAGCACCACCTTTAATCTGTTTCTACTCCCTTCGACAGTTCACTTCCATTTCCCTTCCAAAAAACCCCTTATTCTCTTACATTTCAACAGGAATCTCAGAACAAACATCGTATATGTACTATGAAATATATTTATTGACGGGGGAATCTCATGAGTACAATTATGACAATCAATACCGCACAAGAAATTGAAAACGCAGAAATACATATGCTTTCTTCTAGATTAGCACTACTACAAGCAATGGACGGAAATCCAATGCAGGTACAAGTGAAAAAGTTCAGTAGTGCCACTGCCTTTTCATCAAAAGTAATTGCTGGTCCTGCTTTTAACACAGTAAAAGGCGTTACATTTATAAATACAGATGAGATAGATGCGATTATCTCTTATTATCACTCACTACAAATCCCTTGTCGTTTTGAAATTACGCCAGCGCAAGGTACAGCTGAATTATTTCAATACTTATCTGAAAAAGGTTTTTATCAATCTAGCTTCCATACCGCTTTATATAGTACACCGCGAGAAGATCCGTCCCTTGTTCCTTCTAACATTTCAGTACGCAAATTAAAAGAAAATGAGTTTGATGTTTTTGCAGACATATATGTACGTGGATTTAACATGCCATCCTTTACAAAAGATGGTGTGCGCCAAAATAACGAAATTCTCTACGATAAACCAGGATGGCATTTTTTCATAGCTGAAGTTCAAAACATTCCTGCGGGCATTGGTGTCCTGTATATAAATAAGGGTGTCGCATCATTAGCTGCTTCTGCTACTTTGCCAGAATTTCAGCGTAAAGGCTGTCATACTGCCTTAATTCAAAAGCGAATTGAGACAGCTATTGAATCCAATTGTCATTTAATAGTCGGACAAGCAAGATTCGGTAGCAGCAGTCAAAATAATATGGAACGTGCCCATATGAAGATCGCTTATACAAAATCAATCTGGACCGCCAAAAACATATAATTAACATTCTTTCTCTTCTCATTACAACTTTATACACTTTATGACAATTCCTTTTCAACTCTATTAATCATTTGAATATTCAAACTAAATCTGTTACGCTATTGCTAGATACATCATTCAACTTGCAATATGAAAAGAGAATTCTAATCAAACTACAAGGAGGAGAAATGTATGACTAAACATGATCATGGTTTAAAAGAAAAAGTAGAAGGTGCTATTGATAAAGTAAAAGGCGAAGTAAAAGAAGTTGTCGGGAAAGTAACTGACAATAAGAAATTACAAGCTGAAGGAAAATGGGATAAGGTAAAAGGCACTGCTAAAGATACTGTCGGTAATGTAAAAGAAAAAGTTCATGAATATAAAGAACATAAAGAGAATAAATAAAAGAACGAAAATGTATGGTTGTGCAAGTAGTAAGTGACTAGGTCTGAAAAAAGAGAATTTGCCCCATAAAATCATTTTAAAACGACAAATAGATGCCTCAAGGCATCTATTTGTCTATAAACAACTATTTTAATTATATAATCACTCTGATCTTTCCTTACTAACCTTTTCTAACATAATGCCTTTGCTACATACAGTAAAGGCTTACTTTGTGAAATTTGGTTTTAGGTCACCTGTATACGGTTCATGCTCAACAAAGATTTTTATATCTTTTCCATTCGCATCTTTCCCCATTCTTGTATACGTAAATTTCTCTTTATTTAATTCTGTAAGTTCAAGAACTGCACCGTATTTATTATTTCCTAACGAAACGTGGGCTCTTATTTTATTATCATGTACAACATCAAAGAAACCATAGTCTCCACGACTTTCTCCTGTATTCACATTAAAAAACTCATATTTATTTGTATTTTTATCATATTTTGCTAGACTGATTAAGTTTGAATTGTATTTTGTTACATTATTACCTTGTTCATCTAATACCACCGTTCCATTCCATAGTGTACTAGATAATATTTTATCTCCATCAACATCCGTAACTATTTTACCCGTCGAGCTCTCTAAATTTTTATCAGGTCGCGTGAAAGATAGCTCTTTTTCTTGATAAGGAATATGTTCAACAAATACTTCTACATCGTTCCCTTTTGCATCTTTCCCCATTCTTTTATATGTAAATTTCTCTTTATCTAATTGCGTTAATTCAACAACTGCTTGGTAATTTTGCGTCTCAGAAATTAGTACTCTTTTCTTTCCATCATTCGTTATAAAAAAGGTACCGCTATCATTACGACTCTCTCCTGTACTTGCATTAAAAAATTCATACCTTGCCGTTTTAGCATCATACTTTGCAAGCCCGATGAAATTCTGATTTTCTTTCGTTACATCATTATGATCTTTGTCATAGACTTTTGTCCCTTGCCAATTTGTTTCACCAAGTATGCTAGCTAATAGTTGCCCTTTCGTTTCTTGAGTTTTCTCAGTTTCTTGTATTGCATTGTATAAAAATTGTGCATACTGTTCACGCGTCACATCCATATTTGGAGCAAAATTCCCTCCGCCTACTCCTTTTGCAATATTATTTGTTTGAACAGCACTAATGGCATTGCTTGCCCATGAGTTCGTTGAAACGTCATTAAAAGTATGATTACTCTTTGCCTTTAAATGAAAAGCATTTGTAAGAACTTGTGCCATTTCTGCACGTGTTAAGGATGCCTTCGGTCTAAAGTTCCCGTGCTCGTCACCCTTAAAAACGCCCATTTCTGTTAAAGACAAGATTTCCTTTATATAGCTTGTCGACTCTTCACTTACGTCCCCATATGGATTCTCATAATTTTTCTCTTCTGCCAAATTAAAATAACGATATAGTAAAGCTGCAACTTGTTCACGTGTCACGTTATCTCCAAAACCAAATCTCCCATCATCATAGCCGAAAATGATTTTCTCGCCTGTTAATTGCTGAATCGCCTCATATGCCCAGTGCCCCTTTGGAACATCTTTGAATACCCCAGTATGATTCGTGTTTGGTGTAACTACTTCTGCTTTCACCTCTCCAGTCGTTTCACTTAATAGACTTCCACCTAAAACTGCTGATATGATACATGTTTTTAAAATTGTTTTATTCATAGCTTCCCAATCCCTTCCTTCATTTAACAAATAATTACACAACTTTTCTTTCAAAAGAAGATTCTATGTGCGCAATTTATGTTATAAATTTTGATTACAGCTAATGGAATACAAAGTGTTACACATCCAAATTTCTTATTTGTAGTATCAATAGCTGCTATATATAGGAATTATAAATAACAACTATAAATTGCCCATAAACAAATTATTAAAAAAAGATAAAATTAAGATTATATATTTTTAATCTCAATCTTTTTATAAAAAAACGTTCCTTTTGGCAAAAAGATGGCTTGAAATTAAATGTTCATTCCATTTTTTTGTTTATGCTATTATGATAAAAGAAAGAATATTTCGAAATAACAAACCTGAATTTGGGCAGAAATGAGGAAAAGAAATTGAATATTGAGCAACAATTATATGATGTGGTGAAACAGTTAATTGAACAAAGATATCCAAACGATTGGGGTGGAGCCGCAGCGATTCGTGTAGAAGATGGAACAATTTATACAAGTGTTGCTCCAGGCGTAATAAATGCTTCAACAGAACTTTGTATGGAAACAGGTGCAATTTTAGAAGCTCATAAATTTCAAAAGAAAGTTACACATTCTATTTGTCTTGCGAGAGAAAATGAGCATTCTGAATTAAAGGTACTCTCGCCTTGTGGTGTATGCCAAGAACGTTTATTTTATTGGGGACCAGAAGTACAGTGTGCGATTACAAATGCTAAACAAGATATTATTTTTAAACCTTTAAAAGAGTTGCAACCATATCATTGGACAGAAGCATATCATGATGAAATGGCAAAAGAATGGAGTACGAGATAGAGGAATAAGTTTCATTATTTTCCTGATGACAATAAAAAAATGTCACGGCCTTTTCCAAATAAAACATCGAAAAAGGCCGTGACATAACACTTATTTTATAATTGACGGAAGTTTACTTCCCTTCACTTTTTTCTAACACATACAAATCTTCTTCAATATTAGATAATTTCTCTGTTACAAGCTTTCTAGCATCTCCAATCGCTTGATTGTATGCAAATGGTCCTACTAATTTAATCATTTCTTCTATTAAACGCTCTGCTTGGAAGCGTCCAATTTCATCTAAATCTTCCTCAACGAAAAATTGCTGAATTTGTGCTACTAGCTCTTCTTTTTTATCATTTGGTATTTTTATATTCATCATCATTTATTACTCCTCTATATTTAGGATAGTACGTTTCTTAACTCTACCATAGAAAAACGCTTTCCAGGGCAAGTTTTTGTAACTCCTTCTAGCTCTCTATGACCGAGTATATTTTCTTTCTTTATAGCAAACTGCTTCATAAACATTTTACATAAAGAATATAATGCATTCATTTGTGCGGTAGTTGGATCATATTTATCAAAATTACCCGTCATACATATTCCAATTGTATCTCTATTATTATCTTTCGCATGCGCTCCAATATGTAAACCACGTCCTTCGACTACAGTTCCATCTGCTTCGATAAAATAATTATAACCAATCCCGCTCCACCCTCTTACTTTTTGATGAAATTCATGTGTTTTATACACATCCCATCCATCTTCGGATGTGTGGTGGATAATCAGTTTATTTACTTTTTCTAAAGGAACTAATTCATCTTGAAATGTTAAATTAACACATTTAATTTCCATTTGAACATCCTCCCTTACAATTCAATAATCATAATTGTTTTATCATCTGGTCTTATTCTCTTTTCCCCTTCTAGTTCTTCAATAATTGCTACATATTCATTTATACTATTCTTTCTTATATATGCAACAGTTTGTTCGAGTGACCAATCTGGGTGGAATAATCCGTCTGAACAAATAAAAACCCCGCTTACTTCATCTATATGTAATTCCCCATGCTGTAAATAATGAATCGCTTCTTTCATTCCGTTTGCAACGGAATACCCCCCCTGCATATTTGCAAGATAACGATTATATTTTAACTGTTCTCGCACATCTTGAAAAACATGTTCTTCTGGTACAGATACCCCTTCTTTACGATCTTCTTCTCTTTTCTTTTTTGCTCGTTTACTAATTCCTTCGACCGTGTCTTTCGTTAATACTTGCATCGTTCCATTTTGAAGTATTGCAACAATCATACAGTCCCCTAATTGTGCATATTCAATTTTCTCACCAACTATTTGGACTGCCGCGATACATGTGCACCACAAATGCTCTTTCTTTCTCGTATCTACTCCATATGCTAACATTTTTCTTTGCAATGCTTCATTTGCTTTTGCAACAGCAACTTGTAAACTATGATTTTCGCGAAATGAATTAAAATAACTTGCAAATAAATGTGAAGCGATGTATGCTCCATTATGTCCCTTTTCATCACGAAACGGGACAAGTGGTGTTGCGCCGTCACATACACCATAAATCTTTTTTTCTTCATTACAAAAATAAGAATCCTCACATTCTTGCTTCAACGGGCTTTTCTGTTGATATGTTTTTATCTTCATAACTGTATCCCCTTCCAAATGATAAAATACTCAAATTCTTTTGATTAATCTAATTTTCCGAAATAAACTGTTTTTACCCAAAACTTTCAATATCATATATAATCTTGAAATAATATGAATTTTTCAGTGAAGGACGGGAAAGAGATGGTCAGATTTCTTGGTGTTATTATTGGTTCTATTATTATTGCGATTGCCTTTAATCTTTTCCTTATCCCCCACAAAATTTTAAGTAGTGGAATTGGCGGAATTGCTATTATTTTAGGGATTGTAACTCCTGTAAACACAGGTATTATTAACTTTGTATTAAACTTACCTATCCTTATTTTAGGATACATAGGTCTTGGAAAAAAAGTCATTTTTAACACGATTATCTCTGTGATTGTATTATCTGTTGCATTATACTATGTTCCAGTGAAAGTCGTAGCAACAGATCCACTTTTATCATCTATCTTTGGTGGTGTTATTGCCGGAGCTGGTATCGGTCTTGTTTTTAACTGTAATGGATCAACTGGTGGATTTGATATTATCGGTATGTTGTTGTCTCGCAAAAGAGATATTAAACTTGGCGGATTCCTTATTGTTTTAAATGCAGTCGTTGTAATCATTGCAGGATTCTTCTTCACTTGGGATGTTGCTCTTACAAGCTTACTTTCGATTTATGTAACTGGTAAAGTTATTGATGCTATTCATACGAAACATCGGAAGGTTACACTTATGATTGTAACAAATGAAGCAGAAAAAATGAAAAAACAACTTCTTTCAACTGTTGTACGTGGCATTACATTACTTGATGGCGAAGGTGCTTATTCTAGCGAAAAGAAACGTGTACTTATGACAGTCGTTTCTCGTGAAGAATTAGCAAGTATGAAATTAACAATTTCTGAAATTGACCCTCATGCATTCGTTAACATTACAGAAACGGTTGAAGTATTAGGATTGTTTAGAAAAGGTTAAAAAACTAGGTGGATTTCCACCTAGTTTTTATTTTCCATAAATTCAATTCGATTTCCGAACGGATCTGACACATAAAATCGAATTACATCTGGTCGTGCATGATCATCTATTACTTCAATGCCTTGCTGTATTAACGCTTGTTTAAATTCATCTATTTTTAAAACATAAAAAGCCGGATGTGCCTTTTTAGCTGGGGTAAAGTTTTGCTCAACTCCGATATGAATCTCTTGATTTCCACACTTAAACCAGCACCCACCGCGCTTCTTTAATTCCTCTGGCTTTGGGATTTCCTCCATACCAATTTTATTACTATAAAACTCTCGCGCTTCTTCTTCACACCCTACAGGCGCAGCTACTTGTACATGATCGATACCTTGAATATAATTTCTCATTTTCTCTCCCCCTCTTCTACCCTAATGTTATAAGGAAAACCTACTCCTGTAACTTACAAATGATTTATAAAACAATATAAGCTCCCCTTATTACCACCCTATACGCACTTTTCCAAAATAAAGAAAACAAAATTTATTATATAACTTCCATTTTTTATAGAAATACACATTACATCTATATTATAGTTATGAATAGACAAATCTTTTTAGATGCTATTTGTACGGAGGAACTATTATGAGTCGTAAAAAATATTCATCAACTCAAAGAAAACGTCATCCGAACATTTCTAGACGTTTACGGAACCATATACAAGATCGTTCATTAACAGAAATGTATGCATCTCTGTTCGAACACAATCCTGATAGTATTATTTCATTAAATTTAGAAGGAATTATTATACACACTAATCCTTCTGCCGAAAGAACACTAGGTTACACTTCTTCAGAATTAGAACGAAAAAGCATTACCTCTATTTTAGAAGCTCATATTTCTGAGCAAGTATTACAAAATATAAAGAACACTAAAGCTGATAATCAGCACGAGTATATATTATCTATTTATCATAAAAATGGATTTTTATTAGACGTCGTGACAAAACTAGTTCCTATTTTTGTCCAAAATCGTCTAACTGGCGTATATGCCATTATGAAGCCTCTTGAAAAATCAGAAAGAATTGAGAAAAAGCTTAAAGAAAGTGAGAAGAGGTTGCGTACATTAGTAAACTCCATGCCTGCATTTGTTATATTTAAAGATCATGAAGGGCGCTGGCTTGAGGCAAATGACTACGCACTTTCTTGCTTCAATTTCCATCATGTACCTTACCACGGAAAAAAAGATAGTGAACTCATTCAATATAATGAAGCGTACCGAGAAGCTTTTTTACATTGTGAAGAAGTCGATGAATTAGCATGGCAACAAAGACAAATTCTTCATGGTGAAGAATTTATTATTCATAGAGATGATTTCGACCTAATCTTAAGTATATCGAAGGTTCCTCTCTATCACCCTGACGGCTCCCGTAAAGGTCTTATCGTAATGGGAAGAGATATTACTGAGCTAAAGGAAACGGAAAAGTTATTACGAAAATCTGAAAAGCTCGCCGTAGTCGGACAACTGACAGCTGGAATTGCTCATGAAATTCGAAATCCACTCACTTCTCTAAAAGGTTTTCTAACATTGCTACTCCCTGAAATAAATGAGGAGCAGAAGTGGTATATCGATGTTATGTTAAGTGAAATTTCACAGATGGAATCTATCACGAGTCAATTTATGGCGATGTCTAAACCACAAGTATTAGCAATCCAAACTTGTAACATACAAACTTTAATTGAAGAGGTAGTTACATTTATTTTACCGACTGCTATTATGCACAGCGTTCATATCATTATGGACCATTTTGATTACGTATATGATATTCAATGTGACGGTAACCAATTAAAACAAGTTTTTATAAATATATTAAAAAATGCGATTGAAGCAATGCCAAATGGCGGAAATATTTTCATCCAAACAAAACCATTAGAGGGTAATTTCATCTTAATACGGATCATCGATGAAGGTTGCGGTATCCCAGAAGATCGTATCTCCCGTTTAGGCGAACCGTTTTATAGTTTAAAAGAAAAAGGCACAGGGCTAGGATTAATGATGTGTTACAAAATAATTGAAGAACATCATGGTAAATTACACATTTCAAGTGAATTAAATAAAGGTACGGTCGTTGATATTCACCTACCACTTTCTTCACCTCACCTTGCAATCCAGTCTTAAATAATAAAAGAAGCATCTGCTAATCGTTAGCAGATGCTTCTTTTATTATTTATACTTATAGAACTGTTTTTCCATACCATTCTTTTGCTTTTTCTACTTCACCCATCGTTAATTGATGTCCTCTATTTTCCCAATGCATTGTTACATTAGCGTTTGCATTTTCTAATAGTAGCTTCAATTCCTCTGACTCAGAAGATGAACAAATTGAATCATTTGTCCCAGCAGCAATAAACACGGATTTCCCAGCTAAATTAGGCAATTGTGTTCCTCTTCTAGGCACCATTGGGTGATGAAGCACAGCACCTTTTAACGCATTTTCGTAATGGAATAATAAGCTTGCCGCAATGTTTGCTCCATTTGAATACCCGATAGCTACAATGTTATTTCTATCAAATTCATATGCTTTTGAAGCTTCATCTAAAAACTCATTTAATTCCTTCGTACGGAAAATCAAATCTTCTTCATCAAAAATGCCTTCTGCCAATCTACGGAAGAAACGTGGCATGCCATTTTCTAATACATTTCCTCTAACACTTAATACAGATGCTTCCGGATCAATTATTTCTGCAAGTGGTAATAAATCTAATTCATTACCTCCTGTACCATGAAGTAATAGCAATACTGGTTTTGACGTATCTTTTCCTTTTTGAAAAATATGTTTCATCATAATCCTTTTCCCCTTTCAATCACTTTAATCTAAATGTCTCACTTCAAATGGTAAAAGCGTTTGTTCAATCTGTTTTCTATGTTTTTCATATTGTTCCGGTAACTTTAATTCCTCACCCATCGTCTCTAACGATTCATCATGAGCGAAACCAGGGGGATCTGTTGCAATTTCAAATAAAATTTCACCGTGTTCTCTAAAATAAATTGCGTTAAAATAATTTCGATCTTGTACAGGAGTTACGTGGTATCCAAAACGGGACACATGCTCTTTCCAGTCTAGCTGATCAGCATCGTCACTCGCTCTCCAAGCAATATGATGCACTGTACCAACGCCCATTTGGCCACGACCAATTGTCGATAATCTCAAATCAATAATATTTCCAATATTAGCAGAAGAACGGAATCGAACAAATTCGCCCTCTTCCCCAATTTTCTCAAGACCCATAACGTGCTCTAACAGTTCGGCTGTTTTTTGAGGCTGCGTTGATAAAAGAACTGCACCACCAAATCCTTTAATTGCTACTTCTGGCGTAACTTCTCCAAAAGTCCAATTATTTAATTCACCCTCTTCTCTTTCTACTAATTCTATATGCAAACCATGTGGATCATCAAATTCTAAATACTGCTCTCCAAATCGAGTCATTTTTGTATACGAAACATCGAATTTTTCTAATCTATTTTCCCAAAACTGCATTGCCCCTTTTGGTACAACATAAGAAGTGATTCCTACTTGACCGTCACCAATAACTCCTTGACGAGCACCTGCCCATGGGAAAAACGTAATAATTGTTCCCGGTTTTCCTCCTTCATTACCAAAATAAAGATGGTACGTACCTGGATCATCAAAATTCACTGTTTGTTTTACTAAACGTAAACCTAACACACCAGCGTAAAAATCTACATTTTCTTGTGGATGTCCTACGATTGCTGTAATGTGATGAATTCCCATTGTTTTCTTTTCCATTTCGTCCACTCCTTTTTATTCTATTATAAAAATTGCTTTACATTAAAATTCATTATTCATTTTGTCCATACTGCCTAGTAAAATCCGTCATGATAATTTTATCTCGAATTCGAGATATTAATTATAAAATTACACATTAACGTTTAACTTATCGAAATTATCTCGATTTCAAGATAGTTTCCGAAAAATTTACTCACTTTAATACCATAATCAGTGGGGGGCTTACCGCCCATTAAAGTGGGATAAAACGTGATTTAGAATATCATTTACCTCGAACTTAACACTTATTATAAGTTACTTACTTTTCTTTGTCAACAAGTTACTTATTTCATTTAAAATGAAAAGGGAGTAAACACTATTCACCGTTTACTCCCTTTTCAAATCATTTCGTTTCTTCTTCCAGCACTGCTTCCATCTCATTAAATTCACGATGAATTGCTTTAACTGGTTCTTTCGTTACTAAACTTACGACAATCACAGCTAATAAGCTACAGAAGAATCCAGGTACCATTTCATACATAGTCGCTTTTAAACTTGGAATTTGTACCCAAGTAATTACAACTACTGCACCAACAATCATCCCAGCAAGAACGCCCCATTTGTTCGTTCTTTTCCAATATAAACTTAATAAAATGGCAGGTCCGAATGCTGAACCAAATCCTGCCCAAGCATAACCGACGAGTGTTAAAATTGTATCACTTGGATGATACGCTAAAACAACTGCGATCATAGCTACTACTAAAACTGACAGTCTACCGATAAATACAAGTTCTTTATCACTTGCGTTACGACGGAAAAATGTTTTATAGAAATCTTCCGTTACTGCACTTGAAATAACAAGTAATTGCGAGGAAATACTACTCATTATAGAAGCTAATATAGCTGACAATAAAAACCCAGTAATGTACGGATGGAATAAAATGTTTGAGAATGTTACAAAGACCATTTCTGGGTCTTGTAATGTCCCATTATTTTTAGCATAGTAGGCGATACCAACCAAGCCAGTAAGCATTGCACCTATAATGGAAATCGCCATCCAACCGATACCGATTCTACGAGAAGTTTTCAAATCTTTAATAGAGGTAATTGCCATAAAGCGGACAATAATATGTGGTTGACCAAAATACCCAAGGCCCCATGCTAAAAAGGAAATAATACCAAGAATTGTGGTCCCTTTAAACATGTCTAAATGCGATGCATCAACTTGCTTAATCGTATTGTATGTCTCTGTTACACCACCGACATCTGTAAAAGCAACAATTGGTACTAATACGAGAGCAATAAACATAATACACCCTTGCACAAAGTCGGTCCAACTTACTGCTAAAAAACCACCGAATAGTGTATAAGCAACTACGACACCGACAGTTACAAATAAACCAATTTTATAATCAAGGTTGAAAGAATTTTCAAACAAACGTCCACCTGATACTAAACCAGCCGACGCATAAAATGTGAAAAATACTAAAATGACGATAGCGGAGACAAAACGAAGTATTTTCGTACGATCTTTAAATCGATTCTCTAAAAAGTCTGGAATCGTAATTGAATCATTAGCCACTTCTGTATACGTTCGCAAACGCGGGGCAAGAATTAAATAGTTTGCATAAGCACCTATTAATAAACCTATCGCAATCCATACACTTGATAACCCTGTCGCATACATCGCACCAGGTAATCCCATTAGCATCCAACCACTCATGTCAGAAGCACCAGCTGATAAAGCTGTAACTGCTGGACCGAGTCCCCTTCCGCCTAACATATAATCTGATAAATCGGATGTCTTCTTATAAGACCAATAACCGATATACAACATACCTGCCATATAAATAGCAAGCGAAACCATAATCTCAATCTTCACCAAATCTCTCCCTTAGTTACATAAGCCATTCAAAATTTCGAAAAATGACTTTTTCTATTTTCTTGTTTTCGCTTATGGTTCCCTACCTTAACAAACATTTTTTGTTCTTTCAAGTGAACAGGTGTTTTTTACTGCATGTGAAAACCTTCATAAACGCCTTTATCCCAGTGGATTACCCGGTTTTTAAAAAGAATTAAAGTAAAAATATTCAGAAAATAAAACACCTATTTTTTTAATAAAAATAAGCCATACAAATGTATGACTTTTAATCTATTAAACATAGCTTACTTCTATTTACTAGTAGGAAACAATTCTGAGAGAGGAACTATCCGCCCCATCTCATCTTTAAATACAATATGATCTCTCTTTAAATGACGTGGACTCTTTACTCCCGCTGCTGCTGCTAACGAAAACAAACTATATCTCATACTAATAATATAATTCATAACTCGCCACTTCTTCTCATACGGATCTAACGCTTTTTGATAGTGCGGATTCGTCGTGGCAACACCAGATGGACATTGGCCAGAATTACATTGAAGCGCCATAATACAACCGCTTGCCATCATAAAACCACGTGCCGAGTTTACAGCATCTGCACCAATCGCTAAAGCAATTGCCACTTTATCTGGTGTAATTAATTTCCCCGAGGCAAACACTTTGAATTTATCACGAACACCATACTGATTCGCTGTATCAATACATGTCAGTAACGCTGGAATAAGCGGCATCCCCATACTATCTGCCATCGATTTATATGTTGCTCCTGATCCACCTTCTGAACCGTCAATTGTAATAAAATCCGGATAGATATTTAACTCTTTCATCGTTTTAAATAAATCTTCCAACGGCTGCTGCTGTCCAATTACAATTTTCATACCGATTGGTTTCCCGCCAGTTTCTTGCAAACGCTGAATAAAATAAAGTGTATCTGCCGCATTGTTCAAAAATGAAAATCGATTCGGAGAATTAATCGTCTCTCCTACTCGTACATTCCGAACAGAAGCAATTTTCTCATTTACTTTTTGCCCCTCTAAATGACCACCACGTATTTTCGCACCTTGCCCAAATTTCAATTCAAATGCTTTAATATTACTTTCTTTCACTTTCTCCATAAATTTCTCCATTGAAAAATTCCCGTCCTCATCACGGTATCCAAATAGTCCTGGACCAATTTGCGCAACGATATTCGCCCCTGTATGTAAATGTTCTGGAATAACGCCACCTTCACCAGTATTAATCCACGATCCGCCTGCCATTTTCGCTCCAAAGCCGCTCGCTAAAATATAATTTTCGCCAATCGCACCGTAAGAAGTTGCTGATGCCCCAAACATGCCATACAGTTTCCACGGATATTTACAATTTTCGCCGACGATAATTGCATCGTCTTCTTCGTATAACCAAAGATTCGTTGTATCCGCTGTCAATTTTTCTCTCCGTGAAAATAATCCTTCTTTATGAATCACATACTTTTTCCCTTCACGTTCTTGCGTTACGTTCACACTTAATTCTTCTGTTAATACCGGAAACAACGTATTAGCAATATAATAACCAGATGCTTCAAAATCTCGTTTCGACCCAAAACCAAGTATTTCAGAGCGATACTTCGCTAAAAACATAACACTTTGAAAATCGTAGCGTGAAAAAGGTTTTCCATCTGTATCGTGATCAAACCAATATTGTCGGAATTCCGGCCCTATCTTTTCCAGTAAGTAACGCATTCTTCCTAAGTATGGATGTAATTTTAAAATAGAATGATGCGTCCGTTTTTTTATAAAAAATGTGATAATAAAAAAGACGATTAAAAGCAACATTAATAATAGTAATATACTAATAATAACGAGTAGCGTTTCACTCATCTCGCTTCCCCCTATGAAATTCCATAATAAAAGGAGAACACTCCATGTGTTCTCCTTTTATCTTTATTCAAATTAATGTAGCAAGATGCTCTTTCGCGTCATATTCAACTAAACTTTCAGCATGTTTAATTCGATGAACAAAATCTGGATTAGCAATTAACGGTCTTCCGAATGCAGCTACGTCAATTGTTCCTTCTTGCAGTGCTTCTTCTGCCTCTTTCGGATTTAAATTACCAACTCCAACAATCGTACCATCCCAATATTTTCTTACTAATTGATGAAAATTCTTTCCGTCAGCAATCACTTGCGTATAATTCATCGTTGAAGGGTGAATCATCGTTAATCCAACTTCTTTAAACATATTTACGAATGTTTCAATTGCCAGCTCAGGGTTTTCCCACATATAAGTAGGATTATCCCCTTTAAAAGCAGAGAAACGAAGAAGTGTTTTATCAGCTCCAACTGCTTCTATTACAGCCTCAGTTACTTCTTTCATAAACGTTAACCTTTGCTTTAAGTCACCGCCATATTTATCAGTACGCTTATTAGCAAACTCATAAGTAAATTGATCAATTAAATATCCGTGTGCACCGTGAATTTCTACCCCATCAAACCCAGCTTCGATCGCGTTTTTCGCAGCTTGTGCGTATTGACTGATAACTTCTTGTATTTCTTGTATCGTCATTGCTTCTGGTGTATCAAATGGTTTACGAAAACGCGGAACATTCCCTTCTGCAGCGATTGCAGAAGGCGCTTGCGGCATTTGCCCACCAATTATTTCGTGATGACTCATACGTCCAACATGCCATATTTGAGCAATAATCGTCCCGTCTTCTTTATGTACTGCCTCTGTAACAGGTTTCCAAGAGTCGATTTGTTCTTGCGTATAAATCCCTGGTACTCCTGGATTCCCTTTCGCTCTCGGACTAATGACAATTCCTTCTGTAATAATTAATCCAACTCCGTCAGCAGCACGCTTTCTATAGTACTCCACTACATCAGCACCAACTACTCCAGTTTCATTGTCTGCAAAGCATCTCGTCATCGGTGCCATTGCTATGCGATTACGAAGAGACCAAGCTCCGACTTGAATCTGATCAAACAACTTCGTTTCTTCAATATTTTCAAAAGATCCCCAAGCGTTTACATTTGTTCCTTCATAAATACTTGCCGCTTTCTTATTTGAATTTGTCATTTTTCTTCCCCCTAAAAATATTCTCACTATAATCGCATCATACTTACTTTTAGATAGTAACGTCAATTTATACGCTCTAACCACAAAACATTCGAATATCAAACAAATAGAATGCTATAAATAAAATTAAAAAGGTTTCCTTAGTAGGAAACCTTTTTTAGTTGATCATATATGGCTGTCAATTTCTTTATCTCTTTAATATAAAGAATCCCTTATCAATAGAAGTGAAAATAGTTCAGTATTCTTCTAAAAATAATAACTTATAAACCTAAAACAATGAAAGCCCTACCTCTCTTTCATCCTTACGGCTCCTTGTCCGTGCCAGTGTGAATCAGGATTGCAAAAATCAAGTAACTATTCTATCGAATTATTTCATTAAACTTCGAACATTCGTAAAGAATTAAAAAATAAAAATGGATTTGATTGTAGTAATAACAAAAGAGGTTAATGCTCTAAAAGTGGTTTGAAAGAGTTGAATGTCTTTGAAAGGATTAATTTTCTATAATTATGCTCCCAAAAAACTCAAAATCTTTTTTGGGACATAATACATTATTTGTAATAAATCTTAACAAAAGCTTTTTATTTGATTTTCTGTGATACCTTCAATTAATCCTAGTTCACTAATCAAAAATTCATGTGCATTATCTAACATTTTCTTTTCGCTTGCATTAAGTGCTTTTTCTTTCTGTATACGCATTAAATCGCGCACAACTTCAGCGCCTTCTTGCATTTTACCCGTTTTTATTTTATCAGTGTTCAATTTATACCTTTGTTTCCACGTAAGTAATCTATCTGATTCTCCATGTTGAAAAATATCCATTATGTGTATTAATGCCGTGATATCCGTTACTGGTCGTATATTTGAATTCAATATTTTACCTTCAGGAATCATTATTTCCATATTACTAGCCGACATTTTTATAACATAATATTGTTGTTTTTTCCCTGCGATTTCCTTCTCTTCTATGGCTTTAATTATACCTGCTCCGTGCATTGGATAAACAATGTTATCGCCAATTTGAAACAAATAATCCACCTCCATATATGGTAACCTTCTCAATCTTAACACACATTCTATTTTTTAGCAAAATTTTTATTTTATCATAAAATTATTTTACACGTCAACACTTCAAAAGCAAGAAATTTAATTCACACAATACACTATAAAAAGCGCAATTTTATTAACATTTCCACACACATTCATTCTCTTTTAACATAAAAACACATTACTACATTTGAGTAGTAATGTGTTTTTGATAAGGCATAAATAAAAATCTACTTTTCCGTCTATACACTAACCTGCTTACGGACTGTTTCTCTCGCTAAAAGAAAACTCATAATTACTTGCGCAGCTACTCGGCTCGTCATATCCCTAAAATCAAGGGTTGGATCAATCTCTACTATATCCATCCCTTGCACAAGCGGTTCTTTACCAAGCAATTCAATCGCATCAAGTAAAGTCGTACTGTCCATTCCACCAGGACCAATCGCTGGACAACCTGGTGCGAATGCTTGATCTAGTACATCCATATCAAGAGAAATGTAAATAGAGGTCACGCCTTGCTTTCTTAATACTTCAATACTTTCTATAATAATATCTTTGATTTCTCGCTCTCGTACATCTTTCATTGTATAAACTGTCACACCGTGTTCTTTTGCATATTCATGGTACGCTCGTGCATTTGAAAAATTACGAATTCCGATTTGAACGAGTTGTTTTCCTGTAATAATATCATTTTCTAGTAAACTACGGAACGGAGTACCATTTGACGGACCACCATCATCTAAATTACGTAAATCATGATGGGCATCAAATTGAATAATCCCGACCTTTCCTTTACTGTTTGCAAATCCTGTTATACTCGGAAAACTAATTGAGTGATCCCCGCCAAGAACGATTGGTATCATGTTCGGATTTACTTTCGTTACATGACCAACTGTTTTCGCAATTCGGTTATGACTTTCTTTTATATCCGTCACATGCATCGTAATATCGCCGCAATCATATAAAACACTTTCTTTCATATCGTGTTCTTCTGTAATCGCGTACGTGCTATATGCATCCAACATCGCACGAATCGTTTTTGGCGCAAAACTTGCTCCTGAATGACTAATAGATGGTTTAGAAAGGGGTGCTCCAATTAAGGCAGCACCGAATATTTCCACGCCTTCCTCCCAATCTTTAATCATTTCACTCCATTTCGTCACTTCACGATCGATAAACTTTGCATTCTTCTTTAAATAGTGGCCGTGCTCCACGATTGTTCACCTCTTGTATATGCGATATTACCATTCTTCCATACTGTATTTACATGACTTACGCCGTAATGATACGGTACGTAAGCATAATTGTAAGCATCCCATAAAACTAAATCTGCCTTACGACCAACTCTAATTTTCCCAGCTACATCGCCTCGGTTAATAGCATAAGAAGAGTTAACTGTTACCGCGTTCCAAACTTCTTCTGGTGTCATTTTCAGCTTCAACATTGCGATGCTCATAATAAGCTGAATGTTTTCAGTTGGACAGCTACCTGGGTTAAAGTCTGTAGCTAACGCAACTGCAACACCTTCATCGATCATTTTACGACCGCGGGCAAAGCTTTCTTTATTTAAATAGAAAGTTGTTCCTGGTAATAAAGTGGCTACTGTATTAGAGTTTGCAAGCATTTCAATTCCTTTATCAGAAGCACCAACTAAATGGTCGGCTGATGCTGCACCAATTTCAGCCGCTGCTTCCGCACCACCAAGAGGATCAATTTCATCTGCATGAATTTTCACGTCAAAGCCAAGCTCTTTCGCTTTTAATAAAAACTCTTTCGACTCTTCAACAGAGAACACGCCTGTTTCACAGAAAATATCAACGAATTCAGCTAATTGCTTCTCCTTCATTTCTGGTAGTAGGTCTAACATCCATTGTAAAAATTCTTTCGATCTACCTTTATACTCTTTCGGAACTGCATGAGCACCTAAAAATGTAGAAACTAAATCGATGGGATGCTCTTTTTGTAATTGTGCAGTTGCCTCTAATTGTTTCCATTCTGTCTCATCATCTAATCCGTAACCACTCTTCGCTTCTACAGTTGTAACTCCGAAAGATAGCATACGGTCTAAATGGAATTTCGCTTTTTGAACAAGTTCTTCTTTCGACGCCTGTTTCGTTGCATTTACAGTTGAAAGAATACCTCCGCCTTGTTCTAAAATTTCTAAGTACGGAACTCCTTGTAGTTTTAGTGCAATTTCATTTTCACGAGATCCACCAAATACAAGATGAGTATGCGGGTCAACAAGACCAGGAGAAACCATTTTCCCGCCACAATCAATAACTTCTTTCGCCTGAAGTCCTTTTGCTTCTTCTGCTGTTCCAACGAAAGTGATTACACCATTTTCAATTCCAACCGCACCGTTTTCGATAACAGGAAGCGTGTTCATCGCTTCCCGTCTTAACAAGCCATCTTCTTGATCCATTGTTAGCAATTGACCGATATTTATTAGTAAAGTGTCCAGCATGTTTTTCTCCTCCTTATTTCATCATTGGAATATTAACGCCTTTTTCTTTCGCAGTTTCCACAGCTAAGTCATACCCTGCATCCACGTGACGAACAACACCCATACCAGGGTCAGAAGTTAATACGCGCTCAATACGTTTTGCTGCTGCTTCTGTTCCATCTGCAACGATAACCATTCCAGCGTGAAGTGAATAACCCATACCAACGCCACCACCGTGGTGAACAGATACCCAGCTTGCACCGTTTACACTGTTAATTAATGCATTCAAAATTGGCCAGTCAGCTACTGCATCACTACCATCTTTCATCGCTTCTGTTTCACGGTTTGGAGATGCTACTGATCCGCAATCTAAATGGTCACGACCGATAACAATTGGTGCTGATAATTCACCATTTGCAACCATTTCATTAATGATGCGACCAAATTTCGCACGCTCACCGTAACCAAGCCAACAAATACGTGATGGAAGGCCTTGGAATTCAACTTGCTGACGAGCCATACGGATCCAATTACATAAATGCTCATTATCCGCGAACTCACGTAAAATTACTTCGTCTGTTTTATAAATATCTTCTGGATCACCAGAAAGTGCTACCCAGCGGAATGGTCCTTTTCCTTCGCAGAATAATGGACGGATAAATGCTGGAACGAATCCAGGGAAATCGAATGCATTTTTCAAACCTTCATCGAAAGCAACTTGGCGAATGTTATTTCCGTAATCAAATGTAATTGCGCCTTTTGCTTGCATAGCAAGCATTGCTTCCACATGTTTTGTCATGCTTTCTTTTGATAATTGTACGTAACGTTCTGGATCTTCTTCACGAAGTTTTGCCGCTTCTTCTAACGTGTAACCTACTGGAATATAGCCGTTTAATGGGTCATGAGCAGATGTTTGATCCGTAACTAAATCTGGCGTAATATTACGCTTCACTAGCTCTGGTAAAATTTCTGCCGCATTTCCTAATAAACCAATAGAAATCGGTTCTTTCTTCTCTTTATACTCGTTCGCAACCGTTAACGCTTCTTCTAACGATTCTGTATACATATCACAGTATCTCTTTTCAATACGGCGATCGATACTGCGCTTATCAACATCAATAGCGATAACAACACCGCCGTTCATCGTTACAGCAAGAGGTTGTGCACCGCCCATACCACCTAAACCAGCAGTAAGTGTTAATGTACCTTTTAATGAACCACCGAAATGTTGACGTGCCGCTTCACCAAATGTTTCATATGTTCCTTGTAAAATACCTTGTGTTCCGATGTAAATCCAGCTACCTGCTGTCATTTGTCCGTACATCATAAGACCTTTTTTCTCTAGTTCACGGAAGTGATCCCAGTTCGCCCACTTCGGTACTAAGTTTGAGTTTGCTAACAAAACGCGTGGCGCATCTTCATGTGATTTAAAAATAGCAACTGGTTTTCCTGATTGAACAAGTAATGTTTCATCGCTTTCTAACATTTTTAATGAATCTACAATTGCATTGTAGCTTTCCCAGTTACGAGCTGCACGGCCAATTCCGCCATATACAACTAATTCTTCTGGCTTTTCAGCAACTTCCGGATCTAAATTGTTCATTAACATACGAAGTGCAGCTTCTTGAACCCACCCTTTCGTTTGTAACTCAGTACCTCTTGGCGCGCGAATTGTTTGTTTTACTTTTTCCATTTCAATCTCTCCCTTTTCTCATTTTATAGTGCTGCGTTTACATCTAATCTTTCTTTAATCGAATAATTCGTTTTTAACCAATGCGCAATATTTTCAATATCTGTTGAGAATATGCGGTCATTTGTAATAGAAGGCACTTGCTGACGACCTTGATGGTAGAAGCTCTTCGTCACTGTACTCATATTTTCAATACCACGATATTCTGCTGCTTGCATCGCACAAATCATTTCAATTGAAAGAACACGTCTTACGTTTTGAATAATTTGATGTGCATGGCGTGAAGCGATTGTTCCCATACTTACGTGATCTTCTTGGTTAGCTGATGACGGGATTGAATCAACACTCGCCGGATGTGCTAACGTTTTATTTTCAGAAACTAGTGACGCTGCTGCGTATTGCATAATCATTGCACCAGACTGAAGTCCTGGTTCTGGACTTAAAAATGGAGGTAAATCATTTAATTGCGGATTTACTAAACGCTCAATACGACGCTCTGAAATATTTGCAAGTTCCGCCATTCCTACTTTTAAGAAGTCCATCGCAAACGCAATCGGTTGACCGTGGAAATTCCCACCCGAAATTACTTTTTCTCCGCCATCAAAGATCAGCGGATTATCTGTTGCTGCATTCATTTCAATTTCTAATTTTTCTTTCACATAATTTAAAACCTGCCAAGAAGCACCATGTACTTGCGGGATACAGCGAAGTGAATAGGCATCCTGTACTCGTAGTTCTCCTTGTTTTGTTGTTAACTTACTATCGTGAAGGATGTCACGAATTCTGCTCGCTACTTCCACTTGCTCTTTATAACCACGTGCTTTATGAACATTTTCATCAAATGCATCAATAATGCCTTGTAACCCTTCAATTGTCATTGAAGCGATTAATTCAGCTTGATACGCAGTTGCTTCTGCTTCTATATAAGAAAGAACTCCTTGCGCTGTCATCGCCTGCGTACCATTGATTAATGCAAGCCCTTCTTTCGCTTCAAGTTCAATCGGCTCAAGACCTTCTTCTGTAAGAGCCACCATCGCATGAACGCGTTTCCCTTTATAGAACACTTCACCTTCGCCTAATAATACGAGCGCAAGATGAGATAAAGGCGCTAAATCGCCACTCGCACCAAGTGAACCTTGTTGCGGAACGACTGGGTGAATTTTACGATTTACAAACTCAAGAAGCATATTTACAACAAGCGGTCTAACGCCAGATACGCCTTTAAGCATCGTGTTCGCTCGCAAAATTAACATACCGCGTGATACTTCTTCAGGGAATGGATCGCCTATCCCGCATGCATGTGACTGAATTAAATTGTGTTGAAGTGCCTTTACATCATCTTTTTGAATAAGCACATCACTGAACTTTCCAAATCCAGTTGTAATACCGTAAACGACTTTTCCGTCTTCTACAATTTTCTCAACAACTTCGCGGCACTCCGCCACCTTTTGCATACTAGTTGGACAAGCTGTTACACCTTCTCCTTCAAGTAACAACCTCTTCATTTCTTCAATTGTCAATGTGTGTCCTGTTAACGTAATCATTGTTTTTCCTCCTTAAAAAGGCAAAAGGGGACCTTATCTTTTTAAGACAGACTTCTGTCCTAAAAAAGTAAGGCCCCCTTCTAACTAATAGACTATGGGCAAATCATATGTGATTAATTCCTAAACCAATCGCCTCATGCTCAGATCCTTTTACAGGTGCACCAATCGTTCCATATAATGCAACAGCAACCCATTCGCCTTCTTTTTTTCCGTCGTATGGTGTACCGCGCACAATCGCAAAGCGAAGTCCTACTGTACGAAGAACGTCTGCTAACTGAATTTGACCTCTCGTCACTCCGTACAAAGCTTCCATAATTGCGTGATAAAGTGCATGTGTTTCTCTGTAAACGTCTGTTTCAATAACTTGGTTGCTCTTAGCCGCTGTTTCCATTGCTGCGACAACCTTTTGCGAATTCATCGAACCCACTTTCCCCGTACAATACTTCCAACCTTTTGGAATAGATAATACAGGACTTTCATTCTCATCCGCAAGTGCCAACAGCATGGCCATACGACCAATTCGATGTGTTCCTTGAAGAAGCATGTGACTCTCTCATTTCTTTTAATTATTTGAATATTTCTTAATTTAAGAATATATGAAAACGGTTAAATCGTCAATAGTTTAAACTCACATTCAAATAATTTTTTCATCTCCTCCATTTGTGTACACAAATGATTTACACAATTTTTTCAGGCATGCTATAGTCTCACTAACAGATGCAAAGGAGCGAATTTTCAATGACAAAGCGAAAAGATATTCATTTTCGAATTGAAGAAAAATTACTTGAAAGGTTTGAATCTGCAATTCATAACGGTATATGGCGTGATCCGAAAACGTTAGCCATTTATCGATGTCAAAAAGAAAAAAGCTAGCAAATGCTAGCTTTTATACATTCTCAGGCAAAAGCTCCTCCATCATCACATTCCCCTTACCACTGTAAAAATTTATATTATGTTCGTTTGTTACTCCAAAATAAGAGGCAATCGCTATTCCAAATGGTACAAATGCATGCCCCTGTGCTGTAATAATATTTGATTGTTGCACAACTTCTTCATAGACAAAATTTTCTACTGGAAAACAATCTAATTTTTGGTAGTCCATAGTCACCGTATATGAGATTTCTTTGCATAAGCCTGCTTTTGCTAGCGCATACGGCCCAGCACAAATAGCAGCTACTAATTTTTCTTGTTCATGAAATTGACGGATAACTGAAAAGAGTACTTCTGCATCCTTCATATGTATCGCATCTCCGCCTGGAATAATAATCCCCTCATATTCTTCTACACGCACTTCTCTTAATTCTATATGTGGTTGCACTTTCAAACCTGTTTCACTTATAATCAATTCTTTCGTTAAACTCGCTGTAATAATTTCATATTTGTTTTTCAACAATGCCGTTGCTACCGTAATTTCAAACTCCGCAAATGTAGGATATACAAATAAAAGTATTTTTTTCACAGCCCTCTCTCCTTCAACCATCTCATAAAATATATCTCTAATTCGTCCACTGTTAATCTATTCGTGTCCACATAAGTTACAGGAAATTGTTTATACCAGTCTTTTTCCATTTCTACTAATTTAAATTGCTCCTCAAATGTACTTCTGTTTCTTGTTCTATCATTATTTTTTCTATTATATAAATTACTTTCCGAGCCATCTAAATAAAAAATAGCATCTGAACGACATTCTCTTAATTTATATAATTCATCTCTTAATGCAGTTTCTATATCCCACTCTTCTCCTATAATCTTTGGATAAAAGAGCGTAAAAAACTCAATATCTTCTGGCCCGCGATCAAAAATCACAACTGAATCTTTTACATTTTGAAACTCCTTTATTTTTGCTTCCATAAACATTTTTTGATTTAAAATAAACCCTTCTTTTGAATTCATATCCAAATTTAATACTCTTCGCTTTTCTACAATTGGATAAGGATTTTCATATATAACTGAAAACCCACATCGCTCTAACCTTTTAGCCAATGTCGTTTTTCCGCTTGCCATCGGTCCTTGGAGTGAAATTACATATGCCATTCCTCTCATTCCCTTGCGCTTTAGTAAAACTATAATATACAGAATCTTGAAAACTATCAACAAAATATATATCATCTTGTTTCTTATTCTTATGTAACTTATAATAAAAAATAGAGATTATGACGAACGCATCAATAATGTAAGCTTGGAAATCCAAGCTTACATTATTTTTTGCTTTCCCTTTTCTAATAAAAAGAGTATACTAGATTAGAACGTATGTTCTTAATGATTACATACAGTAAGGAGATAGAACAAAATGGTATACGACACAAAAGCAATTTCTTGGAATGAGTCTTTAAAACAACTTCAACGCCGCTATACAAACAAACAAGTTGACCGAAAAGAATTTGAGGATATTGAACTGATGGAATTCTTCCGCGATAACGACTACATTTCTTTACCTACACATATAAGCGGCCTATCAACAGCACGTTTTACTTCTTACTCTATTTTCACAACTGAAGATAAAGATCGTAAAGTTGGCACATTAATCATTGAATATGTAGAAGATGATAATAATAATTTATGTGTGGAACAACTATACTTTGTTTAAATGATAACGCTTAGTCAAAATGACCAAGCGTTCTTGCTTTCTATGAATCTCACTGTTTATAATATGAATAATAGAAAACCGCAATCATTAAGGGGGGATATATTTGCTCGAAGGATGGTTCAGTTGGTTTATTGTGCTATGGACTGTTATTTTATTAGGGCTTATGTCTATCGGTGGATATTTTATGTTCAGAAAATTCCTGAAACGATTACCAAAAGAAGATGGTATGTCCATTTTAGATTGGGAAGAGCACTATATTAATAAAACTAGACATTTGTGGGATGACGAACAAAAACAATTGTTAGAAGAGCTCGTAAGTCCTGTTCCAGAACTATTTCGCGATGTTGCTAAATCGAAAATTGCCGGAAAAATCGGAGAACTTGCATTACAAGAAAAAGCCTCTCAAATTACACAAGATTTAATTATTAAAGGATATATTATCGCTACACCAAAACGCGACCATAAATTTTTAGTGAAAAAACTACAAGAAAAAGAGATTGATTATTCTAACTATCAATCATTACTAACAAAATACCTCTCATAAAAAAGATTGCTAACTTATAGCAATCTTTTTTAACTTACAGTTACTGATTTTACTGCTGTTAATTTAGCCTCCGCCAAGTCTATTTGTAATCCAACCGCACTTGTATAAATTGTATCTCCGGTACCTGTAATATTTACTTGTGTAGATGTCGTATTTGGTGCAATAGAACCTGTAGCATTTACATTTGTAATATCAAACTCAGCTCTTGCATTTGCAGTTGTAGTCGTTCCAGAAAAATTCCGATCTGCAAAACTACCAATTGTATTTAAATTTCCATTAATATCATTTACTTGCCCTCTAAAAAAGTTCCCTATTGGATTATTTGGTCCTGTTAATGTCACAGAGTTCAATTGAAAATTATCACCTGTAAAATTCGGATCACCATTTACCGCCATTACAAAAGCTCTTGCTGTCACCGTCCCTGTAGCTGGTGTAAAAAATCCAGAAAGGGTTTGCGGTGTACCTGATAATAAAAAACCTGGAAATAAACTCACATTTCTCATCGGATATGAGGAATCACGATATACAACAATCAACGACCATCCTGCACCATAACCAACTGGCTGACGCGTAGGTAATCTTGTCACACTATATCTTCCTGCTGCGCGATTTGGTAGCCCTTGTAGTAAAGATGTAACGTCTGCTGCTCGATTATATACATTGGCTATAAAAGGTAAATTCGTCCCTCCTGATGACCATGCTGAATTTATTGTCACTTGTGTACTCGTTCCATCAGGCGTAACTAAATTTGGTGGATTCGCATCAACAACAGCGGTTGTAACAGCCGTATCTAACCCACCTGACCAAACAAGTAATGCAAAATCTACAACTGCTGTAGTTGGAACGATAGTAGTTGATGGATTTAATTCAGCCCATGAACCATCTAGTGTCCAATCATTTGTCGTACCTCCAAATGTATTTGGATCCGTCGATGAAGGCACCCCTCCGAAAGTGGTGTCAGTATTTAATGTAATAAGTGCATTATAAGCAAAGTTTGTATTAGCAGTACCTCGCATTCCCATCGTATTGCCTGTATGCATCATAAATAAGTTATCGTTTTTACCGTAAGCTTGAACAAAAGCCAATAGAATTCACTCCTATTAGGATAAAAAATTTTATTAAAGTTTTCAATTTTTCAACTTACTATTACTGATTTTGTAGCAGTTAAACGTGCCTCCGCTAAATCTATTTGTAAACCGACAGCACCAGCGTAAATATAATCAAATGTATTTGGGATATTCACGGTAGTAGAAGTGGATCCAGCTGTTAACACGCCATTTGCAGGCACATTTGTCACATCAAATTCCGCACGACGGTTAGTCGCAAAAGTACCAATTGGCATATTTCTATCCCCAAAACTTCCGATTGTATTTAAATTTCCTAAATAATTATTTACCTGTGAAGCAAAAAAGTTGTTTATTAAATTATTAGGTCCTGAAAGTCCCGTACCGTTTAAGTTAAATCTATCACCTGTCGCATCAGTATCACCATTAATTGCCATTGTAAATACACGAGCATTAACCGGCGCTACAGCTGGAGTGATAAAATTTGAAATCGTTGCTGTCTCACCCAATGTAGAAATGAGTAAACCAGTATATAAACTAACATTCCTAATAGGATATGAATTATCGCGATATACAACAACCAATGCCCATCCTACGCCTGTCCCTTGCGTCGGAGGATTTGCCGTGGGAACCCTTTCTACAAAATAATCCCCCGCTGCTCGATTTGAAAGCCCTTGTAGAATATTTGTTACATTTGCAGCACGTGTATAAATGGTACCTTGAAATGTTCCGCTTGATCTCGTCTCTCCCCATGCAGGAACACTCGTAATTGTATGAGTGACCCCATCCGGTGTTTGTAAAGTAGGTATGTTGTTATTTACTACAGTTTCTGTCACAGTTGCACTCAATGTCCCTTGCCAAACTAACATAGCAAAGTCTACAGTTGCTGTTGCTGGTACGTCTGTTACTGAAGGATTAAGCCTTGCCCAAGAACCATTTAATGTCCAATCATTTGTCGTTCCTGCAAAAGTTAATGGATCTACCGAAGAAGGAACCCCTGCAAAACTTAAATTTGTATCGCTTGTTATTAATGCATTGTATTGATACGCCGTCGCTGTTGTAATACCACGCATGCCAACTGTATTCCCTGTGTGTACCATAAATAAAGAGTCCGTTTTCGTATATGTTTGTACAAAAGCCAACAATTCCACTCCCCTTCCATATAAGATAAATATTTATTCGCTATTTCATTTAATGCAAACAAGTAAAAAAAGTTCCATTTGTATATGCACAGACTAATTTGGGCAAAAAAAAAGCCTTTGCCTATTCCTATTCATTTAAATTTGAATAGGATGCAATGACGAGCTCATTTTATACTAATATTTACACATAGTATTGTTTCTAGATTATTAAATAATGCTGTTTGTAAATATTCGATGCCTTGACCGGATTTAAATTTAGACAGAAAGGACGAATCTAATGGCAATAGCAACAATAGGAAGTCGTTTAACCTATACAATCGTTGTCCAAAATACCGGAACACTTCCTGCCCAAAACGTTACATTTACAGACCCCATACCTGCTGGCACTACTTTCGTTCCAAACAGCGTTACAATTGATGGCGTTGCAACAGCTGGAAATCCTGCTACTGGTATTCCCATTAGCAACATTCCTGCTGGCGGCTCTGTTACAATTACCTTTCAAGTAGATGTTACAAGTGTCCCTACCCCACCAATCGCAAGTAACGTAGCATCATTTGGATACGAATTTCAACCTGCACCTAACGCACCCACTATCACACGTACAACAACAAGCAATATTGTTAATACAGACATTTTCACAGCTAATGTCGCATTAACAAAAGCAGTAGATAAAACAATTGCTACTATCGGTGATACGATTACGTATACAATTACAGCCACAAATCAAGCCACATTAGCTGCTAATAATGTTATCATTACAGACACGCCTCCTGCCGGCACATCGTTCGTACCGGGTAGCGTTACAGTTAATGGTACTTCTACTACAGATAATCCTGCTACTGGAATAAATGTAGGAACGATTGCTGCAAACGGGAATGCTACAATTACGTTTCAAGTTCAAGTTAATACTCTCCCTACACCAAACCCTATTCCAAATAGTGCAACTTCAAGCTTTCAATATAATCCACCAAACCAACCACCAATTAACAGAAACTCTACAAGTAATATAGTTGAAACACAAATTAATGCTACTATCATAAATCCAACTAAAAGTGCAAACCAACAAATTGTAAATATTGGTGACATCATTACGTATACGATTACTGTTCCAAATAACGGTAATACTTCAGCAACAAATGTTTCCATCACCGACCCTATCCCTACTGGCACTACTTTTATTCCAAACAGTGTTACAGTTAATGGAACGGCACAATCTGGCGTAACTCCAACAAATATTCCGCTAGGTACAATTCCTGCTGGTCAAACTACAACTGTCACATTTCAAGTTCAAGTCACTTCTCTTCCAGCTAATGGAACGATTACTAACGAAGCAAATATAACATTTACGTCGCAACCGAACCCTACTGAACCTCCAACGACAACTACGACAACACCACCTCCAACAACTACTTCTGTACGAACTGCAATTGTAAATCCTACAAAATCTGCTAGTCCACAAGTTGTCGATATTGGCGATATGATTACGTATACGATTACATTACCGAATACAGGAAATATTTCTGCAACTAATGTTATTGTGACTGATCCGATCCCGGCTGGAACTACTTTCGTTCCAAACAGTGTGACAATAAATAGTACCGTACAACCTGGTGTAAATCCATCTGGCAGCATACAAGTTGGAACCATTGCAGCTGGCTCCACATCAACGGTTACTTTCCAAGTTCAAGTAACCTCCCTCCCTGCAAACGGAGTCATTCGAAATGTGGGAAATGTAACATTTACCTATCAACCTGACTCAACAAAACCCGCTATTACAACAACAAACCCTACACCACCTACTACTACTCCTGTTAACACCGCTATTACAAACCCTGTTAAAACGGCGGATAAAACTACTGTTGATATCGGTGATGTTATTACGTATACGATTACTTTCACTAATGATGGTACGATCCCTGCTACAAATGTAGTTTTTACTGATACCATTCCTACTGGTACAACATTCATTCCGAATAGCGTAATCTTAAATAATGTACCGGTTCCAAATTCAAATCCCGCACTAGGAATCCCAGTTGGAACAATTGATCCCGGTGAAACCAAAACACTATCTTTCCAAGTTCTTGTTACACAAATTCCAGCTGGCGGTGTTATTACAAACGAAGCTTCAACGACATATACGTACCAGCCAGATCCAACAAGACCGCCGGTTACCACAACCGAACCGACAGCACCTACTACAGTCTCTGTTAATACCGCTACAGTTAACCCTACAAAATCTGCTAATCGTACTTTCGTTGATATTGGTGATGTTATTACGTATACAATTAGTTTACAAAATAACGGCACTGTTCCCTCAATAAATATTGTACTAACAGATCCAATTCCAAACGGTACAACATTTATTCCAAATAGCGTCACGATTGATGGTGTCTCACAACCTAACAGTAATCCTGAAAACGGTATATCAATCGGTACTTTAAATCCAAATCAAGCAAAAACAATTACATTCCAAGTTCAAGTTACAAGTGTCCCACCAAATGGAATTATAGAAAACCAAGGCAGTGTATCATTTAATTATATTGTTAATCCAAATGAGCCTCCTGTTACAACAACTACCCCAACTCCTAAAACAGAAACTCAAGTTGGGACCGTTATTACAGCGCCTACAAAATCTGCCGACAAACAAGTTGCTGATTTAGGAGATACGATTACCTACACGGTCACATTTACAAATAACGGGACCGTTCCGGCTACAAATGTAGTCGTTACAGACCCTACACCTAACGGGACTATTTTCGTTCCAAATAGTGTTACAATCGATGGCATTACAACGCCAGGAGCAGCCCCATCACTTGGTATACCACTTGGTACCATTTCTGTCGGAGAAACAAAAACAATCACGTATCAAGTTGTCGTTACAAACTTACCACCTGATGGAATAATTAGAAACCAAGCATCCTTCACTTACCAATATCAACCGAACCCAAGTGAGCCTCCTGTTACAACAACTACCACCACTCCAAGTGTAAACATTCCAATTAATAATCCTAATCCAACGACTACAAAATCTGCTGATCGACAAGTTGCTGATATAGGGGATACGATTACTTTTACTGTAACATTCCAAAATAGAGGGACCGTCCCCGCTACAAATGTTATTATAAAAGATGCACTTCCATCTGGTGTTTCTTTCGTTCCAGGTAGCGTTGTCGTAAATGGCACATCACAACTTGGAGAAAACCCTGAAATTGGTATACCCGTCGGCACTGTAAATCCCGGTCAAAGTATTACAGTTACGTTCCAAGGTGTAGTAAATAGTATCCCGCCCGGAGGAGTTATTAGAAATCAAGCAAATATTACATTCACATACGAGCCAAATCCAAATGAACCTCCCGTTACGACAACTATTACAACTCCTGAAACAGAAACAGCAGTTAATACCGCTACACTAAATCCACAAAAAACAGCAGATCGCTCCTTCGTTGCATTAAATGATGTCATTACCTATACTCTCTCATTTCAAAACACCGGTACTGTTCCTGCTACGAATATAACAGTAATAGATTCTATCCCTGCCGGTACTGTATTTATTCCAGATAGTGTTACGATTAATGGGATTCCTCAAGCAGGAACAAATCCATCATCAGGAATTTCACTTGGAACTTTAGCGCCATCCGAACGCGCAACGATTACTTTCCAAGTACGAGTAATAAACATCCCTGCTAGCGGCGAAATCCGAAATCAAGGTAGTGCAACATTTAATTATCAACCGGATCCAAATTTACCTCCAGTCACAAAAACAGAAACAACTCCTGAAACAACGACTCCTATCCAAACTGTAGTCATAAGTCCGACAAAAACAGCAAACCTTACGTTTGCAGAAATTGGCGATATTGTAACTTATACTGTCACATTTACAAACCAAGGAACTATACCTGCTACAGGTGTAACAGTTACAGACTCTTTGCCACCGGGTACAACTTTTATTACGAATAGTGTTACTGTAAACAATGTCGCTCAACCCGGCGTAAGTCCAGTCACAGGAATTCCTGTTGGAACAGTTAATCCCGGCGAGACAGTTACTGTTACATTCCAGATTCAAATAAACGCTATTCCTCCTAATGGAAAAATAGAAAATACAGCAAGTGTTACCTACACTTCTCAGCCTAATCCTAGCGAACCTCCTATTACAACAACAGAAACGACTCCTACCGTAACTTTACCTGTTCGTACCGCTAACCCGAACCCGCAAAAAACAGTGGATCGTGAGTTTGCAAGTATTGGTGATACGCTCACTTATACAATCACCCTTCAAAATACTGGTAATATACCTGCAACTAATGTCATTATTACAGATTCTATCCCTACTGGAACTACATTTATCCCTGGTAGCGTTACGATTAATGGCATTCCACAACCTAATTTGACCCCTGAAATAGGAATCCCAGTTGGCACATTAAACCCTAGACAAATAGTGACTGTTACTTTAGAAGTACAAATAACAGCTTTACCACCAAATGGCATTATCTCAAATGAAGCAAATGTCACTTACACATCTCAACCAGATCCGACACTCCCGCCTATTACAACAACCACACCGACTCCAATCGCAGAAACAATTGTACAAAATGCAGAATTAGAGTCAACTAAAACAGTAGATTTATCAGTTGCTAACATTGGAGATGCACTCACGTATACAATCACTCTTGAAAACCTCGGAAATATTCCAATGACAAATGTATCCGTCATGGATCAAGCACCAGTAGGCACACAATTTATTGTGGATTCTGTTACAATAAATGGGATTTTGCAACCAGGTATTGATCCAAGTATCGGGATACCTATCGGCACAATACAGCCTAATCAAATAGTAACCATCACGTTCCAGGTAACGATTACAAATATACCTCCTAACGGTGTTGTTACAAATATTGGTTCAATCAACTTTACATCTCAGCCTAACCCAAATGAACCTCCTATTACAAAAACAGAAGAAACTCCTCCAGTTAATACTGAAATTATTAACAGCATTATTAATCCAGCAAAAACAGCTGATCGAAACAATGTTGATATAGGTGATATCATTACGTACACCGTTACCTTCCAAAACTTACAAACTGTTGAACTAACAAATATTATTTTCACAGATTCGATTCCAATTGGTACGACTTTCATTCCAAATAGTGTAACAATTAATGGTATCTCAACGAGCGATGTTGATCCAGCTCTTGGCATTCCTCTTGGCACATTAAATCCTAGTCAATCAGTTGTTGTAACTTTCCAAGTTCGTGTTGTTTCCATACCACCTAACGGAATTATTGTAAATGAAGCTACTATCACCTACACATTCCAACCTAATCCTGGAGAACCCCCAGTAACAGTAACTACACCGACTCCACCTACTACTACAAATGTCAATACCGCAACAACGAACCCTACAAAATCCGCAGATAAAGTATTTGCTTTATTAGGCGACACAATCACCTATACAATCTCCTTACAAAATACAGGAACTGTCCCTGCAACAAATGTACTTGTAACCGACCCTATTCCAGCTGGTACTACTTTCATTCCGAATAGCGTTACGATAAACGGCATTCCACAACCAGATATCGTTCCTAGTTCTGGAATTCTTATCGGTACATTAGAACCTAACACTTCAGCCGTCGTAACTTTCCAAGTTCAAGTAACATCGATACCACCGACAGGTTTTATCGAAAATGAAGGAAGCGTTTCATTCCAGTACCAGCCAGATCCAAATTTACCTCCCGTATCCGTTACTACGCCTACACCTACTACAAAGACGCAAGTAAGTGAAGTTACTACTAATCCTAACAAACAAGCTACTCCTCAAGTTATTAACCTTGGTGATACTGTCACTTATACAATTACGTTCCAAAATGTAGGGAATATTAATGCGTCAGATGTTATTATTGCAGACCCTACTCCAGCTGGTACTACTTTCATTCCGAACAGTGTTACGATTAATGGTGTTGCTTCACCTGGAGCAAATCCAAATAGTGGTGTAAACGTTGGGACTGTAACTCCAGGACAAATTGTTACATTAACTTATCAAGTTACTGTAACTGAACTCCCACCAGACGGTATTATTAAAAACACTGCAACTGTCACTTACACATTCCAGCCAAACCCTAGCGAACCCCCTATTACTATTACAGATCCTACTCCAACTGTTGAAGTATCCGTTATTACACCTACACCTAACCCAAATAAACTAGCCGACAAACAAATTGTAGATATAAATGAAATCATAACGTATACTGTAACCTTCCAAAATCGCGGATCAGTCCCTGCAACTTCCGTTATCATTACTGATCCGTTAGCAAATGGGTTAACGTTTCTTCCAGGTACTGTTGTAATAAATGGCATTCCAGATCTTGGAGCAAATCCTGTTGTAGGTATACCTGTTGGAACAGTCAATCCAAACGATACAATTACTGTTCAATTCCAAGCAAGAGTCACAAGTGTACCACCTGGTGGTATTATTCGAAATCAAGCAACTGTTACTTTCACATATGAACCAGGTCCTGGTGAACCTCCTATTACAATTACAGACCCTACTCCAATTAACACAACGAATGTAAATACAGCTATATTAAATCCGAAAAAAACAGCCACGCCGGAAACAGTTACTTTAGGTGATATCATTACGTATACGATTTCTCTCCAAAATACAGGTACCATTCCTGCTAATCATATACTTGTAACTGATACAATTCCTATCGGTACTTCGTTCATCCAAAATAGTGTAACAATTAACAACGTGCCGCAACCAACTGCAAATCCATCAGCAGGCATCCCAATTTCAACACTTGCTCCTTCTGAATCCGCAACGATTTCTTTCCGTGTCCTAGTTACTTCAATTCCACCAAGCGGAGAAATTCAAAACCAAGGTAACGTTTCCTTCCAGTACCAACCCGATCCTACTAAACCACCTGTATCCGTTACTACGCCTACACCTACTACAATTACTCCTGTAAACGTTGGGACTATTAACCCGATAAAAACCGCTGATAAATCCATCGTTTCAGTAGGTGATACGATTACATTTACTATCACATTCCAAAATGAAGGTACGATTCCTGTCACTGACATTTCTGTTACAGACTCACTTCCTGTCGGCACATCATTCGTTCCAAATAGTGTCACAATTAATAACATTCCCGTTCCAAACGCAAATCCATCCACAGGCATTCCAGTCGGAACTCTTAATCCAACAGAATCCGTAACTATTTCATTCCAAGTACAGGTTATTACACTTCCAGCTAATAGAATGATTACAAATATCGCATCCATTACGTATACTTCTCAACCCGACCCGACTAGACCACCTATCACAACAACGACTACAACACCACCAATTACGATAGAAGTAAACCCTAATGAGCCAAACACATTTATTAAGACCGCAAATGTAAATAGCGCCCATCTCGGTGATTTCATCACATATACACTTACCTTTACTAACAATGGCACCATCCCAGTAAATAACGTACTCATTACCGACCCACTTCCTCCTGAGGTTACTTTCTATCCAAATTCAGTAACAGTAAATGGAGTAGCACGTCCCGGAACTAACCCAACTATCGGTATTCTTATCAATACTGTTAATCCAAGTGAATCCGTTGTTGTTCGTTTTATCGTTCAAGTAACAGCAGAGCCACGAAATGGTCTCATTCGAAATACCGCTCGCATTCGCTATACACTCAGACCAGATCCTACTAAACCACCGATTTCCGTTGATGAAACTTCAGAGCCAAACATTATTCCGTTTATCGGTCCGTTCGTCTCACCAAATTTAAATTGTTTCTTTAATGGGGAACGTTTTATCCGGCGCGGTTGGAATAGAAGATGTTAGCAATATAAAATAAAAAGACAGCGTCAAAAAACGCTGTCTTTTTATTTTATACATATACAGTTTTTAAGTTAATTTCATATCTTTTTCATTATAAAAACCATCTTCTTTTTCCATTTCCTTCTGTAATTTTGTAAAGGAACGGTACATTGCAATTCTCCATGACACAATCATCGCAAATGCCAGCAAGAAGAACATACCACTAAGTTGTCCTAAATCAAGAGATTGGCTTAAGTATGTTTTAAATACAATCCGCACGACAAGTAATCCAATTAATATAAAAACAAATGCTTTGGAACGCTTCAAATAAATCTCTTGTCCTCTAATCTCAAATTTAGATGTTTTAATAAGAAAAATAGAGAAAAACAAACCGACGCCAATTGCTTCTAACATTTCTGCTGGAGTTAATCGAAATTCAGGAAAAACATACATCAACGCTCCCGTACTCATAAAAAATGGTGGAAGTATAATTTTTTTCAATGTTGCAGGTTTCTTAGCTGCTTTTAAACGAATAAACATCGCACCAACAGCCATACAAACAGCAACGATACTGGATAAAACAACTATGTTCATATTTTCTCATCCTTTTTTGTGGCTATATGCAAAATATACTTTCATTATATGCTTTTCCGTTAGTATTTCCAACATTTTCACAGAATAATACTAAAAACCCGTAAAACCACCAAATAAACTTGAGAAATATACGATAATTTTTGTCATCCAGTTAAAGTATAAGAAGATACCCATGATAATCATAATGTATCCCCCGATTTTCATGAACTTCATACTGTTTCTTTTAATCCAAGACATTTTCGTAATAAAGAATGATAGTACGAAGAACGGGATAGCAAATCCAAGTATGTATGCAATCATATAAATCATTGCTGATTCTGGATTTGTTGCTGCTAATCCAATAACCGATACTAAAATAGGTCCTGTACAAGGTGTCCATCCTGCCGCAAATGCCAACCCAATTAGAACGGATCCAAAATAACCACTCGGACGATTTTTAAACGTGAATTTGCGATCTTGCATTAAAAACTTCGGCTTAAACACACCGACAATAATAAGACCGAACACGATGATAAATATACCACCTAACTGTCTAATTAAATCTTTATAATTTGTAAAGATGCCTCCAATAAAACTTGTACCAAATCCAATTGCAATAAATATAATTGAAAATCCAAGTAAGAAAAACGCTGTATGTATCATACTTCTTTTGCGAAGCATTGCATTTTCTTCTTTCAACTCAGAAACCGACATACCTGTTATGTACGATAAAAATGCCGGATAAAGCGGTAAGCAACATGGGGAAATAAATGATAAAAACCCGGCGCCAAACGCTAAAAAAATACTAATATCTTGCATTGTTCCACTCCTCTCTTTACATATTGTAGCAAAAACATATAAAAATACTGTGAACAATTCGTGAAATCACTTTTCCAACGTGATAATAAGAAAAACTACCCTTTCACGCTTTTTCTAAAAAAACGTTTTCAGTTCCTTCTATTATATAGAAAAATCTCAATTAAACTACAAAACCTCTCTAATGTTATTAACATAACAAAGGTAACATAGTTTCTCAAATGATTAGCATATTATTCGTATGTCTATATACATATTGATTAAAAAATATTTTTTTCAAATGCTGTCTTTATACAATACAAAGCTGATTTTACAATACTTCTATTATTACTAATTTCAAGATTATGCATAAATATCATACTTTTATTATTATTCTATAAAATGTCACACTTTTCTTTTATTTGACCCTTCATTTTTAATTTTGTATACTTCCCTCTAGTTATATATGTCCGTTACGGAACAAGTTCATATAGATGGGAGGAATTTTTCATGCTTCGTTATTCTCTTTTAGTTTTATTAGGAGCGTGTAGTTATGGGATTTTAGCTATTTTCGTTAAACTTGCATATGCAGAAGGATTTTCACTTGGAGAGGTAATTGGCAGCCAATATTTGTTCGGTTGGATTATTTTGCTTGCTATTACACTTCTATTTTCTAGACATCGTGTTCCATTAAAACAAGCATTAACTTTATTCGTTGCAGGTACATCTGCAAGTTTCACTGGAATTTTTTATTATGCTTCATTAAAAACTGTACCAGCATCTATTGCAATTATACTTTTATTTCAATTCGTTTGGGTCGGAATTATTATTGAAGCAGTCGCAACAAAAACATTACCTTCAAGAGAAAAGGTTATTTCCGTTATTTTCTTACTTGCAGGTACATTTTTATCAAGTGGTTTACTAGAAAAATCAGCAGGTGATTTCGATACGACAGGAATTATACTAGGCCTGTTATCTGCTGTTACATTTGCAACATACATTTTTGTGAGCGGAAAAGTTGCTGTTGAAGTACCTTCATTACCACGCGGTGTTCTTTTAATGGCTGGTGCTTTAACTTTAGTAATGATCGTATTCCCTCCAACATTTATTTTTAACGGTGCAATTTCTGAAGGGCTTTGGAAATACGGTTTAGGTTTAGGAACATTCAGTATCGTCATTCCTTCTATCGCCTTTACAATTGGTATTCCAAAGATTGGTTCTGGCTTAGCGACTATTCTTGGCGCTGCGGAACTACCAGTTACAACAATTATGTCTGTATTCGTTTTAAAAGAAGCTGTACTATCTTCACAATGGTTCGGTGTATCACTTATCTTAATCGGGATTGCAATCCCGCAAATTGCCTATGCAATGCGTGGACGTTATCGTAAACATCATACACACAAAAAATTGGCAGCATAAACGAGAGAGGATTTTCATTTGAGAATCCTCTCTTTTAATATTGTATACTTGATGTAAATACTTTATTTAAGAAAGAAGGCATTATACGTGGCTGCAAATCTAGAGCAATTAACTGAGACGCTAATTTCTATTCGTAGAAATTTACATGAGAATCCAGAATTATCCTACGAAGAATTCAAAACGACGAAAGCTATAAAGAATTGGTTAGAAGAAAAAAATATTACAATTATCAATTCTAGTTTAGAAACGGGCGTTATTGCTGAAATTTCGGGGAATAGTAACGGACCGCTTATAGCAATCCGTGCTGATATTGATGCCCTTCCTATTCAGGAAGAAACAAATTTATCCTACGCTTCAAAAATCCATGGAAAAATGCACGCTTGTGGGCATGATTTTCATACAGCTGCTATTATAGGTGCAGCTTATTTATTAAAAGAAAGGGAACCTTCCCTAAATGGAACTGTTCGCTTTATATTCCAGCCGGCTGAAGAGAGTAGTAATGGCGCTTGCAAAGTTATTGAAGCTGGGCATTTACATGGCGTACAAGCTATTTTCGGTATGCATAACAAACCTGATTTACCAGTAGGTACAATCGGTATTAAAGATGGTCCACTTATGGCCGGAGTTGATCGATTTGAAATTAAAATTCACGGAGTTGGTACACATGCAGCTGTACCAGATGCTGGGGTAGATCCAATTGTCGCATCCTCTCAAATTGTGATGGCACTACAAACTATTGTAAGCCGAAATATAAGTTCTTCACATAATGCCGTCGTCAGTGTCACAAACATCCATTCAGGAAATACGTGGAACGTTATTCCTGAAAAAGCAATATTAGAAGGTACTGTTCGTACTTTCCAAGCTGAAACACGCGAAAAAATTCCAGCCTTAATGGAACGTATCATTAAGGGCGTTTCTGATGCACTAGGTGTAAAAACAGAATTCCATTTTCATTCAGGTCCTCCTGCCGTCCATAATGATGAAAGTCTTACTCATTTATGTACACAAACTGCACAGGAAATGTCACTAGACGTGATTACCCCTACTCCTTCCATGGCTGGCGAAGATTTCTCTTTTTATCAACAACACATACCAGGATCATTCGTCTTTATGGGAACGAGTGGTACACATGAATGGCATCATCCAAGCTTTACAGTAGATGAGCGAGCGTTACCCATAAGTGCAGAATACTTCACTTTGTTAGCTGAAAAAGCACTTAAACACTTTTCCTAAAAAAGGAGCCGTTAAGAAATGCTTAACGGCTCTTTTTTTTAAGTTAAATCACGTTTTAAAAATACTGTATAGGAAATGATTAAAAATACAAATAAATACAGTACTAACATACATGATGCAAACGGGAACGTTACTCCATCAATAAAGCTTCCATTCTTTGCAATACTATATAAATCTGTGTTTGCTGGCAATAAATATTTCGCCCAATCATATCTAGTTGCTGCTAGTAATGCGATGTTTCCTGATAAAGCGAGAAATAGTGAAATACCAATCGCGCCTCCGCTAGATCTTGTTAGCACAGAAATCATAAATGCAAACGCTGCGTACACAATCGTCGGCAACCACGATAAAATATAATACTTACTAGCTTCTACAAAAATATTTTGTTTTATAATATTTCCATCTTGGAAAATAAACTCGCTCCATGCAGGCTGCTGGAATTTATAAATAACAAGCCCACATAAAATGGAAAAAATCATATTAAATATAAACAATAACGCTGCAAATATGACAATTGCTAAAAACTTAGCTGTCAAAATTTTAAAGCGACTCGCTGGTCGTATTGTTAAAAATTTATATGTTCCCCAGCTATATTCATTCGCAAAAATTGTACTTGCATACACGAGGATAAACGGAAGTAATATTGGAAATACGATAAAGCCTGTATCTCTCATGAAAGAAAGTGGAGAACTACTTGCAGGTGCTGTATCTGTATCTAAATGCTTCATCTTAAGCTGATATTCCTTTACAAGCTCATCCCCAGATCGTTCCGCTAAAATCGCTTCTTTTTCCATGCCTAGCTTTTTCTCAATTTCTACAGTTCGTTCTGTATAATCAGCTTTCCATCCTTTTGTTTCCGGCTCCAAATACTTTACAGTAACCCATCCTAATCCGATTATTAATACTGCAATAACTGCAAATGGAATAATCGTTCGCTTTCGCTTAAATATTTTATACAATTCGTTATACACTAAATTAAACAATATCTTTTCCCCCTGTTAATTCTAAAAATTGCTCTTCTAACGTTTTTCTTTCTTCATATACACGATACACTTGAATGTTTTTCTCAAGCAATGTACGAATAACATTTGGGATTTCTTCATCTTTTACATGAATAAGTAAATCATTACCTTTTATTAAAACATCTTGGTCTAACATTTCTGCCGCTTTATTCGCATCATCTACGCGTATACGGATTGTCTCCATCTCTTCACTTTGATTATGCTGAATATTTTGCGTCGCGACATATTCTCCGTGCTGAATAATGATAACTCTATCACACATTAATTCAACTTCCGAAAGTAAGTGACTAGATACCAGTACCGCTTTTCCTTGTTCATGTGCAATTTTTTTTATGTACATTCTCATTTCATGTATTCCACTAGGGTCTAATCCATTCGTTGGTTCATCTAATATTAATACATCGGGATCGTGAATAAGCGCTTGAGCAATTCCTAATCGTTGTCTCATGCCGAGTGAATATGCTTTTACTTTGCGATCAATTACTTGTCCCATCCCTAGCAATTTCACTACTTCATCGATACGTTCTTCTGTCACGTTACCATTCATGCGTCCGAAATATGTTAAATTCTCATAGCCGCTCAAAAATGGATAAAATTCCGGTGTCTCAATTACTGCTCCAATTTTCGAGGCAGTACTTTCAAATTGCTGTTTTACAGATTGACCGTCAATCCAAACTTCGCCCTCTGTCATACGAATCATGCCGACCATCATTCTCATTAAAGTCGTTTTTCCAGCACCATTTGGTCCAAGCAAACCAACTACTTCACCTTTTTTAACTTCGAAACTAATATTTTCTACAAGTGTCTTTGAACCGATTCGCTTCGTTAACCGCTCGACCTTTACAATTGATTGTTCATTTGTCATGCTATACAACCTTTCCTTCCCATTCTTTGTCAGGTCTTTACACTGTAACATGATTATTTTTATGTGTAAAATGGAAAAAGGCATGATTGCTCATGCCCTTTCTTTAAACTGAAATGAATTTTCATCTTGTAAACTTTGAACAAATCGAATACATTGCACCATCGATAATAGAAGAATAACAATCATAATTATACTCACTACTACTATTGCATATATTGTAATCGGTGCACTATTTATCCCTTGTATTCCTGTTATTTTCATAAAGATAATCGTAAATAATTTTAAAAATAACATCCCATTAACTAATCCAAAAACAAACGCTGCTCCATAAATAAATAATTGCTCCTGACATAATAAACATAGTACATCATTTCTCTTCCTATTCTCTGCTACATAAGATTTAATTTCTTCTTTCCTCGCTTGCAGAAGAGAATAAGTCATTTTATATGTAATAAACGTACATATGAAAATGACTACGATAAACAACGTGTAAAAACACATTTGAAATAAAAGTGTAGTCCCTAATTCCCCAGCAACTACTTCATTAAATTGTAGCGATATCATAAAAAACAAAATCATAATACTCATAGCAATCCACATAAATTGCTTCTTCCTTTTGGTAGCAAATGTTCTTATATTTTTTCTCGCTAACCGACATAAAGACATAAAATTCTTCCCCTACCTTATTACATACGCATTCTATACTACTAGTGTATAAAAATATGACATTTTAAACATCGCACTACAATCGGAGTTTTTTCTAAGCCTTTAGTCCTAGAAAACAAAAATGAACATGTTTATCTCTTTAGTATAGAACTAAAAAAAGAACAATAAAGCGGAAAGGCAATTATATTGCCTTTCCGCTTTATTGTTTAATGAGGTGTACTTTTTAATAACTTAATTAATCTCATCCTCAACTTCTATTCTTTTCTTCTCTCTTGCAATTTTTAAAAACTCTAGTAGCTCTGGATTGCTATTCATTTTTTTGTAAGCTACTGACATTTCTGCAACAAAATTAGAATCATATAGCTCTTTATATACAACTTCTGTTTTATATAATTTATTTGCCGATACGGGTATGACTGTAATTCCAATCCCCGCTGCTACAAGTCCCATAACTGTTTGATATTCCGTCGCTTCTTGTACGATACGCGGACTAAACCCGACGTCGCGGCAAAGTGATAAAATTGTATCGTATAACGCTGGCCATACTGGTCTCGTAATAAATACAAACGGTTCATCCCGTAAATCTTCTATATGTATTTCATCTTTCTCTGCAAGTGGATGAGCCTTCGGTAAACATAAAGTACAAGATAGTTTTTGTATTGGCTCTAACTCTAGTAATTGTGTTGGGATTGGTGGACGCAAAAATCCAATATCAATTCGATTATCATGAAGTGCATGCACTTGATCTGGAGTAGATAATTCATGTAATGCAACAGACACCCTCGGAAATTTCTTTCTATACTCCCTTACGATAGATGGTAAAATATCATATATCGCCGCACCTACAAAACCAATTGAAAGTGAGCCCACTTCTCCCCTTTGGGCACTTTGTGCAATTTCTACCGCTTTTTCAATTTGTTCGAACGCTTTTTTTACTTCTTTCAAAAACATTTCTCCAGCTTCTGTTAATTCAACCTTTCTCTTCGTTCTTGAAAATAACATAACTCCCATTTCTTTTTCTAATTGCTGAATTTGTTGACTAAGCGGTGGTTGTGTCATTTGTAAACGAGCAGCCGCTCGTCCAAAGTGTAACTCCTCTGCCACTACAACAAAATATTGCAAATGCCGTAATTCCATTTTGGACACCCTTTTCCATTTCAATTAATACGTCTAATATATTAATAACATATAATTTATATATTAGACAAATTTTTTGAATGAACGTATAGTAGAAATTGTTAATTCTTTTTTACAATTTTTATGTAAAAAAAGAAAGAGGTGGTTACTGTATGAAATGGTGGAAATTAAGCGGACAAATTTTACTATTATTTTGTTTCGCTTGGACAGGTGAATGGATTGCAAAACAGGCACACCTCCCAGTTCCAGGAAGTATTATCGGTATTTTTTTATTATTAATCTCATTAAAATTTAACCTAGTGAAAAAAGAGTGGATACAAGACGGTGCAGACTTTTTATTAAAAGAACTTATTTTATTTTTCATTCCTTCTGCAGTCGCTGTCATACGCTACAAAGATACACTATCACAATATGGAATCGATCTCATCTTAATTATTATGATTAGTACACTTTGTGTCACTCTCGTTACAGGACTCTTAACAGAATTGCTACTAAAGCGGAAAGGATCCGTGCAATGATCGGCTTTCTTTGTTTACTATTAACACTATTCACATATTGGATATCGAAGAAAATGTATCAACGCTGGAATTGGAGCTTACTTTCTCCTCTTCTCGTATGTCCTATTATTTTAATCGCGTTATTACTCGGACTAGACACATCTTATGAAACGTATGAAACTGGAGGCCACTGGTTAACAGAATTATTAAAACCTGCAACAGTTGCTTTTGCATGGCCAATCTATAAATACTTTGATTTACTTAAGAAACATGGAATAGCTATTTTACTTAATGTCATTGTTGGTTCGTTTCTATCAGTTATTACTTCAGCACTACTAGCAAATTATTTTCAAATTGATTCATCGTTAGAACATAGTTTAGCACCTCATATTGTAACGACGCCAATTGCAATGGCCATTTCAGAAATGATTGGTGGTATGTCACAATTAACAGCAGTGTTTGTTGTTTTAACTGCGTTAACAGGAGCATTGCTCGGACCTTCTCTCATTCGTATATGCCGTATTAAAACAGCAATTGCAAAAGGTATTATGTTAGGAACGAGCGCAAATGGAACCGGTACATCAAAAGCATTCGAAATCGGTCCTGTAGAAGGAACGATTGCAAGTTTATCTATGCTTTTAACTGCAGGAGCTAGTTTAGTTATCGTTCCGCTTTTCTTATCGTGGATACATTAAAAAAGCAAGTGTTTACACACTCGCTTTTTTATTTATGTATTTGTTTAAAATCTCATAATCCTCCGGGAAAGATAGCGTTAATTCCTTCATTTCATCTATCCCCTTCCAAGCAATTTCATGTATTAACTCATCAGGATCTTGGATTTTCATACTACCGCCTATTTTTTTTACGACATAATAATGAACGTATACAGGAACCCCATATGTAATCGCTTCTTTTTCGTATATTTTACTTACAACTTCCACATTGTAGCCTGTTTCTTCCCAAACCTCTCGGATACAACATTCCTCTAGTGTTTCTCCTTTTTCAAGTCCTCCACTTGGGACGGACCACCTTTTTTCTTCACCCTTTTGTCCTTGCAATACCATTAAAACCTCATTTCTTTCATTTACACATACTGCTGCACAACCTATCCATCTTTCCATATACATCCCTCCCCTACTACTATTCGTCTCCTTTTTTATTTTCCCCTTGAAAAAAGAGGAAAAAAGGAAAACAATGACGAAAATTTACATCAACTTCATAGGCAGTTCCTTCTTAGAAATTAAAAACGGAAGGATGAAAGCATGATTTTTAAATATGTTGTGGAATGTGTCTTTTGTGAAGAAAATCGAAAACCTCGCCAAGCTATCGTCACAGTTCCTGCTACTACTCAGCTACTAGCCATTGAAAAAGTGCGTGCAGAATGTAAACGTCGTTTCGGAAAAGCTTTATTATTACAAACTGAAATTAAAGAAGAAATAGTTTTTGAACAAAAAGAAAGCTGACCATAAATTGGTCAGCTTTCATATCCGATCATATTTTCACATGAAGATTAGGGGCATCCTCTTTAAGGATCGGGATTTTCCCATTATGTACGTTCCATAATGGTCATCGAACAATATATTTCTATACAATTAAATATTGAATAGAATAGGGCAAAACTTGTTCGCATTTTTAGAAAAGGGATAGGGATATAATTCAAGTAGTACTTCGAATACTCGAACTTTACACTCATTATATTAAAGCAAATCCTTTTATATGGGAAATATGAATTACTTACATAATTCATTCGTAAAACATATTAGTTTGCTATATTATTTTTATCCCATTAATAACATACATCCAGCGAAAACTGGTGTCATAATCATTGAAAACTTCAAAAGCATACGTGGTGCATAATTTGTAAACTTCGCACCGATATAAGCTCCTAGCATCGTCCCAATTAATACTTGCAATAATAATATATAATCTAGATACCCTTCTGAACTATACCCTAACCCACCCCCAATCGCAATGGGCAATATAACAAGCATTGTTGTTCCTACAGATTGCTGAATCGTCAATCCTAATAGACCCATTAATCCAAGTTGAATAAATGGTGCAGAACCAATCCCAAATGAACCAGCCATCATTCCAGTGACTAATCCAAGACATATACATTTCATTATGTTCTCTTTCGAAAAATCTTTAATCTCTGCTAAAAGTAACTCTTCCCTATTTTGAAACTTAATTAATTTAATAAACATAAAAATTGCAGATAAAAATAACATCCCAGCTGTAAACCAATGAAGAAGATGTCCTGGTATAAGTGAACCAATTTTTGAACCGATATAAGAACCAAGCGCTCCACATCCCCCAACAATCCCGCCTATAGTAAGTACTACATTTCCTTCACGATAATGACTTATAACCCCAGATAATGTCGTAAATGCCATAGCAGTTAAAGACGTTGCAAGTGCAACGTGAATAGGAATATGGAATACTAAAGTGAGTATCGCGATAATAAACCCGGCTCCCCCAGCTCCAACAAACCCTAATAAAATCCCCATTACTAACATCGTTATAATAATTGCCACATACTCTCCCTCCAGTAAGGCAATTATCCACCATATTCTTTCTTCTACACAAATAAAAAGCATCCATCTAGGATACTTTTTATTTCAATACTATGTACTTAATCTTGATTAATCAAAATAACCGCGGGGCCAGCGACTACTACTCCAGCTACTTCGATTTTTTCAAATTCCTTTACTGTAATAGATATAACGCCTTCTCTTTCCATCAATTCTTTACTCAGGACATCAGTCGGTATAGCTTTCACCGTCTTACCTCCTTTTCATTTATACAATATGATAAAGTAAAACTTTAACCAGTATGGATTTTCAATCAGGCTGCTCGCAAATAGCTCGTTAAAAACAATCCAACGCATCTATATATATGCATCACCTCCGCTTTCATTCCTTATTCCACTCAAAAACCTCCGCTCCCTTCCATAACATATTGAAAAATAAAAAAGCACTCGCAAAAGCGAGTGCATTTTCATTATTTACTTTCTATTATTTTTAACATTCTATTAATAAATGCTGCCGATTCTCCACGCGTTGCAGAACCTTTCGGCATAAATTCATTATTTTCATTTCCTTTTACAATACCTAATCCATAAACACGTTGTACAGCTTGTTTATCATATGCTAAATCTTGATCTGAAAATGGTAACGAGACTAAGTTACCTTTAATTTTTTTATATTGCAGTGCACGGTCAATCATGATAACAGCTTCATCTCGTTTAATCGTATCGTTTGGAGCAAATATACCATTTCCTCTACCACTTATTATCCCAGCACTTGCTGCACGATTAATACCATCTATTAGCGATGGATGTGCTGTATTTAAGTCATTAAAATTCGATGATCCTTCAGGTAGCTGCAATGATCTTGATATTAAATTTGCAAATTCACCACGTGTCACAAGGCGCTCTGGCCAATAAGAACCTTTTCCATCTCCAACCATAATACCGCGCTTATCTAATTCACGAATGTCTGCTTCATACCAACCACCCGTTATATCATCTTTATGGTTCGCATCATAATAAACTTTTGTTCCTTGTAAGAATGGTTCCCACCCATTATTTTTAATCATAATGGCTGGACAAATCTTCCCACTCCAAAATTGATGTTTTTTCACATTTTCTAAAGGAATATTTAATTCCCCCATTAAATAAGCTGCTAGTTTACGAGCATTTTCAACAGCTTTATTATAATCACCATCTTCGTTTACAGCAATTTCAATCGCAATTGATTCTCGATTCCCAGTTCCTTCTGCTCCATCTCCTGCATGCCAAGCATTTTCGTTTAATGGCAGGTGTTGATAAATCTCTTTATCGTCTACCGTAAAGTGCCACGACGCTGAACGATCTTCCGTTCCCGTTGCTTGGTTATATAAATATATCGCATGGTTTCTAGCATTTGCCCCAACACTATAATTATCGGTCTCATGAATCGTAATATACTTCGGGTTCATCGCATAACCTGGACGAATATTTTCATTTCCTTTTGGTACAATCATTTCTTTTAAAGGTACACCATAAATATCCGTTGTTTTCTCTTCTATTGGCGCAGCATACATAGCTGCTGCACGTTTTGTACGTGTTGGTGCTGCATCTTGTATAAGTGAAGCTTTTGTTCCTTCAAATTTTGCTGAAGGTGAATGAATCCATTTCATCTCATTATTTATTTTTACTTGGAACCATTCTCCCGCCTGTCCAATTGCTTGAATAGTTTGCGGCTCCAGTACATTTTCTTCTTTGTATGAAGTAAATGGTTCAGAGTAAGTAGAGCTTCCTTCATTAATAACTAACTTTTCACTTAATAACGGGTGAATTTCTTTAACCTCTACATTTCCATCACTATTTTGTATCCATCCCGTTCCCGATGAAGTTTGAACATAGTAAGCGTTTCCTTTTCTCTTCTCAGCTTTTACAACTTGATTCGAAATACGAATCCCTGTCTCTTTTTGGAAATTACTAGAATCGTATAAAGGTACTTCTTTCACTATATGTACAAGAAACTCACCTTGCACTTCACTTCTTACTCCTTTATCTTCCCCTCGACCATCTTCATCTTTCATATGGTTTTCAATACTTTTTAAAGCTTGTTCATCAGATGAAACTGTAACAGTTTTTCCAAGCTCATTAGCATAGGAATAATTTGGAATCGTTACCATACTAAATACAATTGATGCAGCTAAAACGTTATAAAATCCTTTTTTCATCATACTACTTAACACGCATATCATTAAATTCGTGTTAAAATTCCCCTCCTCAACCAAAATATAGATTATCTACTAAACTATTAAGCAACATAACCATTTACAATATAACAGACTCCTTTCAATTCGTATAGATAGGAATGACTACTATTTGCCTACATTTACTATATTGGAATATAAAAAAGAAGCTATAATATATAGCTTCTCTCAACGGTTCTTTAATCGGTATGCACCTTATATTCCACAACTTTACCATCTCTATCAAATTGTAAAACAAGATGTTCACTATCTATGGGAATAAAGCCACGTTCAGTTCCAAGATAGTACGAAGTGATAACCCCGTTTTCTCCATTTCTCGTTTCAGTAGGCGTTCCTAATAATTGTGTAATTTCTTCATTTGATTTTCCTGTTAATTTATATTTTTGCAATAGATCATCTACCATATGTACCCGTTTATCTTCAGCATGTAACCACCGATCTTGGTTAAACTTGGAAGTGTACGTATTCATACTTAATTGTGCAGTACATACTACTAACGGAATAAGTGCTACTATTAATACTCCCGACATTTGCTTCTTTTCTTCATTACGATTTTTAGCCACATATAAGATCGACTTTTGAATCATAACTAATAAAACAAATGGCATGACTATTATAAAAATGCTCGTTACACTTAATGACGTATGAGCCATACCAATAATAAACATAAAAGCAAGATACATGAGTATATACAAACAAATATAAACATACAAAATACCCCTTAATATAGCACTCAGAAAGCCCACCTCTTTTTAATTCATTATATAATTCATTCGATTAATGGTTTCTCGAAGTTTTTCTAACTCTTGACCTGTATATATTATTTTCCCCGTTAAGAATTCATTTCTGAAAAACGATACAAGTTGCTCTCTATCTTTTAATCTCGGCGTTTTTTCTTCAGAAAGATCTAACACTTCTTTCCCATTCTCATTATAAAAATATACAATCGGATTTATGTTTTCCTTTACAATATCAACTTGCATTTCTTTCAAACAATTGTATAGAATATGAGATAGTTTCTTCGCTCTATATACTGGATTCCCTTCATTTTTCACTTGTATCGTTAATGAATCTTCACCTGTAATATATTCAAACGTCTCTTCTTTCTCTATCTCTTGTTGATACTTGCCAATTTCATCAATCATAAATGAATATGTACTAGCATTTTCTTTCGTTAAGCCATGAATTAATTTCCCTGTCCATTCTTTCGTTTCAAGTACATACATACCCGTTTTACTTAAAACAAGATGATGAATTCGAAAATCATTTCTTCCATGCTGATTCCTCATAAAAACATTCGGCATAATATGAAATTCATTATCTAGTATTATGCCTTGCTCTACGAAGCCACGCTTCATATACTGTAATGTTTCGTGTGTACTCACTTCGGCTCCATTTTTCGTATACTCTCGCAAATCTGCAATTAACTTTTGAAACATATGTATTTCGTTACTATGTTTTTCTTGCATTTCACTGCGTTCTTTACTATGTTGCACAGCTAATTGATTTTTCATCATACGCATATTTTCAAGTTCTCTCGCTGCACTTATTTGTAAATCATTGTATTTTTTCTGTTCCATATTTTTTAATGTATTTTGCTGCTCTTTATGTTCTGTAACCGTAGCTGCAATTTCATTTTCGTACGTTTCAATTGCTTGTTTTTTTTCAAATTCCGCTTGCTGACTCTCTGATTCTAGCTGTTTATTTTTATAAAACAGCACGAATACTGCAGCTAATAATAATAAAATTACACCTATTAGCACATAATTCATATTTTTTCTCCTTTATTGCATTTTCAATTATTTTTATAAACATCCATTATATTATACTATGCTTTTAATATACACTTTGTAAAAATTACATATTTATAATAAAAGGCATCTCAAGCGAGATACCTTTTACGTTCATTTGATTGTACACTATACTGAATATAACTCGGATCATAGTATATCCATTCGCTTTCACCTAAAGCAAGCCAACTATCTTGTTCGTCCAAAACTTCATATGATTCTCTTCTATTTAGCTGACGGATTACATTTGACTGTAAAGATGGTCCACCCTATAAATTTACATTATCGCCATTAATTACAGTAACACCATAGACTGCAGTAGCAGTAATGGGCAGGGAAACATTTCCATAACCATAACCATTTGTTCCATTTCCTTGCAAAGCTTCTAATGAAACCGCTGCTGTGACGACGTTTATCCTATAGACATAAAGAGCAAACATATTTTATAAACAAAGTAAAAAAGCCTTGTAATTACAAGGCCTTTTGTAAACTTCCTTTATTTTGTAGTAAATACATATTATAATACAATCCTTGTTCACTCAGTAATTCTTGATGTGTCCCTCTTTCTACTATCTCTCCATCGTGCATAACAAAAATTTGATCTGCATCTTGTATGGTAGATAATCTGTGTGCAATCGCTATCGTAGTCCGTCCTTTTCGCATTTGCTGTAACGCTGTTTGGATTGCATCTTCAGTTTCTGTATCAATATTTGCTGTTGCTTCATCTAATACTAACACTTTCGGATTCGTCGCTATCGTTCTAGCGAAAGCAATTAATTGTCGTTGACCACTAGAAAATGCAGCTCCTCTTTCTACTACTTCCGTTTCATACTGCTCTGGTAATTTTTCAATAAACGTATTCGCTTGCACAAATTGTGCCGCTTCTTTTACTTCTTCATCCGTAATTTCTTCATTATACATACGAATATTTTGTTTTACATTTCCCGCAAATAAAAATGCATCTTGCAATACAAGTCCTATTTTCTTTCTAATTTCTTGTTCTTCAAATTTCTCTAACTCTACACCATCTATTACAATATTTCCGGACTTAATATTATAGAATCTCAGTAATAAATTCATAATAGTACTCTTTCCGCTGCCAGTGTGCCCAACGAAAGCAACCGTTTGCCCTTGTTTCACGTGAAAAGATACATTTTTTAAAACATCACGTTTTCCATCGTACGAAAAAGTAACATTTTTAAATTCAATATCTCCATTAATAACTTGAGGATTTCCATCCCCTTTTTGAACTGGCGCTAAATCTTTCTCATCCATTAAATGAAATACACGTGATGATGAAACCAGTGCCTGTTGGAAAAATGATAATTTCATCATCATCTCATTTACAGGCTGGAAGAAACGATGGATATAGTTAACAAACGCATATAAAACGCCTACTTCAACAGGACTCTTCAAAGCATCAATTCCAAATAAACCAAGTACTAACGCAATAGCTACAATATGAACTAAATCAGTTGCTGGACGTAAAAGCAATGCATCTAACTTTAATGTACGTCGCCCTGCACTATAATGTTTATTATTCACTTCTTCAAATTCTTTTCTCATACGCTTTTCTTGTCTGAACACTTGAACAATATTCATCCCTTGAATGGACTCGTTTAACTTTGCATTTAACACACTTAATTGATTACGGACTTCTAAATAAAAAGCTGCACTTTTCCGACGATATAGCACCATAATCGCAAACATGATCGGAATTAATACGAGAGAAAATAGCGCTAATTTTACATTTAATAAAAACATCGCTACTAAAATCCCTACTAAAAATACGATATTTTTAACAAATGTTGATAATACACTGACATAAAAATCTTTAATTGCTTCTGTATCATTCGTTATGCGCGATACGAGTGTACCAATCGGCGTACGATCAAAGAAACTTAATGACAACTTTTGAACATGCTCATATACTTCAACACGCATATCTTGAACAATTTTAAAAGCGATATTTTGAAAATATAACAAGTCTAAATAAGTAAATAATACTTTTAATATGTGAGCAACAATATACACTACAAATAGAGTAACAAGTGCTGATTGATCAAAGTTACGTGGTACTAAGTGTTCATCAAGGAATTGTTTAATTAAAAAAGGACCCATCATTTCTGTTACAGTTGCACCAACTAGAAATAAAAATGCTAATGCTAACAGTCCTTTATATGGCCTCATATAAGACAGTAATCTTCTTAAATCGCTCTGTTTTTTCTCAGCCATCATACGCCTCCTTTCTCGACTAATGCTTCTAACTGCTGGCTCTCATACATTTCTTTATACCAACCATGTTCTTTCATTAGTTGTTCATGTGTACCTCGTTGTACAATTTTACCTTCATCCACAACAAGAATAAGATTGGCATGCTGAATTGCACTTAAACGATGGGCAGTAATAATTGTCGTTTTCCCTGCTCTCTCCCTCTTTAAAGCATTTAAAATCGTTTCTTCTGTTTTTGCATCTACTGCTGATAAACAATCATCTAAAATTAAAATTTCAGCATCCGTTAATAAAGCACGCGCAATAGAAATTCTCTGTTTTTGACCTCCAGATAAAGAAACACCTCTTTCCCCAACTACTGTTTCATATCCTTCTGAAAATTGAAGGATGTCATTGTGAATACAAGCAATCTCTGCAGCACGGGTAATTTCATTATATGTAGCATCCGCCTTTCCAAAGGCAATATTCTCCCCAATACTCGCTGAAAATAAAAAATGATCTTGCGGCACATATGAAATAGCAGAACGGACACCGTAAAGTGTTACATCTCTAATATCCCGCTCTCCAACTTTTAATTCACCATTAAAATGATCATACTCACGGATTAAACATTTTAATAAAGTCGTTTTCCCTGCACCTGTACGTCCCACGACCCCTAAAGTTTCCCCCTTCTTCAAATCAAAGTGAATATCTGTTAAATGTAACAGTTCATTTTTCTTATACGAAAACGAATCGACCGCAAATGAAACATCACCGCTCGCTACTGTATGCACAGCATTTTCTCTATTTACTACATCTGATTTTTGTGAGAGAATTTTTTCTACACGGTCATACGAAGCACGCCCACGCTCCATAATATTAAACAGCCATCCAAACGCTAACATCGGCCAAACGAGGGTACCTAAATACGTCGTAAATGTAACGAGATCACCTACTGTTAATTCACCTCTCACAACTAATACTGACCCGTAACATACTGCGATTAAAAATGAAAATCCTACGATAAGAGCGATTGTTGGATCAAATAACGAATCAATACGTGCAACTAACATATTTTTATGTACGACATCTTCTGATTTTTTTCGGAACGCTTGCAAATCTTCTTTTTCTTGTCCAAGCGATCGAATTACCTTCATCCCACTCATACTCTCTTGCACTTTATCATTGATTTCCGAAAACGATTGCTGTGCTTTATGAAACCTTTTATGTAATAAAGTGCCGTAATAATTTGTCGATATTGCTACAATCGGCATTGGAATTAAGCTTAACAATGTTAACTTCCAACTAATTGTAAAACCCATTGCTACGAGTACACATCCTCCAACAGCCAATGAATCAACAAGTGTTAAAACACCCGCCCCAGCAGTTTGCTGAATTGCTTGAATATCATTGGTCGCGTGCGCCATTAAATCTCCTGTGCGATTTGACTGATAGAAAGATGGACTCATCTTTGTAAAATGTTCATACAAATTTTTCCGTAATTGGCGCGCTAACTTTAATGAAGACCCAAAAATCATAATGCGCCACACGTAACGTAATATGTACATTGTAATACCTACAATTACTAATAGTACAACCCATTTCAGTAACTTATCAGTCGTTAATGTTCCATCGTTAATTTCATCTACAACAATCCCAATCACTTTTGGTGCTACAAGTTCTAAAAGTGCGACGCCAAATAATAAAATAATTCCGGTTATGTACGCTCGTTTTTCTTGTTTAAAAAACCACGCTAAATTCATAAACACTTTCATATTTTTCCTCCTCCCTTAAAATGAGCGATGTTTTCAGTTTAACAAAAATACAGAATTTTTAAAAGTTTTAAACTCTATTCGTATAAAAAAGAAAAGACACTCTTAGCGAGTGTCTTTTAGCGCTTATTTCATTTGTTGCTTGTTCATCGCGCTCATCATTTGATTGATTTTCTTTTGGGAAGGTTTTTGTCCCATTTGCATCATCATCATTTTTAACATTTGTTCGTTAATTGGTGGATTTTTTTGTAAGTAATTCATCATGTATTTGCGGGCAATGAAAAATCCTAACGCCACGCCTGCTACTAGTGCTACTACGCCCACTAGAATACCTAACCAAATTGGCATATATTTTCCTCCTTCATGTTGTCTACCTTACAGTGTACTAAAACCTTTTCAATAAGACAAGATACAATTCGACATTTTTTACACATATGTTCGTACTTGTTTTAGAGGATTCAGCCATCCGTACTTTGTATTTTCATAATCCATAGCTAAAAATGTTAATTCACACTTCCGAAGCACCTCAAAGAAAGTCGTTTCCATAGAAACATTTCCAGAGGTATTCATGCGAATATAGTGTGGTTTCACCATTATTTCGCCATATTCTGCCCCTGTATAAAGTGTATGTGTATGATGTGTTCGATCATATTTACCAAGAACGCGCAAAGCTTGTTCTAATTTATGATGAATTTTCATTACTTGTAATGGCATCGTTATATACATCATTTGTTTATATAGCACTTTTTTCTCCGAAAGGGACCCAGATTCTGAAAATCGAGCAAATAAATCAAAAAACAAATATTCACGACCAAAGTAAGCTTTCGCAATATCCTCTTGAATTAAATACAATTCATACGTTTTCATCTTTCGCCTCCCAATCTGGACAACCTTTTCTCTTCATTATATAGAAGAAATTTTGCAATGATTGTCTGACTGCGGAGAGAGAAAAAACTTTTTCTGTCGAAAAAACTCATTTACATAGAAAAAACTCTCCATGCCGGAGAGATTTTTCTAAAATCATTAAAGCATTTCTTTTACTTTACGAACAACGTTCTCTACAGTAAATCCATACTCTTCCATAATCTTCTCACCAGGAGCAGAAGCACCGAATGTATCGATACCTAACACATCTCCTTCAAGACCTACGTAACGGTGCCATCCGAATGTAGCACCCATTTCGATTGCGAAACGTTTTGTTACTGCTTTTGGTAATACAGATTCTTTGTACTCAGCAGTTTGAGCTTCAAAGCGATCCATAGATGGCATGCTGACAACAGATGCGTCAACACCGTCTACTGCTAATGCTTTTTGAGCCTCAACAGCTAGACTTACTTCTGATCCAGTTGCAAGTAAGATTACATCAGCTGTTTCTTTCTTGCTTGCAGAAACTACATATGCACCTTTTGCTACTTTTTCATACGTATCGTCTTTTGCACCTTCTAATGTTGGAAGATCTTGACGAGTTAATACTAAAGCAGTTGGTTTGTTTGTAGATTCTAGAGCTAGTCTCCAAGCCGCAACAGACTCGTTACCGTCAGCTGGACGAATAACAGATACATTTGGCATTGCACGTAGCGCCGCTAATTGCTCGATTGGTTCATGTGTTGGACCATCTTCACCAACAGCGATACTGTCGTGTGTGAATACATACGTTACCGGCAATTGCATTAATGCTGCAAGACGAATTGCTGGACGTAAGTAGTCAGAGAATACGAAGAACGTACCACCGTAAGTTTTTAAACCACCATGTAGTGCAATACCGTTCATTGCTGCACCCATTGCGAACTCACGTACACCGTACCAAATGTTCTTACCGCTGTAATCATCTCTTGTAAAGTCTTTTTCGTTATTCATGTATGTTTTGTTAGAACCAGCAAGGTCAGCAGATCCACCGAAGAATGATGGTACAGACTCTGCAATTGCATTAATTACAGCACCAGAAGAATTACGAGTTGCTGCTTTTGATCCTAATTCATAAGTCGGTAAGTTTTGCTCCCAACCTTCTGGAAGTTGACCGTTCATTGCTGCTTGGAATTCGTTTGCTAATTCTGGGTATGCTTGTGCATATTCACCTAGCATCGTGTTCCACTCAGCTTGCGCAGTTTCACCAACATCTTGTACTGTTTTACGGAAGTTGTCATATACTTCTTCTGCTACATGGAAGTCTTGCTCAGCAGTCCAAGCATATGCTTCTTTCGTTAATTTTGTTTCTTCTACACCAAGTGGAGAACCATGTGAAGCTGATTTTCCTGATTTGTTTGGAGAACCGAAACCAATTGTCGTTCTTACTTCAATTAGCGTTGGGCGTTTTTCGTCAGCTTTCGCTTCTTCAATTGCTTTCGCGATTGCTTCAATATCGTTTCCATCCTCAACACGGATTACTTGCCATCCGTATGCTTTGTAACGATCTTCTACACTTTCAGAGAATGAACGATTTAAATCGCCATCTAATGAAATATCGTTTGAATCGTAAAGCACAACAAGACGACCTAATTGTAAATGAGCAGCTAATGAAGATGCTTCAGCAGAAACGCCTTCCATTAAATCTCCATCACCACAAATAGCGTATGTATAATGATCTACTACATTATACGCATCACGGTTATATTTAGCAGCTAAATGTCTTTCTGCCATTGCCATACCTACAGCAGTTGCAATACCTTGTCCAAGTGGACCAGTCGTTGCATCTACACCAGCTGTATGACCGTACTCAGGATGTCCTGGAGTTTTGCTTCCCCATTGACGGAAGTTCTTTAAGTCATCCATTGTTACATCATAACCAGATAGGTGAAGTAGGCTGTATAATAACATTGAACCATGACCTGCAGATAATACGAAACGATCACGGTTAAACCACGTTGGGTTATTTGGATTGTGTTTCATAAATTGAGTCCATAATGTATAAGCCATTGGTGCTGCACCCATTGGCATTCCTGGGTGACCAGAGTTTGCTTTTTCAATCGCATCGATGGATAATGTGCGAATCGTGTTGATAGAAAGTTGTTCGATTGAATGTGACATGCTATTCTTCCCTTCGCTTATATTAGTAAACGTTTTATACATTTATATGATAGCTTCCCACGCAAGATTATACAACATGTATCGACAAATATGTTGATGTTTTTTTGATTTTTTATAAAAAAATCAATGTTTCCGGGAATGTATGGGCATTCAATATGACATACTTTTTCATTATTTTTATTTTAAAAAGAAAGAGAATTATCTGTATATTTATACAGATATACAAAATTCTTCTATACTAACTTTTTCAATCCGCTTTAAAAATACAAAAAAGCATCTAAATTCGATGCTTTTCAAATCAGTTAAACAATCCGTTTCCGAATCGAACTTGAAATAAAATCAATGATAATGACCATTAAAATGATGCCCAATAAAATAATTCCCACGCGAGACCAATTGCGTGAACTCAGTGCAAAAATTAGAGGTGTGCCAATTCCACCTGCTCCAATAACACCTAAAATGGCAGCGGATCGCACATTAATTTCGAACCTGTATAACGTATACGATAGAAAATCTGGTAATACTTGCGGCAATACTGCATACCAAAGTATTTGAAAGCGATTCGCACCTGTTGCTATTAACGCTTCCGTCGGTCCTTTATCTATATTTTCAATTCCTTCTGAATATAATTTCCCTAACATTCCAATAGAGTGTAACCCTAAAGCTAGAACGCCGGCAAAAGAACCTGGTCCAACAGCTTTTATAAATAGAAGGGCCATAACTAATTCAGGAAATGTACGGACAAAACTAAGTACAAATTTCCCAGTTCCCGAAGTTAATTTTCCACTACTCATATTCGTCGCCGCCCAAAAAGCGAATGGAACAGATAAAAAGGCAGAAATAAATGTACCTAATATCGCAATTGCCAACGTATCAATTAAACCATGTAATAAATCTTCACCATCTGACAAAGATACATACGACCAATCTGGATTCAATACACCTGTCATAATTGCTTTTGTAATTTCTCCCGCCGTATCTTTGATTCCCTCTAGCGGTACTCCCGAAAAAGCCCATACATAAACAAATGTAAGTGCTATGAAAATAATCCAGCGATACATACTCGGTTTCTTCGGTTTTGGTACGATTAACGTCGTTTTACTCATTATAATTTCTCCCGCAACAATGTACTTACATAATCAATTAACAATACAACAACAAGGGTATAAATAATAATAGATGCAGTTTGTTCATATTGTAAAAATCCAAGTGTACGATCATAATATAATCCGATACCGCCAGCTCCTACTAAACCTAAAACAGCTGCTGCACGTACGTTTACCTCAAATGTATAAAGAACATAGGAGACAAAATGCGCTTTCACTTGCGGAATTACCCCATAAATAATCCATTGCACCTTATTTGCTCCTACTGCTGTCATCGCTTCTAATGGACCTGGATCAATCGATTCAATTGACTCATACAACAATTTAGCCACGAGCCCAATTGAGAAAAAAGTAAGAGCCAAAATACCTGGAAGTGGTCCTATTCCAAAAATAGCTACAAAAATCGCCGCTAATAATAAATCTGGTATCGTTCGGATAAAATTTAAAATCAATCGAGCTGGACTGTACAAAAATGCACTAGTAAACACATTATTTGCCGCAAATAGTGCCAGTGGAATAGCTAAAATCGCACCTAAAGTCGTCCCAATAATCGCCATACGTATTGTATCTAACATTGCTGTTGTAATAACTTGAAAATAACTCCAATCTGGTGGCACCATCTCTTTTAGCAAATCCATCATATTAGGAAAACCAACTACTAGTTTTGAAAATGATGCGTCGACCTGTATACTACTTCCCCACAACAGTAAAAAGACTAGAATTAACGTTAACATATGTTTTAACTTACTCGGCGGCTTCGGTATCGATTTCGAATATATCGTCACGTCATTCATTTAACTGCCACCTCTAACAATTCGCTTTTCTGCGCTACGTCACCATAAATTTCAGCAAATTTTTCATCCGTTGCCTCTTCTACTAGGCCATCAAAAACAATTTCGCCTGCATGTAATCCAATAATGCGTGTCGCATATTGTCTAGCTAAATCAATAGAATGTAAGTTTACAATTGTTGTAATTCCAAAATCTTCATTAATTTTTTTCAAATCATCTAATACTTGCTTTGTTGTTAGCGGATCTAACGACGCAACAGGTTCATCTGCCAATATGATTTTTGCTTCTTGCGCCAATGCTCTAGCAATTGATACACGTTGTTGTTGTCCTCCTGATAATTCATCAGCCCGCGCATATGCTTTTTCTAAAATATTTACTCTTTTTAACGATTGAAAGGCAAGCTCCAAATCTTCTTTCGGAAATAGGCCTAACGTTGTACGTAATGTCGAATGATACCCGACACGGCCAGCTAATACGTTCTTTAATACCGTTGATCGCTTTACAAGATTAAAACTTTGAAAAATCATACCAATATCCCGGCGCATGCGGCGTAATCCTTTTCCTTTTGCAGCAGTAATAGACTCACCTTCAATCATGATTTCACCTTCTGTAATCTCATGAAGACGATTTACCGATCTTAAAAGTGTAGACTTTCCAGCTCCGGACAGCCCTACCATTACAACAAACTCACCTTTTTGAATTTTCAAATTTATATCATTCAATCCTTTTGTACCATTTGGATACACTTTGGAAACATTTCGAAACTCTATCACACATCTTACCTACCTTCTATGAATTCAAAACGGCAAACTAACTGAAAACATACCTTTCCAGTTAGCTGCCATTTCCATATGTATTATTGCGTTTTTACTTTCTTCCCATATTCACGAACGATATCAAATTTACTATCATCAGATTTAACATATCCTTCATGTGAATATACTTCTTTAATGATTTTGTGACCTTCCTCATTCTTTCCAATTTCAATGAAAGCATCCTGTAATTTCTTGCTCCACTCTTCATCTAAATCAGAACGTACCGAAATCGTATCGTTTGGAATTTTCTCCGTAAATTTCACTATTTTCGTTTGATCGAATATATTCGGATAATCTTTTTTTACAATATTACGAGCATCTTGGAATACAACAGCTGCATCTACATCACCATTTAAAAGAGCAATAAGCGACTGATCGTGACCTTTTAATGTAACAGGTTTCACATCTTTTAACGGATCAACGCCCTCTTTTAATAGTACAGCCGCAGGCCACACATATCCCGCTGATGACGTTACATCTTGATAACCAATTTTTTTACCTTTTAAATCTTTTACACTATTAATATTTGAATCTTTCTTAACAACAAATTCAGATTTATAGAAGTCTACTAAATCTTTTGTAGGAGCTCCAGTTTCATCATCTACTCCAAAACGTTGTGCTTGTAAAATTACGTTTGCAGCTTTTTTCTCATGTGCTAGCACATACGCTGTTGGAGGTAAAAATCCTACATCTACTTGCTTAGATGCCATCGCTTCTACAATTGTATTGTAATTCGTCGAAATACTAACTTTTACTGGAATATTTAACTTATCACTTAATAGCTTCTCAAGTGGTTTTGCCTTCGCCTCTAACGTATCTGCATTTTGAGAAGGAACAAATTGAACATTTAAAGTCTTCGGTACATACCCTTTTTTCGTATCTGCATTTTTACTTGCGCTTGATTCCTTCGTTCCACAGCCACTTAACAAACCCGCTGCTAATACAACTGTTGTGCTCATTGCAAAAACTTTTTTCAACATGTTAATGCCTCCATTTTTCATTGTTATAAAATAACCTTTCATAAACATGAAGAAATATATCACACATTTTTACAAATAATTGATTATTTACAGAATCTTTACACATTCTATACACTCACATTAAAATTCTCTCCATATATTTGATATGCTTAATCGGTAGATAATAATAGAAAAGGTGAATGATATTGAATCAAAATCAAATTGTAACTTTAAACATCCTATTAACAAGTGATATACATGGTACTGTTTATCCAATTCACTACCAAGATAACTCTCCAGCAGAAATTGGTTTAGCTAAGATTTCTACTCTTATAAAAAAAGAACGGTCCCAAAATAAAAACGTTCTTTTAATTGATAACGGTGACTTCATACAAGGAACACCATTTACTTACCATTACGCTACATATGAAAAAGATAAGAAAAACCCAATGTCATTAATAGCAAACTATTTACGTTATGACGCTGCAGTGATTGGAAACCATGAATTTAATTATGGAATGGATGTATTAAACAATGCTATTTCTACTGCAAACTCCCCATATTTATCAGCAAATATTTTAGACAAAAGCAGTAAAAAACCTTATTTCGGGAAACCATATATAATAAAACATATTGAAGCAAATATAAAAATTGCTATTTTAGGGGTGACAACGCATTATATTCCAAATTGGGAACAACCCCATCACATTAAAGACTTGCAATTTGAAAATGCGTTAGAAACAACAAAAAATTGGGTTTCTTACATTCACGAACATGAGAAACCAGATTTACTAGTCGTAGCGTATCATGGGGGATTTGAACGCGATTTACAAACTGGAGAACCGACTGAAGTTTTAACAGGCGAAAACCAAGGGTATGCTATGTGTCATGAAATTGAGGGCATAGATATTTTATTAACAGGCCATCAGCACCGAAAAATTGCTCAAACAGTGGGTAATGATGTAACAATTTTACAGACTGGATGTAATGGACATTCAGTTGGAAAAGTAACTGTAACATTTGAAAAAATGAAACAAGAGTGGGTAAAAAAAGAGAGTTATTCAGAACTATTGACTGTGCAAGAAATCGAGGCAGATCCAGATGTTCTTTACTTGGTAACCGATTATGAAGAGAAAACACAAAAATGGCTTGATCAACCTATTGGAACCATCCACGGTGACATGCAAATTTCAGATGCTATGCAAACTCGTTTGCAAGACCATCCTTTTATTGAATTCATAAATAAAATACAGATGGATATAGCTAATGTTTCTATTTCTTGTACAAGCTTATTCCATAATACATCTCCAGGTTTCCCGACATATGTAACAATGCGTGACATCGTTTCTAATTATATTTATCCAAATACATTAAAAGTAATTAGAATAACTGGAGCTGATATAAAAGATGCTCTCGAACTCTCTGCTTCTTATTTCACATTAAAAGACGATGGAACCATCATCGTAAACCCTAGCTACATAGAACCAAAACCGCAACACTATAATTACGATATGTGGGAAGGAATTTCGTACGTATTAAACATTTCAAAACCAATTGGCGAAAGAGTAGAATCTTTACAACATAAAGGCACTCCCCTTAATATGAACGAAGAATATGACGTCGTCATGAATAATTATCGCGCAAGCGGCGGAGGGAACTTCTTTATGTTTCAAAATAAGCCCGTAATAAAAGACATACCAACAAATATGTCTGAACTTATTGCTAACTATATATTGAAACATAAAAAGATAGAAGCAACCGTTAATAACAACTGGAAAGTTATTAAATAAATAAAAAAGATGGGCTTTTCGCCCATCTTTTAGTTTAATTTTGCATTATCTTGCTTTTTTAAAGCTTTTAATTTCGCCGGTGTAACATCAGTACCTTGTTCGTTAACGACTTTAATTCCTTTTAGTTCGTTTAACATATTTTGACGAAATCCTTTTAAATATTGTTCACGTAGCGATTGACGCTCACGTTGTTCTTCTTCAGTTAAACCTTCAGCTTTTGCTTTTTTCGCTAAGAAGTTAATGCGTTCAACGAGTTCGTGACTAAGCATCTCGAATCCCCCTTCTACTCAAAACTGATTATTATCATACAATAGTTACTCTTCTTTATCAAGCAATTGCTTTGTATACTCTACATATCTACGATGTACCGTCGCTTTTGAAACATTATGACCAAAGCCACGTAGTGTTGCTGCAATTTCTTCGAAAGTAAGTTCACTCTTGCGCAAACGTACAATTTCCTCAATTGGCACTTCTTTCTTCTCTCGTCCTACACTTAAATGACGATTCTTTAAATTATTTTCTGGACGATAGCCTTTTTCTACTGCTCGTTGCATACCACGTTTAATTTTTAAATTATGAATCTTTCTTTGATACTCTTCAACAATACCAATAATATCTAATACCATTGAATCAGAATCCGACAATTGCAATTCACCATTATGTGTATGTGTATATACTTTTATTCCTTCTTTATGTAAACAGTGCATTAACGCAATCTTTGCATTACCCCTACCAAGGCGCGTTTCATCTTGTATAAGTAGCACATCAATTTGTTCATCTCGAATTGTATCTAGCACTTCTAATATGCCGTCACGTTCAATTGTATAGCCACTAGCCTGTTCCTCAATCACCTTAGTAACATTCATTTGATAGCGCTCCGCTAAATGCAATAATTCATCTTTTTGACGTAATAATGATGTTTCTTGTGCTTCTTTTGTTGTACTCACACGCGCATAAATAATTGCATTCATTATGAACCCCTCTTTCTCACTATAATTTCCCTTTAGTGTAACATAAATTCGTCTTTTGTTCGAACTTATGTTTGTAGAATGTTTTTTCACATGTTATACTTATTAATAAGAAAATGAAAGAAAACGAGGTGTTAGAAAACATGGAAAAGTTAACGAAACGCCAGCAAGACATTCTCGACTTTATTAAGCTAAAAGTACAAGAAAAAGGATATCCACCTTCCGTACGTGAAATTGGTCAAGCAGTCGGCCTCGCTTCTAGTTCTACAGTGCACGGACATTTATCAAGATTAGAAGAAAAAGGATACATTCGACGCGATCCAACAAAACCACGTGCAATTGAAATTTTAGGTGAAGACCGAATGGATACAGAAACACAATCTGTTATTCAAGTTCCAATTGTCGGGAAAGTTACTGCTGGATTACCAATTACAGCAGTCGAAAGCGTTGAGGAACACTTCCCTCTTCCAGCTAGCATTGTCGCAGGAGCAGATCAAGTGTTTATGTTACGTATTTCTGGAGATAGTATGATTGAAGCTGGTATTTTCGATGGAGATTTAGTTGTTGTTCGCCAACAACAGTCTGCATATAATGGTGAAATTGTAGTCGCTTTAACAGAAGATAATGAAGCAACTGTTAAACGTTTCTATAAAGAAAAAGACCATTTCCGTCTACAACCGGAAAACTCTTCATTAGAACCTATCATTTTAAAGCAAGTGTCAGTTATCGGTAAAGTAATTGGCGTATATCGTGATTTACATTAAGAATATAAAAGAAGATAATTACCTTATTTATATACGGTAATTATCTTCTTTTTTGTATTTTGATAGATTTTCACACATTCTATTTCTTATGAACGCGTTTCAATCGTCACATCGCCCGCAGCTGTTTTACCGCTAATCTTTTTACTCCCATTACCAATCGTTACGTCTTTATTTTCTTCATTAAAAATTGTTACATCCCCGGCAGCACTTTGCCCAGTAATTACCGCATCTTTTGGTTTTTCCGATAAAGTAATATTTATATCTCCCGCAGTTGAACTTGCTTCTAGATTGTACTTAGAATCATGATCTAGAATATTTATTTCCCCACTGGTCGTTTTTGCAGTCACTTTCCCTATTACTTTTTTAAAGTTTACTTCACCAGCTTTTGTAGATCCCTCCACATTCTTAGCCGTTACATGTTTCAAATCCACTTCTCCAGTAAGTGTTCTAGCACTTACACGGTCACTTTTCACATCACTTATTTCAATTTGTCCAGCAGATGAATTTACTTTTACATCTTGGTAAGAGCGTTCAGGCACAAGGAGAGTCAATGTAGACGTTTGAAACCTAAAATCGTAAAAAGAAAAATCAAATGAAGCATCTTTTTCTCTTTCCCCAATGATTTTTAATGTGTCACCATCTTCAGTAATACGAATCTCTTGTTTACGCGCATCTCCTGATTGCTTTACATAAAAAGAAGCGTCAGGAGATTTTTGGACAACAATATCCCCGACATCTAACTTAACTTCTATATTTTTTAGTGTTTCATTTTTAATTTTATCTTCTTTGTTTCCTTCTTCTGCAGCTTGCACTGCTTTTTCATATGTTTGTGAAATCCCAATTACTCCAATAATGATACAAGCGATTGCTGCTAACAATATTTTTTTCATCATCTACTCCCCTTTTATCATTTTGAAGTTCCATATTACATAACGTACGCAAAGCTTTTTAAACCACTTCGTACTATAATAAGCGATTATACATAACAACAAACCTACTCCAACAAAAGTTATACCAACGAATAAATCTAACCATATAAAGGTACCCATAAATACTTTTCCAATTACGAAAAATGGTGTCACTACACTAGCAATCCCACCGACCCAAAAAGAAAATATAAAAGCAATAATTGCAAATAACGGGCCTAACACAATAATGAAATTAAACAAACTAAGTCCAATCGCCGCCATGACAGCTCTTGTCACATTTGAAGTTGATGGATCTTTTTTCATTTCATCGAAACGATACATCGCAAGCAATTCTTTTGCAATTACTTTCGGAGAACCAAGCCCCTTTATTATTTCCGATTCAGTTTTTCCCTCTTCTATCCCAAACTGAAAATGCTCTTCATAATCAAATAAAATATCTTTTCTCTCTTCGTCCGGTAACTTTCTAAGGTGACTTGATAATTCCTTAAGAAACTGTTCTTTACTCATCCCATTCCACCCCTTCAATAATTTCTTGTACACCTTTCGCAAAATCACGCCACTCTGTTACTAACAAATTCAGTTGCGTTTCCCCTTGCTCAGTTAGTTGATAATATTTGCGAGGTGGTCCTTCCGTAGATTCTTTTAAATACGTTTGAAAATATCCTTCTTTCGTTAAACGACGTAATAAAGGGTATACTGACCCTTCCGATATTAAAAATTTATTTGAGATTTGCTGAACAAGTTCATAGCCGTAACAATCCTTACGTTTCACAAGTGCCAGTACACACAGTTCTAACACACCTTTTTTAAACTGAACGTTCAAGTGTAATCCCCCTTTCTCATTTCAGTACTGTTCAATACACGTTACCCGACATATCCATAATATACCACTTAGTATTGTTTATTGCAAGGTACTGTATTTTTAAACACTCGAACTTTAGTATGAAACATATCCAATACCGAACACAACATATCATTCAATTTTTTATATCCATAGATATTACGCATGTTACTTTTACTTATCCACCCTTTTGGAACACAAAACAATTCGAATTTCACCACGTTACATTAAAGATATGGAATAGAAATTTAAATACCGTCATAATTTTTTCAGACATCTATTCAATTCATTTCAACTAACACCTATATTACCAACAAATAAAAAAGCCCTGATACCGTAGTATCAGGGCTCCTCACCTCTTAGTAAAGAGACATATATTGATCGCGTTCCCATTGGTGAACTTGTGTACGGAAGATATCCCACTCAATTTCTTTCGCTTCGATGAAGTGCTCAAGTAAGTGATCTCCTAATGCGTTACTAATTACTTCGTTAGATTGTAATGTAACTAAAGCTTGCGCTAATGTTGCTGGTAAGTCAACGATACCTGCTTCTTCGCGCTCTTCTTTTGTCATTACGTAGATGTTACGATCTACTGCAGCTGGTGGAGTTAATTTGTTTTTAATTCCATCAAGACCTGCTGCTAATAATGTAGCCATTACTAAATATGGGTTTGCAGCTGGGTCAACACTACGTACTTCTACGCGTGTACTAATACCACGAGATGCAGGGATACGTACTAATGGACTACGGTTTTGTGCAGACCACGCTACGTAACAAGGAGCTTCGTATCCAGGTACTAAACGCTTGTAAGAGTTTACAGTTGGGTTTGCTACCGCTGTAAATGCTGGTGCATGTTTTAAAATACCTGCGATGAAGTGACGAGCGTCATCACTTAATTGTAAGTCACCGTTTTGATCATAGAATACGTTCTCACCATTTTTGAATAGTGATAAGTTACAGTGCATACCTGAACCGTTCACACCGTATAATGGTTTTGGCATAAATGTTGCGTGTAAACCGTGTTTACGAGCAATTGTTTTTACAACAAGTTTAAATGTTTGAATGTCATCACATGAACGAATTGCATTTGCATATTTGAAGTCAATTTCGTGCTGCCCTGGAGCAACCTCATGGTGAGACGCTTCAATTTCAAAGCCCATTTCTTCAAGTTCAAGAACGATATCACGACGACAGTTTTCCCCTAGATCCATCGGCGCAAGGTCGAAGTATCCACCGTTATCGTTTAATTCTAATGTTGGATTTCCTTTTTCATCTACTTTGAATAGGAAGAATTCTGGCTCTGGTCCAAGATTGAAATCTGAGAATCCTAAAGCTTCCATTTCTTTTAATACACGTTTTAAGTTGTTACGTGGATCTCCTTCAAATGGAGTACCATCTGCATTGTAAATATCACAGATTAATCGAGCTACTTTACCTTTTTCAGCTGTCCAAGGGAAAATCACCCAAGTATCTAAGTCTGGATATAAGTACATATCAGATTCTTCAATACGTACGAAACCTTCAATAGAAGATCCATCAAACATCATTTTGTTATCAAGAGCTTTTGTTAATTGGCTCACTGGAATTTCTACGTTTTTAATTACTCCTAAAAGGTCCGTAAATTGTAAACGGATATACTTTACATTCTCTTCTTTCGCCAAACGGAAAATATCTTCTTTTGTGTACCTAGCCATTATAAATTCCTCCTTAGTCCCTCTAAACACCTTCAGAATCAGTTCTCTTTAGTGAAAAAACCTTGAAATATCACCTTGTCGCAATGAAGTTCGATTAAATCTACCTGTATGTTGTAGTTCGTCTCGAAGTATTTTGCGAAGCTCAGTTTTTGAAATTTCTTTCGTTTCTTCTTTTACTTTCACTGCTTCTGTTTGATTTTCTTTCATTAGTAACACTTGTTTAATACCAGCCATATTCAAGCCTTGATCTAATAAATCTTTAATCTCTAACAACTTATCTACATCGTTAAATGAAAATAATCTACGATTCCCCTTTGTACGGGTTGGAGAAACAAGATTATGCTCTTCATAGTAGCGAATTTGACGTGCAGATAATTGTGTTAAATCCATAACAATACCAATAGGAAACAGCGGGGCAGAACGTCTATCTTCTTTCATTGTTTCAGTTCCTCCTTCGCCTTAACTGCTTCTCATTTTATACCATGTTATGTTTAGTGTCAATAGATGTTAGCTTTTCTTACATGATTTTTTTAAAAATTTTTTCATTCTTTTTTCTAATGCAATAAATCATTACTTTCACACGAAAAAAAGCTGTCGAAATCGACAGCTTCCCTTTAAGAAATTGTTAATAATTCTTTTTCAATTAATGCATCAATTGCAGAACAGATCGCAATCTTCACATGCGAATAAGTTAGCCCACCTTGTACGTAAGCAACATAAGGCGGACGAATTGGACCATCAGCTGACAATTCAATACTTGCACCTTGAATAAAAGTTCCCGCAGCCATAATTACATCATCTTCATACCCCGGCATATAGTTAGCATATGGAGTGAAGTGAGAATTAATCGGGGATGCATATTGAATTGCTTGGCAGAATGCAATCATGCGATCTTTGTCATCAAATTGAACAGATTGAATTAAATCCGTTCTTGGTGCATTCCACGCTGGTGATGTATTCATTCCTAACTTTTCTAAAAATGCAGCTGTAAAAATCGCACCTTTTAGCGCTTGTCCTGCTACATGCGGCGCTAAGAAGAAACCTTGATACATTTCTTGCAGACTGTATAAAGATGCCCCTGCTTCCGCACCGATTCCTGGAGATGTTAAACGATATGCACACGCTTCAACATACTGTTCTTTACCAACAATGTAACCACCAGTTTTAACAATTCCCCCACCCGGGTTTTTAATAAGCGAACCTGCCATTAAATCTGCACCAACATGACATGGCTCTTGCTCTTCAATAAACTCACCATAACAGTTATCTACAAACACAACAACATCAGGTTTAATTTCTTTAACAAACGCTATCATTTCTTTAATTTGAGAAATAGTAAACGACGGACGAGTAGCATAACCTTTCGAGCGCTGAATACCGATCATTTTCGTATTACTATGAATGGCAGCCGCAACAGCTCCAAAATCAACAAGCCCCTCTTCAGTAAGCGGAACTGCATTATAACCAATATTATATTCTTTGAATGACCCTACACCTTTTCCACGCACACCAACAATTTCCTCTAACGTATCATACGGCTTACCCGTGATGTACAATAACTCATCTCCCGGACGTAAAATACCGAATAGCGCTGTTGAAATTGCGTGAGTACCTGAAATAATTTGCGGACGAACAAGACCAGCTTCCGCTCCAAATACATCTGCATACACTTTTTCTAACGTATCACGGCCAATATCATCATAACCGTAACCTGTCGTCGGAATAAAATGTGAATCGCTAATTTTGTGTTTACGAAAACTTTCTAATACACGAAACTGATTACTTTCAATTACTTCATCCGCACGTTTATGTACTTCTGTAATTTGGCTCTCTACTTCTTTTACGATCGGAGCAATTTTTTCTCCATTTTTCAAACGATCAAACATTTTTATTTTCTCCTTCTTCCACTAAAAATCTCTTTAATTGTACATTAAGCGATGAATGAGCAAAAATATACCCCGCGCAACCATATACAAATTTCTCTTCCAAAAACTCCATTTTCGTTAATAGTGTCTCTGTCTTTAATAGAGTTAATAACTTACCTTCACTCGGGGGTATTTCCACTTGATAACGATTCATTTCTTCCTTCATTTTCGTTTCTATCGCTTCTTTTATATGTAATAGATCCTTTTCTTCAAAAGCACTAGTCATTAAAAAATCACTTTTCGGAAACGGAATAAAGTTTTGATGTAATTCATCTTTTTTATTATATAGCGTAATGATAGGAATATGATTAATTTCGAGTTCTGACAATAATTGTTTTACTGTTTTCTCATGCCCTATATAATTAGGGTCTGCAGAATCCACAACATGTAAAATAACATCCGCTTCACCAGCTTCTTCTAATGTCGAGCGGAATGCAGCAATTAATGATGTAGGTAAATCTTGTATAAAACCAACCGTATCAGTTAGTAATACTGTATAACCAGAAGGTAACGGCATCTTCCTTGTTGTCGGGTCTAGCGTTGCAAACAACAAGTTCTCTTCAAATGTATCAGCTTCCGTTAATCTATTAAACAACGTAGATTTCCCCGCATTTGTATATCCTATTAACGAAACTTGAAATACTTTATTATCTTTTCTTCTCTCACGATATCTTTTTCGATGTTCCACAACAACTGCAAGTTGTTTCTTTATTTCATCAACGCGCGCTCGAATATGACGACGATCCGTCTCAAGTTTCGTTTCACCTGGCCCTCTCGTTCCAATACCACCACCAAGACGTGATAAAGACAATCCTTGCCCCATAAGACGCGGCATTGTATATTGCAACTGAGCTAATTCTACCTGAAGCTTCCCTTCTCTCGACTTCGCACGTTGCGCAAAAATATCTAATATAAGTTGCGTTCGATCAATTACCCTCGCATCTAATACTGAGGATAAATTCCGAATTTGACTCGGTGTTAATTCGTTATTAAATACGATAACATCCGGTTCTAATTCTTCAGTTAACATTGTAAGCTCTTCTAATTTACCTTTACCTATATAAGTCGCTGGATGAAACTTCGGTCGTTTTTGCGTTGTAGACACTAACAATTCTGCTCGTGCAGTTTTCGCTAATGATGCAAGTTCTTTCATGGAATGCATAAATTTTTCATCATCATCTTGCGGCAATTGACAGCCCACTAATATGACTTTCTCTTTTTCTTCCATCAAATATGTTCACTCATCCTTTTCGAAATTTAAACCTTCTAATATAATAGCAGAGGAAGCACATTTCATCTAGTTAGCGGGGGAGAAAATTCATGGCATGGGAGATTTTTAGCATCATAGGCACAATTGCTTTCGCATTAAGCGGGGCTATTGTTGCAATGGAAGAGGATTATGATATTTTCGGGGTGTATATTTTAGGAATGGCAACCGCATTTGGGGGAGGTGCCCTTCGTAATTTATTAATCGGTTATCCGATTGTCGCGTTTTGGCAACAAGACATGTTATTCCAAATCGCACTTTTATCAATGACGATTATTTTTCTTTTTCCAAATAAATTAATTAGACACTGGAAAAAGTGGGAAAACATCACTGATGCTATCGGCTTATCAGCATTTGCCGTACAAGGGGCATTATACGCTCAAAAATTAAATTTACCAATTAGCGCTACAATCGTAGCAGCTGTTTTAACTGGCATTGGAGGCGGTATTATCCGCGATCTTTTAGCCCGTAGAAAACCTCTCGTTCTTCGAGCTGATGTATATGCTTTTTGGACAATTCTGGCAGGTTTCTTAATCGGCGCTCAAATTATTGTTAGCGATTGGGCTCTATACACCTTATTCATTTTAATTGTTTGCTTCCGCATGGTTTCTATTCATTACAAATGGCATTTACCGCATAGACGCATCGACACAAACGAACGTTCAATGCATAAATAGCAATCCAACCTCTTTACAAATCGTAAAGGGGTTTTTCTTTTCTAATGAGTTTTTCTTTACAGAATGTTTATACTAATCCTCAAAGCGAGGTGAATACAAATGACAAACCATGTGAATAAAGGGGCTCAAAAAAGCTCAGTAGGTCAAATTGAACACGACCCTAATTCCGCACACGAAAAAAGTGCTAAAATGGAACGATTCCATAAATCTTATCAAGAAAAAGCAAAAAAACAATAGAAGCACTTATACAGAAAAACAGACGCACAGCTTACGTACTGTGCGTCTCCTCTTCAAGCATCAAATCACTGCTTGATATTCCAATCAAATCATATTTATCATATGCATCCTCTTGTAACAACCGCATAGCTTGTGTACGAATCGATTTTTCAACAATATTCCGGACATATCGTCCATTACTAAAGGATGTAATTTGCGATGAGTACTTTACAGCATGTAAATGATCTCTAAATTTCCATTCAGCCTCTTTCGATAACTGATATTCACGCTCTTCATACATCCTCTTCCCTATTTCTAACAACTGATTTACTGAGTAGTCCGCAAACTCAATTATAAATGGAAAACGAGATTGCAGTCCTGGATTCAATGAAAGAAAGTGATTCATCTCTCTTGAATATCCAGCTAAAATCAATACAAAACCGTGTTGTTTATCTTCCATATGTTTTACGAGCGTATCAATTGCTTCTTTTCCAAAATCTTTTTCTCCCCCTCGTGCTAATGAATACGCCTCATCAATAAACAAAATTCCTCCCATTGCTTTTTTTATTAAATCTCTTGTTTTTTGAGCTGTATGACCGATGTACTCTCCTACAAGATCCGCACGTTCAGCTTCAACTAAGTGCCCTTTTGATAGAATATTCATCTCAAATAATAATTTCCCTATCATTCTAGCAACAGTTGTCTTCCCTGTACCTGGATTCCCTTTAAATAACATATGAAGTACTTGTTTCTCAGACTTCAATCCTATTTCTTGTCTTTTTTTATTCACATAAATCCAAGCATATATTTCTTTTATTATCTTTTTTATATCATCCATCCCAACGAGTTTTCCCATCTCTTCTTCAATTCTTTGCAGCATCTCATGTTTCGTAGTAGTTTCATTTGAAATTACTGTTTTATTTTCTGCAGCCGGTAAAGAAATTTTCTTTCGATGATTTAACACAATGTTAATTTGATTATTATTTTTCTTTCGCATCGATTGTTCCATACAATCACCTCATTTTATCCACTCACCAAATATTATTATTCTTGTCTCCTTTGCAAATGACTATTTTCAGAAAAGTTTGCTATAATAAAAGAAATAATGAAGGTGGTGGGACTATGGAGACAACGGAATTCCATGATACAATACAAGCCTTTTCTATTTTTTTATTGAATAAAGGCCGAAAACCTTCAACCATTAAACGTTATGTTTATGACATTGAAGATTTCGGACATTGGTTAGAAAAAAACAAAAAGCTCCCTTCCAGTAATATATGGGCTACACTTTGTACAAAAGACTACGAAGATTACTTTTCCGACTTAAAAAAGAATCGACATTACTCAGAGAAAACGATGCACCGTGTATTCATTGTATTAAATCGAATGCATCACTTTCTAAATATTCCTAACCCATTAAAGAACATGGAAATTTCTATTCAACCAGACCGCACACTCCGCAATGAAGATTTCATTTCATCTGATGAAGAAAAAAGATTAAAACATATAGTCACTTCATTAGAAGGACTTTCAGAAAAACAACGTCCTGTACGCCCTTTATTGATGGATCGTAATATCGCTATTTTAAATTTATTAATTGACTATGGATTATCCTTACAGGAACTTACAGCATTAACTATGCATCACGTCCACTTTGAAACTAACACGTTATCTATACCTGCAACCGCAGGAGTAGAAAGAACAATTACTTTAACTAACGAAGACAAAAAACAACTATATACTTATTACAAAAGCATCCCTGAACCCGTTCGTCCAAAATATCATAGTAATGACCCATTATTTGTCGCATTCGATTTTAATCGTGGAACATACAGATGGGTATACGAAAATGATGCACCGAAGGGATTAACAGAAATCGCTATCCAAAAAATGATTCGCCTTGAAGTATCCAGAGCTAATTTACGCAAAGGAATCTCAGGACAACACTTTCGTAACACCTATATTTTAAACTTAATAAAAAAAGAAACTCCGGAGTCAGAAATTATAAAGCTAGCTGGGTTCAAATCAAAGATTTCACTAAAACGATATTATCAATATGCAGAAAATAGAAAAAACGCCTTATCATAAGGCGTTTTTTCTATTTTTTCTTCAAACAAACGATTTTACTATGACCATTTAACTAATTTTTGCATCTACTATGATGAGTTTCGTTCATATCCTCATTAGAAAGGAGAGATTTAATGTCTCATTATAACGACAGTCAGAACAAATTCTCCAAACCATGCTTTCCAAGTAGCGCTGGACGAATTCCAAATACTCCATCAATCCCAGTTACTAAGGCACAACTTAGAACATTCCGCGCAATCATTATCGATTTAACAAAAATAATCCCAAAACTTTTCGCAAATCCATCTCCCCAAAATATTGAAGATCTAATTGATACATTGAACCTACTAAGTAAATTTATTTGTTCACTAGATGCTACTTCCTCCCTGAAAGCACAAGGGTTAGCTATTATTAAAAACTTAATAACTATATTAAAAAATCCAACTTTCGTAGCAAGCGCTGTATTTATCGAGCTTCAAAATCTAATTAATTATTTACTATCCATTACAAAACTATTCCGAATTGACCCTTGCACACTTCAAGAGCTTCTTAAATTAATCGCAGCATTACAAACCGCTCTAGTTAATTCTGCCTCATTCATTCAAGGGCCTACTGGACCTACTGGGCCAGCAGGGGCTACCGGTGCTACTGGACCTCAAGGTGCTCAAGGTAACACAGGTGCTACCGGTGCCACTGGACCTCAAGGTGCTCAAGGTAACACAGGTGCTACCGGTGCCACTGGACCTCAAGGTGCTCAAGGTAACACAGG
>NZ_VEPX01000014.1:0-112075 GCF_006349665.1 Bacillus sp. CD3-5 | reverse complement strand
AGGTTGAATTCTGTAAAATATAAAACCTGTAATTGTAAATTTTTATAGTTTTTTATAGATTCTTATTTACTGTTATTCCCTCCGAACGAATGAGATGATATAGCTTAAGGATAATGAACTATTTGTCTTTGCACAAGTGGTAGTCAGTTTTCTAATTGTATTAAGGTGAGAATTAGTTTCAATTTTTTAATTTTATCTATTATACTTAATATAATGATTAATAAGATTTAAATTCAATGCGAAGGGGATGCTTTGGGGAAGATGTTAAGAAGTTTACGTTTAAAAATTGCGGTAGTATTTTCGGTACTTATTTCTATGATGTTCGTAATATTGGGTACAGCTATGTATCAATTACAGAAAGAGAAGGAAGTGCGCTCCTTAGACCAGTATTCTCAAAATACGATGGATCTTGTGACAGAGCAACTTACAACATTTGTTCAAAGAACGGATGAAGATATGGGGTATTATGCGAACAGTGAGATGATTCGTAATATGCTTCAAGATGGAGTTACTCCAGAAGAGGAAGCATTTTTGACGAAAGAGTTTTCGGAGTATAAAAAGAATCATCCTGGCATTTTAGACTTATATATTGGTACGAAAGATAAAAAAACATTAAGTGCCAACCTTGCTGAAGGTGGACAAGTGCCAGAAGGATATGACCCAACGACAAGACCTTGGTATAAAGACTCAGAAGCTGATGTGAAAAAGGTTCACTGGGGACAACCTATGTATGAAATTGCAACAGGGAAGTTAAGTGTGGGAGTTTCTAAAGCAATTACAGCTCAAGATGGATCTGTATTAGGTGTTGTGGCGATGGATGTATCGCTCGGAACAATTCAGAAATTACTTCATAATATTCAATACAATAACGGCGGAGAAATGTTTATTATAAATGATAAAAATATGGCTCTTGTTTACCCGGAAAAGATAGGGAAAGATGTTTCGAAAGAGCCGCTTGTGCAGAGTTTAAATAAAGATGTAACAAAATATGCTGTCACTACATTAAAAGGTGAAGAGGTAGTTGCATATAGTCAGTCATTTGATTTGATGAAATGGAAGATAGGCATTTTTTATCCGAAAGAAACAATTGATGGGCTATTAAATAGTACGAGAAATACAGTCATTATAATGGCATGTATTAGCTTATTCGTTGGAATCGTAGCTTCATACTTGTTTTCACGAAGATTAGCAAGACCGCTGCAACTATTAACGAATCACGTTCAAAAAGTAGCAGAAGGTGATTTAACGTTGCAAATGAAAGTGACAAGTAAGGATGAAGTTGGAGAACTGACGAACCATTTTAATCATATGGTTGAGCAAATGAATGAAATGGTAAGTAAAATTAAAAATAGTGTATCAACCGTGCAACAATCAACGAGTAATCTACATTATTTAACGAATGAGACTGTAGCAGCTAGTAGAGAAGTGTCAGGTGCAATGGATGACGTGAGCGGAGGAGCTTCTACGCTTGCTAATAGTGTAGATGAAGTTTCAGAACAGCTCGAGAATATGGCGCAGTCAGTGGAACAAATGAATAACTCTGTTGGTGAAATAAAAGGGGTGGCTGGCAAAGCGGAAGAGGCATCTAAGCAAGGGCTAAATACGATGCGTAATTTAGTTCGTACAAGGGGGCAATCATCTTCAATTGTTGTTCATACAGAGGAAGCATCCGGAAAGTTAGAACAAAGAGTTGGCTCGATTCAAAATGTGGTAGAGCTTATAAAGGGGATTTCGGATCAAACGAATTTACTTGCTTTAAATGCTTCAATCGAGGCGGCACGTGCGGGCGAACAAGGTAAAGGTTTTGCTGTTGTTGCTGAAGAAGTTCGAAAATTAGCGGAACAATCAAAAGAAGCAACAGTAGAAATTGCGACGATGATTGGTGATGTACAAGTAGAGGTAAGAAGAGTTGTAGAAGTTGTAAGTAAATTGAAAGACATTGCGGATATACAAAATAATGTTACGACAGAAGCAGAGGCGGAATTCCGTACCATTATGTCAGTTGTAAATACGATTAGTACTTCAGTGGAACAAATTGTAGAAGAGGTACATAACATCGGTCACGAGCAAGGAGAAATTACAGCGGTCATGCATACAATTGCTGGTACGAGTCAAGAAAGCGCAGCGGTTTCGGAAGAGGTAAATGCTGCAACTGAATCACAAGTGAATCATCTAGAAAAGGTAGCTCATACGATGGAAAGCTTGACGGAGCATATGAGAGACTTAGAAAGATTAGTTGAGCAGTTTAAAATAGAGGAATAACAAATTAGTAAAATGATGCGTATTTCGGTAAAATAGACAATGGATATATAAGAAGCAAGTATAGGAGGAAGGCTACTATGGCAATTGTTGACGTATCGATTATTCCAGTAGGAACAGGTAATCCAAGTGTGAGTGAATATGTAGCAGAAGTACAAAAGGTGCTAGAGAAAAACTCAGATCGTGTGAAGTATCAATTAACACCAATGAATACAATTATTGAAGGAGATCTTCCTGTCATTCTAGAAGTAATTCAACAAATGCATGAAGTTCCATATGCGAAAGGTGCGCAGCGCGTTGCAACAACAATTCGTATCGATGATCGTCGTGATAAAGTAAGCACAATGGAGAAGAAATTAAACTCTGTTCGATCAAAATTATAAAGAAAAGCAGCGATCTTCGCTGCTTTTTTCATATAGGAGGTAGATAAGATGAGTGAAAAATTTAACGAACAATTTGACGGGTTGTTAGAGAAATACACGGAACTATTACTTGGAGAGAGCAATGAAGAGAGAAAAGAACAGGTACAGAAGTGGGCACTGTATTCTTACATAGCGAAGACGATGCCGGCTTTAGTGAAGCATTGGAATGAGACGTATCCCGATGCGAAAGAAGAGATGGTGCAGTTAATTACACATATTAAAAGGCTGAATGAAGAGAAGAGAAATGAGCAATAAAAAAACTTGAGGTAAATATAATCTCAAGTTTTCTGTATTAATATCCTCATATAATTTACATGGAATATAAAGGGTTTTATAGGCATGTCGAATATTTTCGGCATGCCTATTTTGTGCCTATTAAACTCTATTTTTCTAAATGTCGAAAAATATTTCAGACATATTTATAAGCGAGAATATAGGTTTTTAAATGTTTTTATAGTATTTTATAAATTATCTAAATAATTATTTGTATCCAATAATTTTAAACAATGATATAATTTCGAAGAGGGGTAAAAAACAGATAAATTAAGTCATAGGGGTGAATTACATGGAACAATTAATGCGAAATTCGTTTCTTTTCTTATCTAAAAATAAAGCGCTAACAAAACTGGCTAAAAAGTACGGTTTACGCTTTGGCGCAGGTCGCTTTGTCGCAGGGGAGACAATTGAATTAGCGACAGCAGCTATTAAACAATTAAACAAGCAAGGACTTTGCGTAACAATCGATTATTTAGGGGAATTCGTTGATAATGAAGCGGAAGCAAATGAAATGGCTAACCAATCGATTGAAGCAATCCGTGCAATTGGAAGAGAAGGTCTTGATTCGCAACTTTCTTTAAAGATGACTTCTATGGGGCTAGATATCTCTGATGAAATCGTAATGAACAATATGCGCCGCATTTTAGAAGCTGCAAAAGAAAATGGTGTGTTCGTTACAATTGATATGGAAGATTATACACGCTGCGGAAAGACAATTGATATCTTTAAACAGTTAAAGTCTGAGTACGATAATATTGGTACTGTTATTCAAGCTTACCTATATCGTACAGAAAAAGATATTGAAGACTTAAATGCTTATAATCCTAATTTACGTCTTGTAAAAGGGGCTTATAAAGAACCTGAAGAAGTGGCGTTCCCGGACAAGAAAGATGTAGATGACAATTATAAAAAGATTATTAAAATGCACTTATTAAATGGAAATTATACTGCAATTGCTTCACATGACGAAGCGATTATTGAATATACGAAAAAACTTGCCGAAGAACACAACATTCCAAGGGATCAATTTGAATTCCAGATGTTATATGGTATTCGTAATGAGCGTCAACTTGAGCTAGTAAAAGAAGGTTACAAAATGCGTGTTTACGTACCTTATGGAAACGACTGGTATGGCTACTTCATGCGTCGTCTAGCAGAGCGTCCAGCAAACGTTGCGTTCGTATTAAAAGGTATGGTTAAAAAATAACCAAGGAGAAAATACTCCTTGGTTATTTTAATTGCTGAAATGCGTAATGTGCCATTTTCTTCGTATCAGGATACAGTTGCTTGCGAGTAGAAGATAATACAACATTAATGACGCGTTTACCGTCTTTCTCATCCACTGTTACGACTGTATATTTTCCGAGTGCTGATAGACCGCTTTTACTTCCAATTGCATATGGATCGTCATATAGTTCTTCCCGTCCATAGTTTGCGATGTTTGGAGAGCGTTCTGAAGTATGTAGAGTTGTACGCGTTGAATTCATATATTCTAAAACAACTGGGTATTTTAATGCTTCTTTCGTAATTATAGCAATGTCATATGGTGATACTTTGTTTCCTAGTGCATCAGCACCACTTGCGTTTTTGAAAGTCGCATGCTTTGTACCGAGTTCCTTCGCTCTAGCATTCATCATTTTTACAAATTCATTTTTTGATCCTGCAATATGTTCTGCGATGGATTCAGCTATTGGGTCTGCACTAATGATAAGCATCAGTTTTAATGCCTCATCACGTTTTAACTTTTCCCCAGCACGAAGTTTAATTTTCTTACTTTGACTTTCTGTTTTAATTGCGTTTTCTGTAACTGTAATTTCCTCATCCTCTTTTACATTCTCTAGTAAAAGAAGGGTTGTCATCATTTTGGCTATACTAGCCGGATAAGAGCGTTCGTCTTCTCGTTTTCCATACAAAATTTCACCTGTGTCTGCATCGATTGTAATCCCGTATTGCCCAGTGATGCTAGGTTGATCGGCTCTTACAGCTTGTTGTCTTTGTGCATAAGAGAAGAAAATCATCCCTGTAAATAGTGTGGCAATCATTACAATCATAACTATTGTTCGTTTCATTATAATTCCCTCATTTGTTACAAATAAATTGGGCAGAAAAAGTAGCCATTACCCATTATGCCACGTTCTCTGCCCAAAAATATAGCGTTATTTTTCGCCCATATTATGCTTCTTATATTGTTGGTTATTACCTTGACGTCCTTTTTCCACGCCTCGATCAGTTGGGCCAGCGTTTCCTGTCACACTTGCTGCGCTAATTCCAGCCTTTGAAGGGTTCTTCTTAAGTTTTGCCATATATATTCCTCCAGTTTCGTCAGATTATAAAAAGGGAAAGTGTATTTTAGTGAAGAAAATACATATATAGCATGGGCAAATAAAAGAAAAATATTTATTTCAGAAAATTTTATCAATAAATATATTGCGAAAATTTAAACAGTATCATATATTTATTAGTAGAGGCTCACTCATTGATTGCGACTTATGTCGAAAAATTGAATGAGCATTCATTCAAGAATAGGGGGAGAATTGGATGTTCCAAATTAAAAAGGCTGCTGTTCTAGGGTCAGGCGTAATGGGTTCAGGAATTGCGGCACACTTAGCTAATATTGGTATTCCGACATTATTGCTTGATATTGTACCACCTGCGCTTACGAAAGAAGAAGAAGCGAAGGGACTTACATTAGAACATAAAAGTGTGAGAAATCGTTTTAGTAATACGGCACTACAAAAACTATTAAAGCAAAAACCAGCTCCTCTGACAGTGAAAGGAAATTTAGCACTGATTGAAGCAGGTAACTTAGAAGATGACCTTGAGCGTCTAGCTGATGTAGATTGGATTATTGAAGTAGTAGTTGAAAACTTAGATATTAAAAAGAAACTATTTGAAAAAGTAGATGCTGTTCGTAAACCGGGTTCTATCGTAAGTTCTAATACGTCAGGCATTTCAGTTGAAAAAATGGCAGAAGGTCGTTCAGACGACTTCCAGAAACACTTCTTAGGCACACACTTTTTTAACCCACCACGATATTTAAAACTTCTAGAGGTAATACCGACGAAAGAAACTGATCCACAAGTATTAAGCTTCATGAAATTATTTGGCGAAGACGTTCTTGGAAAAGGCGTTGTTATCGCGAAAGACACACCAAACTTTATTGGAAACCGCATCGGTACGTACGGTTTATTAGTAACTCTTCAAGAGATGGTAAAACGCGGCTATAGCATTGGGGAAGTTGATTCAGTAACAGGCCCACTTATTGGTCGTCCGAAGAGTGCAACGTTCCGTACATTAGATGTTGTCGGATTAGATACATTCGTACACGTTGCAAATAACGTATATGAAAACGTACAAGAAGAAGAGCGCGATGTATTTAAAGTACCAGCTTTCATGCATGACATGCTTGATAAAAAATGGCTTGGAAGCAAAACAGGTCAAGGCTTCTTCTTAAAACAAGGAAAAGAAATTTTAGAATTAAATCCAGAAACGATGGAGTACGAAGCTCGTAAAAAATTAAAAGCTGCATCGATCGAGTTAAGTAAACAAGAAAAAGGTTTATCGAATAAATTGAAAGCGCTTGTATATGCGAAAGACCGCGCAGGAGAGTTGTTATGGAATATCATCACACCGACTCTTTTATACTCTGCAAAACTTCATAAAGAAATTGCTGACGATATCGTTGCAATTGACCAAGCGATGAAGTGGGGCTTCGGCTGGGAGCAAGGACCGTTTGAAGTTTGGGATGCAATCGGCGTTGAAAAGTCCGTTCAAAAGATGGAAGAAAACGGCGTAGTTGTTCCGGCTTGGGTGAAAGAAATGTTAGAGAAAGGTTTCACTACTTTCTACAAACATGATAACGGAGATAGCTACTATTACGATAATGGCGAATATAAGCTAATTGAGCGTAATAAAAAAGCAATTTCTCTTAAGCAATTAAAAGCGAAAAATGGCGTATTAAAGAAAAATAGCGGAGCGAGCTTAATTGATTTAGGCGACGGCATCCTTTGCTTAGAATTCCATTCGAAGAGCAATGCAATCGGCATGGATATTACGCAAATGATTAACTACGCTGTTGATGAAGTAGAAAAGAATTATAAAGGTCTTGTTATCGGTAACCAATCGAAGAACTTCTGCGTTGGTGCGAATCTAGCAATGATCTTAATGGAAGCACAAGACGACAACTACTTTGAAATTGAGTGGGTTGTGAAAAACTTCCAAGATGCGATGATGAAAATTAAATACTCTTCTAAGCCAGTTGTAGCAGCGCCATATGGTATGACGCTTGGCGGAGGTACAGAAGTTTGCTTACCAGCAGCGAGCATTCAAGCTTCTAGTGAAACGTATATGGGCTTAGTAGAAGTTGGTGTTGGCTTAATCCCTGGCGGAGGCGGTAATAAAGAGCTATACATTAAACACTTAAATAAAATGGCAAACGGCGTAGAATTTGACTTGCAAAAAGTTGCAAATAAAGTGTTCGAAACAGTCGCAATGGCGAAAGTTTCAACTTCAGGACAAGAAGCGGTTTCTCATAACTTCTTAGGTGATAAAGACGGTATTAGTGTGAATGGTGATCACTTACTATACGATGCAAAACAGAAAGCACTTGCTTTATATGAAGCTGGTTATAAAGCACCGATTCGTAAAAAGATACCGGTTGTTGGTGAAACAGGATATGCAACTCTTGCACTTGGTGCAGAAGCAATGCATTTATCTGGCTACATTTCAGAGTACGATCTTCATATTGCGAAGAAACTTGCATATGTCATCGCAGGCGGAAAAGTGCCGTACGGAACAGAAGTTGATGAGCAGTATTTATTAGATGTAGAACGTGAAGCATTTATTAGCTTAGTAAGTGAGATGAAATCACAAGCAAGAATGCAGCACATGCTTGTAAAAGGAAAGCCATTACGTAACTAATAACGAGGGGAGATATCGTTCATGAGAGAAGCTGTCATTGTTGCGGGAGCAAGAACACCAATTGGAAAAGCAAAGAGGGGTTCATTAAAAACAGTTCGTCCTGACGATCTAGGGGCGTTAGTAGTAAAGGAAACGTTAAAGCGTGCGAATTATGAAGGACCAATCGATGATTTAATTTTCGGTTGTGCGATGCCAGAAGCAGAGCAAGGTTTAAATATGGCTCGTAATATCGGCGGATTAGCAGGACTTTCTTACGATGTTCCAGCTATTACAATTAACCGTTACTGTTCTTCAGGTTTACAAAGTATCGCTTACGGAGCAGAGCGCATTATGCTTGGTCACTCGGAAGCGGTATTATCAGGCGGAGCGGAATCAATGAGTTTAGTTCCGATGATGGGACACGTTGTTCGTCCGAATAGTCGCCTTGTAGAAGCAGCTCCAGAATATTATATGGGTATGGGACATACAGCAGAGCAAGTTGCTGTGAAATATGGAATTTCTCGTGAAGAGCAAGATGCATTTGCAGTAAGAAGTCATCAACGTGCTGCGAAAGCATTAGCTGCAGGAAAGTTTGCTGATGAAACAGTATCTGTAGATGTAACGTTACGTACTGTTGGAGCAAATAACAAACTGCAAGAAGAAACAATTACTTTTGCGCAAGACGAAGGTGTAAGAGCAGAGACGACGCTAGATATTTTAGGTAAATTACGTCCAGCATTTAACGTTCGCGGTTCTGTAACAGCTGGTAACTCTTCACAAATGAGTGACGGCGCAGCATCTGTACTATTAATGGATCGTGAAAAAGCAGTGAGCGATGGTATGAAGCCACTTGCGAAATTCCGTTCATTTGCAGTAGCTGGCGTACCACCAGAAGTAATGGGAATCGGCCCAATCGCTGCCATTCCAAAAGCGTTAAAATTAGCTGGCTTAGAGCTATCTGATATTGGCTTATTCGAACTAAATGAAGCATTCGCTTCTCAATCGATCCAAGTTATTCGTGAACTTGGTTTAGATGAAGAAAAAGTAAACGTAAACGGCGGTGCAATCGCACTTGGACATCCACTTGGCTGTACAGGAGCAAAACTAACACTATCTCTTATTCACGAAATGAAACGCCGCAACGAACAATTCGGTATCGTAACAATGTGTATCGGCGGCGGAATGGGAGCAGCGGGAGTGTTTGAATTACTATAAAAAAGTGCAGGTGGCTTGCTCAGAACAGGAGGGCGTTGGAAGCCCTGACGAAGAGGCGCTTTTTGCCTCACAGGAAGGGGTGAAACGACCAACTGTTCTAGCCACTGGAACTGGATTATGAAAAAAAGTGGAAGCGGCTTGCTCAGAATGTGAGGGGGATGGAGCTTCAGACGTAGAGGCGCTCTTTGCCTCGCAGGAAGAAGCGAAGCCACCGAACATTCTAGCCGCTGGAACTGGATTAAAAAAAGTGGAAGCGGCTCGTTCACAACGAGACGCCGACAATGCAAAGAATGGAAGCAACAAAGGTTTATAAAAAATAAACGGGAGAGCTAGCTTCTTTCGAAATGAAAGAAGCGGCTTATGAAAATATGAAGGAGGAAATTTTCATGGAAAAAACAGTAGGAAATGCGGTTAAAGGCGGTAGCTTTTTAGTAGATGAGATTACAATTGATCAAGTGTTTACGCCAGAAGATTTTTCATCTGAGCATAAAATGATTGCAAAAACAACAGAGGACTTTATCGTAAATGAAGTTCTTCCAGAGCTTGAATATTTAGAGCAACATGAGTTTGATCGTTCTGTTCGTCTTTTAAAAGAAGCTGGGGAACTTGGTTTATTAGGCGCTGACGTACCAGAAGAGTACGGCGGAATTGGTCTTGATAAAGTAAGCTCAGCGTTAATCGCAGAGAAATTCTCTCGCGCTGGTGGTTTTGCAATTACTCACGGTGCTCACGTAGGTATCGGATCTTTACCAATCGTGTTATTCGGTAACGAAGAGCAAAAGAAAAAGTATTTACCATTACTTGCAACTGGTGAAAAATTAGCTGCATACGCATTAACAGAGCCAGGTTCAGGATCTGACGCATTAGGTGCAAAAACAACGGCACGTTTAAATGCAGAAGGTACACATTACGTATTAAATGGTGAAAAACAGTGGATTACAAACTCTGCATTCGCTGACGTATTTATCGTATACGCAAAAATTGATGGAGAGCACTTCTCAGCATTTATCGTAGAGAAAGACTACGCTGGTGTATCTACAAGCCCAGAAGAAAAGAAAATGGGTATTAAATGTTCTTCAACTCGTACGTTAATTTTAGAAGATGCGTTAGTACCGAAAGAAAACTTACTTGGTGAAATCGGTAAAGGTCATATTATCGCATTCAACATTTTAAATATTGGTCGTTATAAATTAGGTGTTGGTACAGTTGGATCTGCGAAACGTGCAGTAGAAATTTCAGCACAATATGCAAACCAACGTCAACAGTTCAAACAACCAATCGCTCGCTTCCCATTAATTCAAGAGAAACTTGCGAATATGGCAGCAAAAACATATGCAGCTGAAAGCTCTGTATATCGTACAGTAGGCTTATTCGAAAGCCGAATGAGCACATTATCTGAAGAAGAAGTAAAAGACGGTAAAGCAGTAGCAGCTTCTATCGCTGAATATGCAATCGAGTGCTCTTTAAACAAAGTATTCGGTTCTGAAGTACTAGACTATACAGTAGATGAAGGTGTTCAAATTCACGGTGGTTACGGATTTATGGCAGAGTACGAGATTGAAAGAATGTATCGCGATTCTCGTATTAACCGTATTTTCGAAGGAACGAATGAAATTAACCGCCTAATCGTACCAGGTACGTTCTTACGTAAAGCGATGAAAGGTGAATTACCACTTCTTCAAAAAGCACAAAAATTACAAGAAGAGTTAATGATGATGATGCCAGAAGAAGTAGGCGATGAGCCATTAGCACTTCAAAAATATTTAGTAAATAACGCGAAGAAAATCGGCTTAATGGTAGCTGGATTAGCTGCTCAAAAATACGGTAAAGCATTAGATAAAGAGCAAGAAATTCTTGTGAATATCGCTGACATCGTAAGCAACTTATACGCAATGGAATCAGCTGTTCTTCGTACAGAAAAAGCCATTAAAACAACTGGTCTTGAAAAGAATAAACAAAAAGTGTTATACACTGAAGTATTCTGCCAAGAAGCATTTAACGAAATCGAAGCAGATGCGAAAGAAACACTTATCGCAGTTGAAAACGGCGACATGCTACGCATGATGTTATCATCATTACGTAAATTAACTCGCCACACACCACTTAACGTAATTCCGAAGAAACGTGAAATTGCTGCGAAAATTTTAGAAGATGAGCGTTATACAGTTTAATACCTTTAAAGAACAGTAGTCGTTTATACGGCTACTGTTCTTTTTTCTGAAAAAATGAAATTTTTAGTGGCATAAAACTAATACCATTAGTATAATAAAACTAACGGTATTAGTTTTCGTGAAGAGGGAGATGGGAATATGAGAATGATGCATGAAAAAACGGTATATCAATTGTCATTTTTGCCAAGAGTGTTTCCTGTGAATTGTTACTTTGTGGAGGAAGAAGATGGTTTAACTTTAATTGATGCTGCTTTACCATATAGCGCAAAAGGGATTTTACAGGCGGCTGAGAAAATAGGAAAACCAATTACTAAGATTGTATTAACACATGCGCATGATGATCACATCGGTGCATTAGACGCATTAAAGGAAGTAATTCCTCATGTTCCAGTCTATATTTCTAAGAGGGACGCAAAGCTGTTAGAAGGGGATACGACGTTACAAAAGGATGAACCAAATACGCCAATAAAAGGCGGTGTACCTAAAAAGATAAAAACGGTACCTGATATTTTATTAGAAGATGGTGACCGAGTTGGATCGCTTCTTGCGATTAGGACACCGGGACATACACCGGGCTCCATGTCGTTTCTTGATATAAGAAATAAAGCTCTTATTGTTGGGGATGCATTTCAAACAAGAGGAGGTACGGCTGTTTCGGGACAAATGAAATTTTGGTTTCCGTTTCCTGCAATGGCAACGTGGAGTAAAGAAATATCATTACAAAGTGCAGAGAAGTTAAGAGAATATGAGCCGTCCTTGCTTGCGGCAGGGCATGGAAAAATGATAAACGATCCAGGGGCTTTCATAGAGCTTGCTATTAAGGAAGCGAAGCGAAATATAGAAAGTAGAAAAGAGGGTTAATTTATGTCACCGAGAATCGGACTTACATTACAGAAAATTGTAGAAACAGCAGCAGAAATTGCAGATACAAATGGAATACAAGAAGTAACGTTAGCTTCATTAGCGCAAACATTAGGGGTACGTTCACCTTCGCTATACAATCATGTGAAAGGTTTACAAGATGTACGGAAACATCTTGGTATTTACGGAATCAAGCAGCTGTATAACAAACTGGAAGAAGCGGCCGAGGGTAAACGGATGGATGAAGCAATTCATGCTTTAGGAGAAGCGTATGTAGCATTCGTACGTAAACACCCTGGACTGTATGAAGCAACCTTTTTACGAGATGAAGAAGTAAGAAAAGCAGGTGACGGGATTGTAAAGCTTTGTCTTCAAGTTTTACAACAGTACGGCTTAGAAGGAGAGAATGCACTTCATGCGACACGTGGATTCAGAAGTATTTGTCATGGATTTGCGTCGATTGAACAGCAGGGCGGATTTGGTTTGCCGTTAGATTTAGATATAAGTTTACATGTATTGTTGGAAACGTTTATTAAAGGATTACATGTAATGCGAAAATGAATAAGAAGAAAGAAAACATCTGATTATGCTTTTGTACAGTAAGTTGCGGTTTGTTGGAGGCACATGACAAAAGGATGTGATGTGAAATGTTTGCAGGGCATTTTGGCTTAGCGGCAGTAGTAAAAGCCAAATCACCTAAACTACCAATTTGGGCTCTTATGGTAAGCTCACAATTGTTGGATGTCATTTTTTTGCCACTTTATATTTTAGGAGTAGAGACAATTGAACCTATTAACAGGAATAGTTATGGTGAAGCAATCATTCATGCGGATTACACACACTCTTTAATAGGAGCACTGTTTATTGCTTTTGTTGCAGGAATAGTCGGTACGAGGCTGTGGGGAAAGCGAAATGGCTTTGTTATTGGAGCTGTAGTTTTTAGTCATTGGATTTTAGATTTACTTGTGCACCGTGCTGATTTGCCGTTACTTCCAGGGAATTTTGGAGACTTACCTATGCTTGGGTTTGGTTTGTGGCGATTTCCGGCTATTAGTATCATATCGGAATGTATTCTTATTGCGATAGGTGGTATATTATATTTCCGTTTTATTGTTTCAAGTGCGGGCGAACAAAAGAAATTTATAGCAAGAATAACCGGCGGGTTGGTAGTTATATTATTAATTTTTTCGTTGCTTATCAGTATAGTGTCTTGAATATGGATAGCCGGAAACCTTAGAAGCGATTCTAAGGTTTTTTAGTGCATATGATTCGAAAAGAATGGTAGGTGGGGGTGGATGGATTAAAGTTTCATTTTATTGATGTTAAAAATAATTTACATCATGTTAAAAATAAATTACAATTGAAATATAGAAAATAATGTAAAAAGGAGAGGTTATGAAACAGAGTGGAATTTTACAAAATAATCTCGTTGTACTTAGAGCGGAAAAACGCTGGTCACAAACTGATTTAGCGAACAAAGCTGGGGTAAGTAGACAAACGATTGCCTCAATTGAAGCAAATCGTTACAATCCATCTTTAATTTTAGCTTTTGAAATTGCACATATTTTAGGTAAGGAGTTTCATGAAGTTTTTCAATATAAAATAGAGGGGGAAACGGAATGAGCATTGTAATAGGGATCATAATCTCAGTAGCAGGACTAATAGGTGTTTTATATGCAACACGTTTTCAGAAGAATGAGGGGGAAGACGAAAGAGGTGAGCATATTACAGGAAATGCTGCTAAAATTTCATTATTTGTATTTTTATTTCTATATTTAGTTATCTTTTTAATTGGGAATCTATATTCGTTAACAGGCGAACAGTATAAATTAGCAAATGCATGTTTATTAGCAGGAGTACTTTGTTCTTATGCTTTAACTATTGTAGTTTTGAAAAGAAGATATTAGATGAGAAAGAGCCTCTAGTGGTTTAGAGGCTCTTTCTTGTTAAATGATATTATTTTGCAGGTTTGAAAAATGTGTATATGGCTAAGAAAAAGCAAACGAAACTGAATACGATAGGATCTTGATATGGACTAGGCTCAGAGCCCTTCTGGATTTCTGTAAGGAAGTCATGTGTTTTCATGTTTATTGCTCCTTTAACTAATAAGTTTTATATGATGCGAGGTTTATGGTGAATAGGAAGTGTTTTTTGAAATTTCATACAATAATTATTGCATAGCAATTCTATTCCTAAAACTATAAAATATAAAGTTTTTATAATATGTAAAATTGCATATTATTCTTTTTGTAAAATTTGTTATATTATCTTTATATTTAAATTAAAGGATTTTAATGATATAAATGAGAATAACTGGAGGGATACTGTGAGTAAAACAGTGTTAGAAGCGTATAGTGCAGAAAGAAAAATAGAGAATATAACATATAAAAATCTATTTGTAATGATAGCAATGATTATAGGGATTTCACTCCTAGGAGGACTATTCCTTGGTTTAGCCTTTGGGATTTATGGAGAAGAAGCGTTAAGTACTAAATTAGAAGGATATTATTTGCTCTTATTCGATGCATCTGTTGTTGTTATCGTTTTATTAGCTTATAAACCAGTTCTTCATTTTATTAAATCTATTTGGGATTTATCTGTTTTGAAGAGTTGGAAGACATATTTATATCTATTAATTGGCTTTATTGTCATTGCATTATCACAATATTTAATGTTACATGTGTTTAGTTTTGAAAGTGCAGCAGAACAAAAGGAACAATTAGGGAGTTTAGGACTTCGAAATAGCATACAAAGTATTATATATGTGTTAAGTGTTGCTATCATTACACCGGTTAAAGAAGAAATTCTATTTCGAGGTATTTTATATCGATTTTTAGAAAAGAGATATAATTTTTTAGTTAGTATCATGATTTCTTCCTTCGTTTTTGGAATTCTTCATGGAGGTCTTCTAATTACGGCAACGATTATGGGAATGGTATTTGCAATGTTATACAAAAAGACACAATCTATTATACCTAGTATTATTTTACATATTGTATGGAACTTACTTGTGAGTATAAGTATGATTGTATCTCTATAAAAATAAATACATAACCAGTATAAAAGATGAATGGCTTAGCTATTCATCTTTTATTTTGTATGCACGTGAAAAAGTTAATTTATGTATACAATCAAAAAATAGCTAAATACTAACAGTGAACGAACAAAGAAAGGTAGGAGTATTCTATGCAAAACTTAACAGAGCTTGAAGTAGAAAACTTACGTCATTTAATTGGTGGACACGCAACAATTATTAACAAGTTAGAGCAGTATGCACAAACGTGTACAGATCCACAATTGAAACAAATGCTACAAAAAGATGCGCAAGATGCACGAAATACGAAGCAACAATTAATGACTTTTCTAGGATAGGAGGAAGCAGAACATGAATGAAAAAGATATGGTAAATGATTATTTAGCAGGATTAAATGCAAGTTTAACAAGTTATGCAAATTATATTGCTCAGTCTGATAATGAACAGTTACACCAAACGTTAATTCAAATTCGTAATCAGGATGAGATGCGTCAACGTAATATGTATGAGTATGCAAAGCAAAAGAGTTATTACAAGCCAGCAGCACCTGCGAATCCAATGATTGTACAACAATTAAAAAGTCAATTAAGTGCGGAATAACAGAAAAAAGAAAACGAGCGAATCTATTCGCTCGTTTTCTTTTTGTATATGTCAATAAATACATAATAAATATTTTTCCAGTTGTAACAAATATGACGAAAATGGAATATAACAATTCACAAAAAGGACAAAAACTTTGCTCAATATTTCACAAAGTATCCATGGTTTCTATCGTGGGAACCTCTATAATTAGGAGTGTAAGGAACAAAAGAAATAGATTATATGATCAATTAGGAGAGATTGCTATGAAAAGACATACAAGAAAAATTGCAATTATCGGTACTGGATTAGTTGGATCAAGTTGTGCATATTCCATTGTCAATCAAGGCATTTGCGAAGAGCTATTATTAATTGATATAAATCATGAACGTGCAGTTGGGGAAGCAATGGATTTATCACACTGCATTAACTTTACAAATACAAGAACAAAAGTATATGCAGGAAGTTATGAAGACTGCAAAGATATGGACATTGTTATTATTACAGCAGGACCAGCACCAAAACCAGGGCAAAGTCGCTTAGATACTTTAGGAGCAAGCGCAAAGATTATGGAAAGTGTTGTTGGCGGCGTAATGGAAAGTGGATTTGATGGTATTTTCTTACTTGCATCAAACCCAGTTGATATTATTACATATCAAGTGTGGAAATTATCTGGATTACCTAGAAATCGTGTGATCGGTACTGGTACATCACTAGATTCTTCTCGCTTACGAACAATTTTATCTGAAATGTTACATGTAGATCCTCGTAGTATTCACGGGTATTCATTAGGGGAACATGGTGATTCTCAAATGGTTGCTTGGTCACACGTAACTGTTGGTGGAAAACCAATTCTGCAAATCTTAGAAGAACAAAAAGAACGATTTGGTGAAATAGATTTAGATGAAATCGTTGAGAAGACTGCAAAAGCCGGATGGGAAATTTATAAACGAAAAGGTACTACTTATTACGGAATCGGAAACTCTCTAGCATATATTGCAAACTCAATCTTTAACGATGATCACCGTGTAATTGCTGTATCAGCTATTTTAGATGGTGAGTATGGTGAATATGATATTTGTACAGGAGTGCCAGCTATTATTACTAGAGATGGTATAAGAGAAATTGTAGAACTAAATTTAACAGAGGATGAAGAATCTCGATTCGCAAAATCAAACGACATTTTACGTGATTATATGAAAACAATTGGCTACTAACTTATAGGAGAAGGTGAAACAAATGAAGGAATATATAATGTCTCGTGTATTTAAAGCATCAGCTGGAATCGCACAAGGTATTTTCGTATCCCTTGGAATTGGTTTACTAATCGAAAATATAGGAAGAATTGTTGATATTCCGTTGCTTATTACAATCGGAGTTGTTGCAAAATCACTTATGGCACCAGCCATTGGTGCCGGAATTGCTTTTATGCTCGGTGCAAATGGCCTTGTAATCTTCTCGGCTATGGTAGCTGGAGCGATTGGTGCCGGATCCATTTCAATTACTGAAGCAGGTCTAATTATTAAAACAGGTGAGCCAATCGGTGCATTATTAACAGCGACTTTAGCTGTATATATTGGTAAACGTTTAAGTGGAAAAACTGCGTTAGATATGATGCTCGTTCCATTTGCGGCAATATTAGGTTCTGGTTTAGTCGGCATTTGGTTATCTCATAATATTACTCCTGTTTTAAATGCAGTTGGAGCATTCATTAAAGATAGTTCAGCTGGTAGCCCGTTCATCGCTTCTATCGTCATTGCAGTCGTTTGGGGATTATTACTTATCTCTCCAGCTTCATCAGCTGCGTTAGCGATCGCACTTAGCTTAGACGGTGTTGCAGGTGGTGCTGCTCTTGCAGGCTGCGTTGCTCAGTTTATCGGATTCTCTGTCATCTCTGCGAAAGAAAATAATTTAGGTGGCATATTAGCTCAAGCTCTTTGTACTCCGAAAGTACAGTTGCCAAATATCACTAAAAATCCAATGATTCTCGTCCCAACTGTCGTCGCCAGTGCGATAGTTGGTCCAGTATCCGCATTAATTTTCCAACTGGAAGCAGGAAAAGAAATTGCAGGTCTTGGATTAAGTTCTCTTATCGCACCAATTAATTTAATTTCCAGCGAAGGATGGGAAGTTGTCCCAGCGATGGTAATCACTTATATCGTCATTCCAGTAGCTGTTTCTTATATACTTTACATTGCTCTTAAAAAAGCAGGCCGTATTCACTCTGGTGATATGACTGTACCGCAATCTTAACTTGAAAATCTCCTTTTATATAGAGAAAAGCAGACTGAGAAGCCACAGTCTGCTTTTTACATTTTATGATTTTGTTTTACTGGAACACGTACGGTTTCTTTTGCTAATAAAAGCTGAACGCCGAAGTAGAGTATGCTTGCAAGAGTCATTCCAGAAATGGCGTCTACAAATGCATGTTGCTTCGTAAATAGCGTTGATAAAATAATAAGCGTACCGAAGAAGGTAAGGATGTAATATTCAAAAGCATGCTGTTCTCTACGTTTAAAGGCAGCTAGCATAATGACAAATGTAGTAAGAACATGAATGCTAGGGAAACAATTTACCGGTTGATCGATACTATAAATATAGCGGACTAGTTCGGAAAATACGTCTGTTCCAACGACGGTTGGACGTGGTACAGTTGTCTGCCAAAAATAATAAATGGAAAAACAAGCAAGTTTTCCAAGAATGATACTACTTAAAGTGACATAATATTGTTTTCGATCTGCAAAGCAGTAATAAATAAGTGCGCCGTATAAGTAAGGAAACCAAAGTAAATAAGGAATAATAAATGCTTTCACAAATGGAATCCAATCATCTACTACAGTTGTGACATCTACTGCGTGTACAGTCGATTTATTTAATACATCGTAAAGGGGACTTACGAGTACGAGTAGAAGTATATAACTTAACGGAAGAAAAGATGAAAGTTTAAATTTCTTCATGATAATCTCCTATGTTTAGTAATGTAAGTAAATTCAATTGATTATAATATAGAAACGCAATTTGGGCTATCGATTTTGCTTACATTTTCTTGAATTCACCTTACGTTTTTGTCACTTGACTGAAAAGAAGGGGAGGGTGCTAAATGAAGCGTTTATCGTATTTCTTAGTTTTTATATTCATATGCCTAGCGAGTGCTGGGTGTGCAAAGGATAAAGAAGGAGAGAAATTAGAATATAACGGAAGAGCACTCGTAATTGGAGTTGTTGGAGAAAAACCGAAAGATACGTTTAGGAATGTAAAGTTTGAGGAAATAAAGTTAGAGGAACTGGAAAAGAAATCTAAGGAAGTAGATGGTTTTCTAATAATGAAAGATCACTTTCAAGAAGCCTCAACAGAGCAATATAAAAATGTATTTTCATCACTAAAGAAACCAGTGTTTTTTATCGGTTTACAAGATAAATCGTATTCGATTTTTATTACAAAAGGGATAGAGTATAACAGTGCCCGAAAAGATGTAAATGCTATGTACACGCAAGGGTTTGCAAATATCGGAAGTGGTGAAGGACAACAATGGGCAGTTGGTTTATCAAATGGTGGAAATACTGAAGAAAGTATTCATAATATGTATATCGTTGTATTTCAAACAATTGCAGATTATTTGAATAGATGAGGAAGAAGCCTGTAAACGAGGCTTCTTATTTTTTTAATCAAACGTTTGTTTAAGAGGTATGTTCGGTAGGAAGAAACTGATGTAGCTAAAGGGTGAACAAGGGAAAATAGGAATTTAATCAAACGTTTGTTTAACATATATGTTCGGTAGAAAGAAAACGATGTAGCTAAAAGAGTGAACAAAGAAAAATAGGGAGTTAATCAAACGTTTGTTTAACATATATGTTCGATACAGAATGAGAGGAAAATCTAAAAAAATATATATTTATTTTTTCTTAACAAATGGCGGAAAAATAAGAAAAATTCGCAGGATTATTAAAAATTATCACGAAATAAGTAAAAGTTTAGCGAATAATGGTTTGAAATAATAAAACGTTTTCTATATGATAAAGGTAAAGGTTAGTAAAAAAGTAGGTGAATTTATGACAGTAACATTTTATTCATATCCAAAGTGTGGCACATGTCAAAAAGCAAAGAAATGGTTTGAGGCAAACGATGTAGCATATGAGATGATTCATATTGTTGAAAATCCACCATCAAAAGAAGATTTACGTAATTTACATGAAAAAAGTGAATTACCATTAAAAAAATTCTTTAATACAAGTGGAATGCGTTACCGTGAACTTGGTCTGAAAGATAAGTTGAAAGATGCAAGCGAAGACGAAATGTACGAGCTTTTAGCATCTGATGGCATGTTGATTAAACGTCCAATTGTAACAGATGGAACGAAGGTAACACTTGGTTTTAACGAAGAGCAGTTTGAAAGTGTGTGGAAAAAGTACCAATAAGGTATTTTTACATAATTAATACATTCACTGGAGGTACAGTCATGAGCATTCCAAATAATTTACGTTACTCTGAAGAACACGAATGGGTAAAAACTGAAGGTAATGAAGTTGTTATCGGTATTACTCACTTTGCACAAAGTGAGCTAGGCGATATCGTATTCGTTGAACTTCCAGAAGTAGGTGCAACAATCGAAGCTGACGAGCCATTCGGAAGCGTAGAATCTGTTAAAACAGTTTCTGAATTATACGCACCTGTAAGCGGTAAAGTTGTAGCAGTAAACGAAGAATTAAGTGACCAACCAGAACTTGTTAACGAATCTCCATACGAGGGTGCATGGATGGTTAAAGTTGAACTTTCTGATGCAAGCCAAGTTGAAAAGTTATTAACTGCTGAAAAATATGCAGAAATGACAAACCAAGACTAATTATAGTCGACTGAAGGACAGCCTTTGTGCTGTCCTTTTTTATTTTGTGTTACATAATGCATTTAAAAACGAGCGCAAATGAATAAGCTATTATAGGAATGAATGTTTTTCGATAAGGTTTCATGGGGCTTTGTAATCTGAACGAGCCGCTTGCGCTTTTCTTTGTCCAGCTCCAGCGGCTAGATTGTTCGGTGGCTTCGCTTCTTCCTGCAAGGCAAAAAGCGCCTTTACGTCAGAAGCTCCATCCCCCTCGCAATCTGAACGAGCCGCTTGCGCTTTTCTTTTGCAAAAATAAACAGGAAACAACATGAAAATAACGAATATACTATATACTAAGTTAAAGGTTGTATAGTATATGGTGATCGGGTGATGACATATGATTTATGTAGAAAAAGTCATTATTGTAGAAGGTACATCAGATAGAAGAAAGATTGAATCTATTATTCGTGAACCGGTGGAAATTGTTTGTACAAATGGTACAATTGGTTTGTCGAAAATGGATGAGCTCGTTGATCAGTTTTTTGATAAGGAAGTGTATGTGCTAGTGGATGCTGATGATGCTGGAGAAAAGTTAAGGAAACAGTTTCGAAAAGAATTTCCGCAAGCAGAGCATATTTATATTGATCGCTCGTACCGGGAAGTGGCAACAGCGCCATCTTCACACTTAGCAAATGTATTATGGGGAGCTGACATTGACGTTTATACAGAATATTTACGGTAAGGAATGATAGAAGTGATTGACTGGACAGGAGCCGAAGCTACAGCCCTAATAGAGAATGAAGAAAAAACAGTGTTATATGTATATACTCCAATGTGTGGAACATGCCAATTAGCAAAAAAGATGTTAACAGTCGTTGAGATGACAATTGAAGATCTCAAAATTGGAATGTTAGATTTAAATTATGCTCCGCATTTCGCGAAAGAGTATGGAATTGAAAGTGTGCCTTGTTTACTTGTTTTTGAAAATGGGACACTCATGAAGAAGATATATGCATTTCATTCGGTTGAATATTTATATACGGAATTAAAGTAGGCGGCAAAGTTTTTGCCGCCTCGACATATTTCTTGGGAAATATGTCGAGATGCAGGGTGGTTACAGTATTTGTCGAGCGAAAGTAACAGGATTGCTCTTTAGTGAGAGGGAATGGTATGTAATAGAAAGTGATATGAAGGATGTGATTTAGAGTGGAATTATATTCTTTGCTTCAATCATTTGTAAATTACGCTAATGGTCAATATCATTTAGAGCCGCTTTTAAGACAAGGAGAAAAAACTGTTAATTTCCGCTTTGGAGATGAAAGTTGTTCGTTACAAATTTCAAGAGATTATATAGAACTGTTGAAAGAAGAAAGAGGAACGGAGCAAATCGTTTGTGTAGATGAAGAAGATGTAAAACAATTGGTGAATGGCAATGTACGATTGCAAACGTTAATGAACGATGGACGTATACAATATTCGGGAACGTATCGAACGATGTTATTAATTGAATCGATGTTTCATATATGTAAACCGATGTCAGTGGGCGCTTAAAATTCTGAAGTTTCGTTTTTTACGAAAATTTCTGTTGACATGGTGTGTGGATATTGATACAATTCAATTCATAAAATATAGACAATTTCATAAATTACAAATCAGACGAAAATGTAATCTGATTTCTCTTATCAAGAGAGGTGGAGGGACTGTGCCCTGTGAAGCCCGGCAACCGTCAACTTATGTTGAAATGGTGCCAATTCCTGCAAAGCAAATGCTTTGAGAGATGAGAGAGAGGGATAATGTTGTTATATACGCATATAAACCTTTCTGCTTCTCTAAAGCGGAAAGGTTTTTTTGTTGTTTGAATGTGGAGGACATTCAAATAATAAAAGTAATGAGAACGGTGGACTACACGCATCAAAAATAAAAAATTGCGGAGTCGATCAAAAATCTAGCTCCAGCGGCTAGAACAGTCGGTCGTTTCATCCCTTCCTATGAGGCAAAAAGCGCCTCTACGTCTGGGATTTGGGCGTCCTCTTGTTCTAAGCGAGCCGCTTACGCTTTTTATTAAAAAAAGGGGTGATACACCATGATTCTATTAGAGAATGTAAAGAAAATATATAAAGCAAAAAGCGGTGATGTCACTGCTGTAGATAATGCCAATTTAAAAATAGAGAAAGGTGAAATATTTGGTGTTATCGGATATAGTGGCGCTGGAAAAAGTTCTTTAATTCGATTATTCAATCAGTTGGAGAAACCAACTTCAGGTCAAATTACAATTGCAAATCGCGTCATTTCAGCGATTACAGGAAGCGAACTTCGTAAGGCAAGACAAGAGATCGGAATGATTTTTCAACACTTCAACTTACTTTGGTCACGAACTGTACGTGAAAATATTGAGTTCCCACTTGAAATTGCAGGTGTTGATAAGGCGAAGAGAAGGAAACGCGTGGATGAGTTAATTCATCTTGTTGGATTAGAAGGAAGAGGAGACGCGTACCCATCTCAGCTGAGCGGAGGACAGAAGCAACGTGTTGGTATTGCGAGAGCGTTAGCTAACAATCCGCAAGTACTTTTATGTGATGAAGCAACGTCCGCTCTTGATCCAGAAACGACAGATCAAATTTTAGATCTATTATTAGATATTAATAAACGTCTCGGCTTAACAATTGTACTTATTACACACGAGATGCACGTAATTCGAAAGATTTGTAATCGAGTGGCGGTAATGGAGAAAGGAAAGATTGTAGAAACGGGTCCAGTACTTGATGTGTTCCGTAATCCGCAGCAAGATATTACGAAACGATTTGTACAGCAGTTAACGGATTCTGAAGATACAAATGAAACGATTGAAAGTTTAATTGAAAAATATCCAGATGGAAAAGTAGTTCGTTTGCAGTTTATCGGTGAAGCTGTAGAAAGACCAGTACTTCAAAGATTAATGCAACGCAGTGATATAGAAGTTAGCATTTTGCAAGGAAATATCGCACAAACGAATAACGGCTCTTACGGTAGTTTAGTTGTTCATTTAAATGGTGAGGAAACAGCGATTCAGCAAGCAATAGAGGGAATACATCAAGATCAAGTAGAGCTGGAGGTGATTGCACATGGATAAATTACTCACAAATGTTGATTGGAATCAAATGTTAGAAGCAACGGGTGAAACGTTATATATGACGGCAATCGCAGCTCTTGCCACATTTGTTTTAGGACTCATTTTAGGATTGTTACTCTTTATGACAGCGAAAGATAATTTATGGGAAAACAAAGCGGTTAACACGGCGATTGGAGCGTTCGTAAACATTTTCCGCTCGATACCGTTCATTATTTTAATCATTTTATTAATCCCATTCACAAAGATTCTGCTTGGAACAATTCTTGGAGCGAGTGCAGCACTTCCAGCTTTAATTATTGGAGCGGCACCGTTTTACGCGAGAATGGTTGAAATCGCCCTTCGTGAAATTGATAAAGGTGTAATTGAAGCTTCAAAAGCGATGGGAGCAAAAACAAGCACAATTATTTTGAAGGTGTTAATTCCAGAATCGTTACCAGCATTAGTATCTGGTATTACGGTTACGACAATTGCTTTAGTAGGCTATACAGCAATGGCGGGAGTTGTTGGTGCTGGTGGCCTTGGAACACTTGCTTATTTAGAAGGATTCCAACGAGGAAATAACGACGTAACAATCGTTGCGACAATTTGTGTATTACTAGTTGTATTTTTCATTCAATGGATTGGTGATCGTGTAACGACTCGAATAGATAAAAGATAATAAAAAACGGGAGGATGTTTCAAATGAAAAAGTTATTACTTACAGCACTTATTTCAACTTCTATTTTTGGGTTAGCTGCTTGTGGCGGCAAAGATAAAGATGAAAAGAAACTTGTTGTTGGTGCTTCTAACGTACCGCACGCTGAAATTTTAGAAAAGGCAAAACCGTTACTTGAGAAAAAAGGAATTGAATTAGAAGTGAAAAAATTCCAAGATTACGTGTTGCCAAATAAATCGTTAGCAGATAAGGATTTAGACGCAAACTATTTCCAACACATTCCGTATTTAGAAAAAGAAATGAAAGATAAAAAATACGATTTTGAAGTAGCAGGAAAAATTCATTTAGAGCCAATTGGTGTATATTCTCAAAAATATAAGAGCTTAAAAGAACTTCCAGACGGAGCGACAATTATTATGAGTAATTCAGTTGCTGATCATGGACGTGGTTTAGCAATTTTACAAAAAGAAGGCATTTTAAAAATTAAAGATGGGGTGGATCCAGTTAAAGCAACTCCAAAAGATATTGCGGATAACCCGAAAAACTTGAAATTCAAAACAGATATTGAGCCTGGTTTATTGCCACAAGTGTATAACAATAAAGAAGGCGACGCGGTTCTAATTAACTCGAACTATGCAATTGATGCGAAGTTAAACCCAGAAAAAGATGCAATTGCAATTGAAAGTAATGATTCACCATACGCAAACGTAGTAGCTGTTCGTAAAGGTGATAAAGATAAGAAAGAGATTAAAGCTCTTGTAGAAGTATTACATTCTAAAGAAATTGAAGATTTCATTAATAAAGAATATAAAGGGGCAGTTGTTCCTGTAAAAGAATAATTGCTGTAAAAGGGCTGGTGTATGCCAGCCTTTTTTATAACTACATAATTATACGGGAGAAGGGGACATCAAATGAAAAAGATTCTATTGTCAGTTGTTACAGCGCTGTCTGTATTTACATTAGCTGCTTGCGGAGGAAAAGAGGAGAATAAGCTTGTTGTGGGAGCTTCTAACGTACCGCACGCTGTTATTTTAGAAAAGGCACAGCCAATATTAGAGAAAAAGGGTATTAAATTAGAAATTAAAAAATTCCAAGATTATGTGCTGCCGAATAAAGCGTTAGCGGATAAGGAAATTGATGCAAACTACTTCCAGCACATTCCTTACTTAGATAAAGAAATTCAAGAAAAAGGATATAAAATTGTAAACGCAGGAAAAATTCATTTAGAGCCAATGGGCATTTATTCTAAGAAATATAAAAGCTTAAAAGACTTACCAGATGGCGGGACAGTGATTATGAGTAATAACGTAGCGGAGCGTGGCCGTATGCTAGCACTGTTACAAAAAGGTGGCGTTATTAAATTAAAAGACGGAGTAGATGTTGTGAAAGCAACAGTAAAAGATGTTGTAGAAAATCCGAAAAACTTAAAGTTTAAAACAGATGTAGAGCCTGGTCTTTCACCGAAGTTATATGAAAATAATGAAGGTGATGCATTATTTATTAATTCAAACTATGCAATTGATGCAAAATTAAATCCAACAAAAGATGCGATTGCGATTGAAGGATCAGACTCTCCGTATGCAAATATTATTGCAGTTCGTAAAGGTGACGAGAAGAAAAAAGAAATTAAGGAGCTAGTAGAAGTGCTGCATTCAAAAGAAATTCAAGATTTTATTAATAAAGAATATAAAGGTGCTGTACTTCCGGTAAGTGAATAGATATAAGGAAAGGGCTGGAAATTTACCAGTCCTTTTTTCTTTATATAAATAAGAAGAAAGGTGTATCATATAAGGATGCAAGTGAAATACTTATATACATTTGTGAAAAAATTGTTACTTTTTTTCATCGTTTGCGATATCATTTTATTTGATATAAAATTAGAATGAGAATAAAATGAGAATATGAACGTTTTAGGAATTTTTAAAATGTATATATAGGATTAATGGAGGTATTGAGATGGCTGGTTCTACATTAACGGTTAAAGACTTACACGTATCAATTGATGGCAAAGAAATTTTAAAAGGTGTAAACCTTGAAGTAAAAGGTGGAGAAATCCACGCAATTATGGGACCTAACGGAACAGGTAAATCAACTTTATCTTCTGCAATTATGGGTCACCCAAAATATGAAGTAACAGAAGGTAGCATCATCATCGACGGTGAAGATGTATTAGAAATGGAAGTAGACGAGCGCGCGCAAGCAGGTCTATTCCTAGCAATGCAATATCCAAGTGAAATTAGCGGAGTAACAAACGCTGACTTCTTACGTTCTGCAATTAACGCACGTCGTGAAGAAGGCGATGAAATTTCTCTTATGAAATTTATCCGTAAATTAGATAAAAACATGGAATTCCTAGAAATGGATCCAGAAATGGCACAACGTTACTTAAACGAAGGTTTCTCTGGCGGTGAGAAAAAACGTAACGAAATTCTTCAATTAATGATGATTGAGCCAAAAATCGCAATCTTAGACGAAATTGACTCAGGTCTTGATATCGATGCATTAAAAGTTGTATCTAAAGGTATTAACGAAATGCGCGGCGAAGACTTCGGTTGCCTAATGATTACGCATTACCAACGTTTATTAAACTACATCACTCCAGACTTCGTTCACGTTATGATGAACGGTCGTATCGTTAAATCTGGTGGACCTGAGCTTGCACAACGTCTAGAAGCTGAAGGTTACGACTGGATTAAAAAAGAATTAGGTATTGAAGACGAAACAACAGAGCAAGAAGCGTAAGAGAGGAGCATAAACATGACAATCGGTACATTACCTTTCGATCAAGAAACAATCCGTCAACGCGCAAGCGAAGTAAACGAAGCAGCTTGGTTGACTGAGTTCCGCTTACAAGCTCTTGCACAAGCAACTGAACTTCCAATGCCAACTCCTGATAAAACGAAAATTGACAAATGGGACTTTATCGGAAAAGGCGACGCTGCTAAGCAAGAGCCTGTAAGTTCTTTAACAGAGCTTCCAGAAGCAGTGAAAAACTTAATCGATGAAAATAACAGCGTATTAGTGCAACGTACTGGTACAACTGCATTCGTTTCTTTAGCAGACGAAGCAAAAGAAAAAGGTGTTATTTTCACAGACATCGTAACAGCTGCAACAGAGCATGCTGAACTAGTACAAAAGTACTTAATGAAAGACGGCGTGAAGGTAGACGAGCATCGTCTAACTGCACTTCATGCTGCATTAATCAACGGTGGTGCATTCGTATATGTTCCGAAAAACGTTGTGCTTGAAACTCCACTTCAAGCTGTATTCTTAGTAGACGGCGAAGAAGCTAACGTATATAACCACGTATTATTCGTAGCTGATGCGAACAGTACTGCAACTTATGTAGAAAACTACGTTGCAAATGAAAATGCTAAAGGTATTGCAAATATCGTAGCAGAAGTAATCGTGGAACAAGGCGCACAAGTGAAATTCGGTGCGGTTGATCTATTAGCAAAAGACGTAACAACTTACGTTAACCGCCGCGGTATTGTTGGACGCGACGGCCGCGTTGATTGGGCTCTAGGCCTTATGAATGACGGAAACACAATTTCAGAGAACGTTACAAACTTAATGGGCGACGGTTCATATGCTGATACGAAAACAGTAACAATTGGCCGTGGTAACCAAACACAAAACTTTACAACTAAAGTTGTTCACTTCGGTAAACACTCTGAAGGTTGGATTTTAAAACACGGTGTACAAAAAGATAGTGCAACATCTATCTTTAACGGAATTGGTAAGATTGAACACGGTGCATCTAAATCAAATGCACAACAATCTTCTCGCGTTCTTATGTTAGATGAGAAAGCACGCGGTGATGCAAACCCAATTCTTTTAATTGACGAAGATGATGTTATGGCAGGTCACGCAGCTTCAGTAGGTCGCGTAGATCCAACTCAACTATACTACTTAATGAGCCGTGGTATTCCAAAACGCGAAGCAGAACGTTTAGTCATCCATGGATTCTTAGCACCTGTAGTTAATGAGCTTCCAATTGAAGGAGTAAAGGCACAGCTTGTTGAGGTAATTGAAAGGAAAGTTCGCTAATGAATATTCATGAAATACGCAAACAGTTTCCAATTCTTGATCAAAAAGTGAACGGCAAACAACTTGTTTATTTCGATAGTGCAGCAACTTCTCAAAAACCAATTCAAGTCATTGAAACGTTAGAACGTTACTATAAAGAATATAACTCTAACGTGCATCGCGGTGTTCATACGCTCGGTACGAAAGCTACCGACGCGTATGAAGGTGCACGCGAGAAAGTTCGCAAGTTTATTAATGCGAAATCAATGGAAGAGATTATTTTCACGCGCGGAACGACAACTGCATTAAATACAGTAGCGGCTAGCTATGGTCTTGAAAATGTAAAAGAAGGCGATGAAATCGTTATTTCTTACATGGAGCACCATAGTAACATCATTCCGTGGCAGCAAGTTGCGAAGAAAACAGGCGCAACTTTAAAATACCTTCCGCTTCAACCAGATGGGACAATTTCAATAGAAGATGCTCGTCAAACAATTACACCGAATACAAAAATCGTTTCTATCATGTATGTTTCTAACGTACTTGGAACGATTAACCCTGTAAAAGAAATCGGAGCAATCGCACACGAAAATGGCGCAATTATGGTCGTTGACGGTGCACAAAGTACACCTCATATGAAAGTGGATGTACAAGATTTAAACTGTGATTTCTACGCATTATCTGCTCATAAGATGTGCGGCCCTACAGGTATCGGCGTATTATATGGTAAGAAAGAATTGCTAAACAATATGGAGCCAATTGAATTTGGCGGTGAAATGATTGATTTCGTAGATTTACAAGAATCTACTTGGAAAGAGCTTCCGTGGAAGTTCGAAGCAGGTACGCCGATTATCGGTAATGCAATCGGACTTGGTGCGGCAATTGATTTCCTAGAAGAAATTGGTCTTCATAATATTGAAAAGCATGAGCATGAATTAGCGCAATACGCTTTAGAAAGACTATCAGAAGTAGATGGCGTTACAATTTATGGTCCAAAGCATCGCGCTGGTCTTGTTACATTTAATATTGAAGACGTACATCCTCACGATGTAGCGACAGTATTAGATGTAGAAGGTATTGCGGTTCGCGCAGGACATCACTGTGCACAACCGCTTATGAAGTGGCTGAAAGCTTCTTCAACAGCACGTGCGAGCTTCTATTTATATAATACAAAAGAAGAAATTGATACATTTGTTGAATCGCTAATCAAGACAAAGGAGTATTTCACAAATGTCATTTAATAATTTAGATACGTTATATCGTCAAGTTATTATGGATCATTATAAGAATCCTCGTAACCATGGCGTGTTAGAAGATAGTGTTACAGTGAACTTGAACAATCCAACTTGCGGCGATCGTATTCAACTTACGATGAAAGTAGAAGAAGGTATTGTGCAAGAGGCGAAGTTTGAAGGCGAAGGATGTTCAATCTCAATGTCTTCAGCTTCAATGATGACACAAGCAGTAAAAGGTAAGAAAATTGAAGAAGCACTTCAGCTTTCGAAAATTTTCTCTGACATGATGCTAGGAAAAGAGTACGATGACAGCATCGATTTAGGAGATATTGAAGCATTACAAGGCGTATGCAAGTTCCCTGCACGTATTAAATGTGCAACATTAGCGTGGAAAGCGTTAGAAAAGGGCTTAAACGAAGATAAGTAATGTTAAAGGTTCCTAAAAACGAGGTTATCTAAGGAGGGACACACCAACATGGCGAAGCAACTGCCAGATATCGGCGATTATAAATATGGTTTCAAAGACAAAGACGTTTCGATTTTCCGTGCTGGACGCGGTTTAACAAAAGAGATCGTTGAAGAGATTTCACGTATGAAAGAAGAACCACAGTGGATGTTAGACTTCCGTTTAAAATCACTGGATAAGTTCTACGAAATGCCAATGCCACAATGGGGCGGCGACTTAAACGACTTAGATTTCGATGAAATTACGTACTACGTAAAACCATCTGAGAAATCTGAGAAGTCTTGGGATGAAGTACCTGATGAAATTAAAGCTACATTTGATAAATTAGGTATTCCAGAAGCTGAGCAAAAATATTTAGCTGGTGTATCTGCACAGTACGAATCTGAAGTTGTATACCACAACATGAAAGAAGACCTAGAAGCTCTAGGAATCGTCTTCAAAGATACAGATAGCGCATTAAAAGAGAACGAAGATATTTTCCGTGAGCATTTCGGAAAAGTAATCCCACCAACAGACAACAAATTCGCAGCATTAAACTCTGCAGTTTGGTCTGGTGGATCATTCATCTACGTTCCAAAAGGTGTGAAAGTTGATACACCACTTCAAGCGTATTTCCGTATTAACTCTGAAAATATGGGACAATTCGAGCGTACGCTTATCATCGTAGACGAAGGCGCACACGTACACTACGTAGAAGGTTGTACAGCACCTGTTTACACGACTAACTCACTTCACAGTGCGGTAGTAGAAATCATCATTAAGAAAGATGCATATTGCCGTTATACAACAATCCAAAACTGGGCGAACAACGTATACAACCTAGTTACAAAACGTGCGGTTTGTGAAGAAAACGCAACGATGGAATGGATTGACGGTAACATCGGATCTAAATTAACGATGAAATACCCAGCAGTTATCTTAAAAGGCGAAGGCGCTCGTGGTTTAACATTATCTATCGCGATTGCTGGTAAAGGCCAACACCAAGATGCTGGTGCAAAAATGATTCACTTAGCACCAAACACGTCTTCAACAATCGTTTCTAAATCGATTGCGAAGCATGGTGGTAAAGTAACTTACCGTGGTATCGTACACTTCGGACCAAAAGCGAAAAACTCTCGCTCTAACATCGAGTGTGACACGTTAATCATGGATAACCAATCTACATCTGATACAATTCCTTACAACGAAATCAAAAACGATTACGTTTCACTTGAGCACGAAGCGAAAGTATCGAAAGTATCAGAAGAACAATTATTCTACCTAATGAGCCGCGGTATTTCTGAGCAAGAAGCTACAGAAATGATCGTAATGGGCTTCATCGAGCCATTCACTCGCGAACTTCCAATGGAATACGCAGTTGAAATGAACCGTCTAATCAAGTTTGAGATGGAAGGTTCTATTGGTTAAATAGAAATGCGGAGCCGATTGTTCAGACCCGTTGGCTAAGGTTCTTTCGCACAGAAGATGCTTTTTATCTTCTGGTGCGGAAGGTTCTTAGACATGAGGGTCTAGGAGGCAAAGCTGGACAATATTTAAAGTGGAGGCGGCTCGTCCAGAATGTGAGGGGGATGGAGCTTCTGACGTAGAGGCGCTTTTTGCCTCATAGGAAGAAGTGAAGCCACCGAACATTCTAGCCGCTGGAACTGGATAATATATAAAGAAAGCGCCCTGCTGTGCAGGGCGCTTTCTTATTGTGTGAGCTGGGCTTGGGTTGGGGGTAGCCGAGATACCCAGGTGGGTTTCCAGCTGGATATATCAGCGATTTTTCAAATATATCGATCACAACTCGGAATATATCAGCGATTATTTCAATATATCGACGATTCGACAAGGAATATCGACTTATCAACAAATTACGACAAAAGAAATTCTTCATATACCCTGCAACATTTTATATGAAAGGGGACCGACTGGAAGTAAGGCAAAGATACTGACAAATCCACTGGTGAATCCAATTGAAAAAAGACCTGCGAATCTCCTGTTGAACTTTCTGACAAATCCCCGCTCTACCAACTAATCCCCAGACTGGAAAAAGTAAAGTTTCTCATATGAAAAGGGCAATCTTTTGCTTTTTCTCACAATGCGAGTACAATGTAAAATAGCAAGAAAAGACGAAAAGTATTTACAGGATTATTGCATACGCATAGCGTAAATGGCAGTAAGGAACTGAGAGGAGGTTTTTTCTCTGAATATAAATAAAGAAACAATTATCCACCTTTATCATACAAACGATATACATAGTCATTTTGAAAATTGGCCGCAAATTTCTCGGTTTGTACAAGGAGAGAAAAAGCGAAGACAGGAAGCGGGAGAGACTGTTTTGACTGTAGATATCGGCGATCATGTGGATCGTTTTCATAGTATTTCGGAAGCGACGAATGGGCTTGGCAATACGAAGCTTTTAAATGAGGCGTTATATGATTATGTAACGATCGGAAACAATGAAGGAATTACGTTAGCGAAGGAGCATTTGAATCGTCTATATGATGATGCTGGATTTGAGGTGCTTGTCGCGAATTTATTTGAAAAAGAAGGGGTACGTCCAGAGTGGGCAAAGCCTTATAAATTACATACAACGACAGATGGGATTACGATTGCTTTTATCGGATTAACGGTTGCGTATCCAGAGTTTTATCAAATGTTAGATTGGCATATTGAAGATCCAATCGAGCATTTAGAGTCTATTTTAGAAGAAGTGAGAGATGAGGCTCATATAACGGTTGTCCTTTCTCATCTTGGAAAAAGTATGGATGAGCATATGGCGGAGCATTATGATATAGATGTGATTTTAGGGGCACATACGCATCATTTATTTGAGCGTGGTGTTCTTATGAATAATACGTTACTTTGTTGTTGTGAAAAGTGGGGACGTTACGTTGGGCATGTCCAGCTTACTGTGGATAAAGAGACGAAGAAGCTTTTGAAAAAGGACGGTAGAGCGATTAAGACAGACCGTTTAGGTGCTTATAGTAAACCGTTATCCACAATTGAAGCGCTGCAGGAAGAAAGTACACATATTATGGAAGAACCTGTCGTTCATTTAAAGGAATCATTACCGGTTGATTGGTTTCATGAGACAGCATTTTCGCACATGTTAGCAAATGCGCTGAAAACGTGGTGCGGTGCAGAGATTGGCATGGTGAACGCTGGTGTACTTCTTGAAGGATTAGAAGAAGGCGTTGTGACGCGCGGAGATATTCACAGAATTTGTCCACATCCAATTAATCCATGTCTATTAAAAGTGCCGGGGAAAACGTTACGAGAAGTGATCTTGAAAGCACGTCGCCCGAATATGGAGAACCTTGAGGTAAAAGGATTCGGATTCCGCGGGAAAGTAATGGGAAAAATGATTTACGCTGGTGTAGAAGTCATTCCAGATACGATTCCTGGGAATAAAATTTTACTCGAAGATGTATTAATTAACGGGGAATCGCTGGAATTAAATCGTATATATACAGTAGGAACGATTGATATGTTTACATTTGGCTACTTATACCCAGAGCTATCCTCACTTTCTGACAAACAATATTATATGCCAGAACTACTTAGAGATGTGTTAACAGACATGTTAATAACTTATACATCTTCCGTCAAACTATAGGCTAGTTAACTTGTAACACTCATTTTTCTCTTGTCATACAGATAAGAAAGAGAGGAGTGTGAACTATGGTTAATGTGGAGCCAATTATAATCGATAATTATACGTTTATTGCGGTTAGCGTCAAACTTCCAAAGACAAATTTGCTAGCTGTAATGAGCGATAAAGGATATATTATGTGCGGTGCATTAGATGTAGGTCTTTTAAATGAGAAGTTAGGGGATCGAGGTATTATTGCTGGCCGTGCGGTTGGTGTAAGAACGATTGAACAACTTCTTGAAGCACCGCTAGAATCAGTAACGATTGAAGCCGAAGCTTTAGGTATTACGGCTGGTACAATTGGAAAAGAAGCATTATTAAAAATGAGATAAGCATATATCGTCCCTCCTTCTTGCATAGAAATGATATAAGAAGGAGGGTTTTGTATGAGTATATTTCGTTCGAAAAATTCGCGGTTTCGAAGGGGACCTATTTCCTTTCGGCACATACTGCTTATGTCGTTTATTCTTTTTGTCATATTACTCGTGCAAGGATTATGGATTGTGAATAGCAGCATTCAGCCGACATTAATGAAATATGGAGAAGTAGAGACACATAAAATGGCGACAGCGGTTATGACGAAGGCGGTAAAAGATAGGATCGATGAGGGATTCGATGTCGATTCATTAATGAAAGTACAAAATGATAAAAACGGGAAAGTGTCCACAATTAATTTAAATACGAAGCAAGTAAATGAAATCGTAACGTCAACGACCACATACATAGAAAAATATTTACAGCAAGTAGAACAAGGAAATTTGAAGGAGCTAGGTATTTCTGAAAAAAATGGGACAACGATGGCCGTTCCTTTTGGTCGTGTAACGAATAATGCGCTTCTTGGAAATATGGGACCTAACATTCCAATTGATTTCACGACGATTGGTCATGTAAATACGGATATTAAACAAAAAATTGAACCGCACGGGATCAATACGACAGCGATTCAAATTATTATGGAGATGGAAGTCACGTTGCAAGTCATTATTCCATTTCATACGAAAGAAATAAAAGTAAAACAAGATGTTCCGATTGCGACGCGTATCGTTCAAGGGGAAGTGCCTACGTATTATGGAAGCGGAAGTGTTGTTGTACCTGATAAAAAGAAAGCGGATAGTTAGACTGTAAATAAAAAATAACCGTAGCAATGTGCTACGGTTATCGTTTTGTATTCGCGCGTTCTTTTCGCTCCCAAAGACTTAAGTGCATGTAGGGGTCGAAAGCCCATTCTGTATAACCATTGTCTTTATACATGCCGAAATGTAGGTGGGGCGGGAATTTTCCAGCTGTGCCGGGAGGGCCGTAACCGGTGCTACCAACAAATCCGATTACTTTTCCAGGCTCGACAATTTGTCCAAGCTGTATTTCTTTTGAGAATCCGCCTAAGTGAGCGTAATAATGATAATTGTTATGAAGGTCACGAATACCGATACGCCATCCGCCAAGGCGGTTCCAGCCTTTTGTTTCAATAATGCCATAGCAAGTGGATCTTACTGGTACGCCATAGCCTGCGAATATATCGGTTCCTTCATGAACCCTTCTTCCCCCAAAACTTCTTCCAGCGCCAAAAGTACTACGGTAGCTATGGTCACTGCGAATCGGAAGAGGGAACGCATTTCCTTCTAAATTAATACGTCCGTAATGTTTATAAATTTGGGCGTATTCGGTAATTAAATCAACTGTTTTTGCACGTCTATAATATTCCCAGAGCATGATTTTAATGCGTTCTTCTGACGTTCCTTGTTTCTTTAAAATCGTTGCTGCTGTATGCAAAAGATCACGGTCGTTATTTGCATTTGCAAATCCATCTTTGTCACCATCTAAACCTAACCCGCCAAATAGAGCAATTGTATGGGGAAGAGTGTCGTTACCATTAACAGGTCCAGCCCATATTTCTGGTTTGAAATAGAGGGAGATGATGGCATCTGGTTTTTTCGGAATATCTTTTCTTACGCTCCGTATATTTCTTTCATATTGATCCATTGCAGCTAAGTAATACCACGGAATGCCTGAAGATTGCTCGGTTTCTTTATATAGTGCCATGCGCTTTTCATATATGCTTTGCTGATTATCTTCACCGTAAGCGATGTTTTGGTGGAGAAGAAAGCAAATCGAAAGCAAAAGAGAAATTTTTCGAAGCATGAAATAGACTCCTTTCACATCATCACTCTTTTTAGTGTGGGATATACGGAGTATTTCATTATAGGGAACGATTGGAAAAAATCTTAGAATCTTCATTTGAGCAAATCGCTTTCATACGTTAGAATAGATATGTTACATTGAAAGAAGCGAACACGGTAAACTATTTCATATTGTGCGGAGTTGATAACCATGACAAAACAAACAGAATATAAGCGCAAGCCCGAATGGTTGAAAATTAAGTTAAACACGAATGAAAACTATACAGGCTTAAAGAAAATGATGCGTTCTAAAAATCTTCATACAGTTTGTGAGGAAGCAAAATGTCCGAATATTCATGAATGCTGGGCTGTAAGAAAAACAGCAACATTTATGATTTTAGGTGCGGTTTGTACACGTGCTTGTCGTTTTTGTGCGGTTAAAACAGGCTTACCAACTGAGCTTGATTTACAAGAGCCAGAACGCGTAGCAGATTCTGTAGTACAAATGGGCTTAAAGCACGTTGTTATAACAGCGGTTGCACGTGATGATTTAAAAGATGGTGGAGCAGCTGTTTTTGCTGAAACAGTACGCGCTGTACGTCGTAAAAATCCATTTACGTCAATCGAAGTATTGCCATCTGATATGGGTGGAGTAGAAGAAAACTTAAAAATGTTAATGGATGCAAAACCAGATATTTTAAACCATAACATTGAAACAGTACGTCGATTATCTGACCGAGTTCGCGCTAGAGCAAAATATGATCGTTCATTAGAGTTTTTACGTCGAGCAAAAGAAATGCAGCCTGATATTCCAACTAAATCGAGCATTATGGTGGGCTTAGGTGAAACGAGAGAAGATTTAATTGAAGCAATGGATGACTTACGTGCAAACAATGTGGATATTTTAACTCTTGGACAATACCTACAACCATCTAAGAAGCATTTACCAGTTCTTAAATATTACCCACCAGCGGAATTTGCAGAGCTAAAAGAAATTGCACTTAGCAAAGGCTTTAGCCACTGTGAAGCTGGCCCACTTGTGCGTTCTTCTTACCATGCGGACGAGCAAGTTCGTTCTGCAAAAGAAAACACAGCAGAAGCAAAATAATGAAAAAAGGGAGCTAATGATTAGCTCTCTTTTTGTTTGTACTCTAAAACAGTATTTGAACATGTTAATAAAATCTTTTTTAATTCTTCTGTGGATAATTCAATTGTAAATTCAGGTACACCAGGTGTAATTAAAATTTTATCGTACGTATAAATAGCGTTATCCACAATAATTGTTACATCGTGTGAATACCCGAAAGGAGCTACACATCCTGGCGTACAACCAGTTTTGTCTCGCAGTTCATCAGCGGAACAGAGAGATAAGCGTTCTCCTGTTAGTTCTTTCATCTCTCCGCGGTTAAGCCTTGTGCCCTCTAACGTGAAAAATACGTAATAATCTCCAGCCTTTGATTTTAAAAATAAGCTTTTACTTGGAGTACCTTGTAAGCCAAGCCTCTCGCGTACGATCCGATCTGTCTCATAATCGAGTACCGGTTCGTGTTCGAATTTTTCATAAGAAACATTTGTTTTATGTAGTAAAGCAAGTACATCTTCGTACATATGGAGTGATACCCCTTTCTATTATTAGTACAGTTTCTTCTCGTGGCGTCAACTGAATGTGTTGGAAAGAGATATTACTTGGACGGTGCTTTCCATAATCGTTTTAGGCTACATTGTTCATCAATTGTAATTTCGTACATATCAGGATTCGTTAAAGCTCTCCATTCATGAAAGCCGATCGTATGATCAAAGTGCTTTAAAATGAGCGTAAGTAAGTTTCCGTGTGTAACGAGTAATATTGTAGTATGGTTTAATTTTAAAACGTCTTCGATAAGCGATATAGCACGGTCCGTTGCTTGTTTTGTTGACTCTCCGCCTGAAAAGGCAATATCTATATTTGTAAAAGTAGATTCTAGTTTTTGCATCCAATCGTCCATTGGAATGTCGCTTAATATGCGTTCAGCTAATCGTTCATCTTCTTGGATAGACAAATTAGCTTGGAGTGCATAGGGCCGAATAGAATCGATAGCTCGCACAAATGGGCTTGAAATAATATGGTCTATTTGTAGTTGGTTTTCTAAAAGGAATGTAGCAAGGGTGTTTGCTTGTTTTTTTCCATCGGTCGTTAATTCGGCATGACGTTCTTGGCCAGTTGCTGAACAATGTCGTATGACAATAATTTTCTTCATAATTCATCCCCATTTTTCAAGTTGACGCTATATACTTCGACGAATGCGGAAAAAATTCCTTTTTATCCCGCTTTAATGGGCAGTAAGACCCCCACCTCAAAATTCAGCGCAAGCAAAGAAGTTAGGTGGGGGTCGGGCTGCCCATAAAAGTCCGATTGGTGAGGGCTGATTAAAGTTTCACTTTATTGGAAACGGCATAGTGATTTATAGATGTGGAAAAATAATGTGGATAATGAAAAATGAGGTGCCAGTATGAAAAAAATGATATGTCTCGTATTCATGATTTGTTTTCTTACGCAAATGTCCACAACATATGCACAATCCAATCAAAAGTTAGATTATCCGAGCAATCGAAATAAGTCATTTGTAAGTGGGGATGTGTTTTACGAACAGTTAGATAAGAAAATTTATAAAGAATACAAAAATGCAGCGTATAGTGTTCGGAAAAAGATTTTATTTAAAGAAGTACCCGACGAAGAATTTTCCTTTCTACAAAAAACAGCCGCGGGTTGTCGGGGTGAAGTGGTGCTTCAAGATTCTTTCATTCACCCTGATCGCCAAGTTTATTTTTTCGCTTCCTTTTCTCAAAATGAAGTAGAAGAGTTACAAAAGTACATCGTGATAGATGCAGAAACAAAGAAGGAGCTGCAAAGCGGTAAAAGTTATCATCGCTATGATAATCTTTATAAAAAATAACCCACCAACAGGCGGGTTATTTTTACTTTGGCACACTCATTAATTTCTCTTTCATTTTACGAATAAGAATGATAGCGCCAATTGTGAAGAGAAGGGTGATTCCTTCTGCAACAAAGATGTTAATTGTTTTCGTTTGGTAAAGTGCCGCGAAGAAGTCTACAAGTGCGTGGAATAGTATAGCGTACACAAGGAAGATATACTTCTTCTGTTTTACTGCGTATAAAACAAGCATTGTAAAGGCGATTTGCAGCACGAGTGCCATAATTCTTTCTAAGCTGCCAAGGAAATATAAGTAGGCAGGTTGCTGAATTAACATGTCCTGTAGGCGGCTTAGTTCTGGCATTTTTTCGACCATCTGGGCGAAGCTACCGTTGTTAATTGAATTCGCAAATATAAGTGCTTGGAATGCAGAGAATCCGCCAACTAAAATGGATTCAATGCCGCCGTGACCAATTCCGTAAGCGAAGCCATCTTTATATTCTTGATATTTTTTTAGTAAGAAGAAGAAGGCAACAAAGCGTCCTAATTCTTCAAAAATACCAGCAGTGAGTCCGCCATAAAGTGCGAAGACAAATGGATTTTCTAAAATTGGAGCGATTGCTGGATTACCGCGCATAAATAGGTGGAATGGTGTTTCGAGAATTTGGGTAAATCCGATAAAGATAAGAACACCAACGCCGACTACTTTCCAATTTATATTATATTTTTTACGGAAATAAACGAGTACAATAATTGGGACCAGAATCGAGACAATGAGTTGAAAGATGATGCTGGCAATTACAGTATTTGAAACCATATTTTCACCGCTTTCTAATATATGTACATATCTATTATGCATGAAATATTTTATAAAGAAAATGAATTTACTTATTGACTCTAACGTTGCGTCATACTTTATCGTATGTATTAAGGGGGAGATACACATGGCAATGAAGGTAAAAGAAGTAGCTAATTTAGTTGGAATTAGTGTGCGCACACTGCATCATTACGATGAAATTGGGTTGTTAACCCCAGATGAGACGACAGAGTCTGGATATCGCCTGTATTCCAATGAAAATTTAGAGACGCTGCAGCAAATTTTATTTTTTAAAGAATTAGGCTTCCCTTTGAAGAAAATTAAAGAAATTATCATGAGTCCATCATTTGACCGGGAAGAAGCATTGCAGCTTCATAAGAAAATGCTTCTTGAAAAGCGGGCTAGGTTAGATAAAGTGATTGCGACGATTGATAAAACAATTCAGTATACAAAAGGAGAGATTGAAATGACGAATAAAGAGAAATTTGAAGGCTTCGATTTCAGCCATAATCCGTACGAAGAAGAAGCGCGTGAAAGATGGGGAGACGCAGCTGTAGATAAAGCGAATGAATATGCAAAAGGTATGTCAAAAGAGAAGCAAGAAGAGTTTAATGCTATTTACAGAAATTTAGCGGCACTTAGACATGGTGCACCTGATTCCAAAGAGGCGCAAGAAGCTATCAAAGTATGGTACGATTACTTGCAAAACTTCAGTCACTATTCATTAGATGCTTTTAAAGGGCTCGGCCAAATGTACGTCGCTGATGAGCGCTTTACGAAAAATATCGATAAGTTTGGCGAAGGTTTAGCGCAGTTTATGTGTGATGCGATGGAGATTTATGCGGATCGTAATAAATAGTAAAAAATAAAGAAGGTGGAGGTTCTCTCCGCCTTCTTTATTTTTTTATCATATCATTTAAAGTCTGATCCCCTGTATTGTTCAAATGAGGATTTTTACTCATTTCACGTTTTAACATATCGAGGCTTTGCGTATATTCTGTATCATTTAATGCGCCAGATTGAAGTCCTTGAATTTGAGAAATCAACTTTTGGTCTGTTGATACATATGCTTTATAATAGCGAGGGACGATGGATAAAGCAGCTCTATATACTTGATCCGCTACAAGTTTCGGATCCGTTGTGTTTGCACGGTATACAACAAATACTTCATCGTCTGTAACGAGCGTAGCAGCATTTGTAACGTCAGGGAGTTTAACTGTCATGCTTGTAATCATTTCAGCGACTTTTTCACGGTTAATGGCTCCTACTTGTTTGTTAGATACTTCATGCTTTTGTTTAGATGAATAGCCGACTCTCGTTAATCGTGTATTTGTATTTTCCGTATGATACATGTCGTTTTTATTGGAAACAAGAACACGACTTCCTTCTTCACGTTCCATTTCGGCTTTATTTGTTTGGCAGCCTGCAAATAAGGAAAGAGTGAGGAGAGAGAGCATAATTTGTTTTTTCACGATGTATCACCTCCTTCTCCATAGCATGCACTAATTTGCAAATTTTTGTATTTGAAATTGTTGGTTGGTATGCTTTGTGATACGATAAAAAGAAGAATGCTTAGAGAGGAAGTTAATGATGGAGCAAAAGCAAGAGATTCATGCTACGGTGAGCATTAATAATGTTCAGTACGAAGTAATTAAAAACTTTCGTGACGGTTTTAGTGAAGAAGCATTTAAAGAGCGCTATGCAGAAATTTTAAATAAATATGATTACATCGTTGGGGACTGGGGTTATGAGCAACTTAGATTGCGCGGATTCTTTGATGATAGTAACCAGCGTGCGACATATGATACGAAAATTAGTACGTTATCGGAGTATTTATACGAGTACTGCAACTTCGGTTGTGCACATTTCGTATTACGAAAAGTGAAGAAGTAAAAAAATCCTCTTACGATTGTAAGAGGATTTTTTTACTTGCTCACAAACAAATTGAAATAGAATCGCCTTCAGAAAGTATTGTATTTGGTTTCATTTGTTGTCCGTTCAATTGAATATCCCCGTTTTTAATTTTATCCACAATGAGTGTACGGCTCCAGTCGGAAATATATGTGGATAAGGCTTTATCCATTCGGTGGGAACCGAAAACGAGGTCTAATACAATCGTGATTTCGGCTATGCCACTTTCTTTATGCTGTGTAATGGAAATGGTAGTAGTTGTTTCTGTTTGATCTTGTTGCGCCATATCGATTGTTTCCACATGATCAGTAAATGATTTATAAATCCGAAGTTTTTGATTCCACGTATGATCTTTCGGACATTTATAAATAGCAAAGCGATATATGTTTTTTCCGTTGGCGTTATGCCTACGAATATTTGTGTCGGTAAATAGGGTAGTGCGTCTGCAATTTTTACAATACTTTTCGATTGTGTTTTGCTCATTTTCATATAAACTCCAAGAAAGTTGTACTTTCTGCATTTTCCTTCACCTCTTATAGTAGTGGTAAAGGAACGTAATACAGCTATTTGGATGTCTTGTAGTATGAAGACAGGAGAAATAGATAAAAATAAAAGGAGGTTCCCAAAAGAGGAACCTCCGTAAACATCATACTACAGATGCGTTACGCTCCTTTGTAATGGGAATGGGCAGACTACTCCCTTGAAAAAGCGTGGTGCTTTTTTGAGAGTAATGCTATCCAATTGCTGGTCCATTACAAAGTAAATGTTGGCATACGTAGATAACGTCCTTTCTATCCAAATAGATTTATTCTTCATTATAACATAAAGATTTGAAAATTCAAAATACTTAAAACGAAAAAACACCAGCTAAAAAGCTGGTGCCTAAGATAAATTATATAAGTTCAAATAAAAATGAGCGTAATTCTTCTGCAATTTCTTCAGTCATAGAAAATGCGTGCTCTAAGTAGCCTGGTTCGTTTAAATCGTCAGCGCCGATGATTGCAAATTTATTGCGCTGCATATCAAGGACAATTGTTTTACCGTAATGACGATCGGAGTATAGTAGCGCTAAATCGTGACGCTCATTTTCTCCCATAAAGCTAACGAAACGAGTTTTTGTAGCGACAGTGTCGTCGTACAGAAAGAAACGTTCTTCCATACACATGGCTCCTTTTATTAAATATCTAAGTTTAAGTGTGGCTTATGATCTAAATGGTGATGCGTTTTAATGAATCGTACTGTTCTTGTTTTGTAACGCATTACGATAGAGTATGTTTCAGCTAAATCTCCGCCTAGGAATTTCACGCCGTCTAATAACTCACCAGCAGATACGCCAGTTGCTGAGAAGATTGCATCATCACCAGATACTAAATCGTCTAACATAAGAAGTTGACGAGGATCTTCTAATCCCATTTCACGACAACGAGCTTCTTCTTCTTCGTTCATTGGAACTAAGCGAGCTTGCATTTCACCTTCAAGGCATTTTAATGCTGCTGCAGAAATAACGCCTTCTGGAGCTCCGCCAATACCTACGAATAAATCAATACCAGTTCCAGGTAGTGCTGTTGCGATTGACGCACCAACATCACCGTCACCAAATAATTTTACGCGTGCACCTTTTGCACGAACACGATCAATAATATCTTGATGACGTTCACGTTCTTGAACGATAACTGTTAGATCGCGAATCTTTTTATTGTTAGCTTCCGCTACAATTTCAATTGTTTTTTCAATTGGATCATCTAAGCTAATTTTACCAGCTGCTTTTGGACCAACCGCGATTTTTTCCATGTACATATCAGGAGCATGAAGAAGGTTTCCTTTATCTGCGATTGCGATAACTGCCATTGCATTTGCAAGACCTTTTGCAACGATGTTTGTACCTTCTAATGGGTCAACGGCGATATCTACTTCTGGACCGTTACCTGTTCCTAGTTCTTCACCAATATATAACATCGGTGCTTCATCAAGTTCTCCTTCACCAATTACAACTGTACCTGCCATGTTTACTGAATCGAACATATCACGCATTGCTGTAGTTGCTGCATCATCTGCTTCGTTTTTCTTTCCGCGGCCCATCCACTGTGCGGATGCTAATGCTGCTGCTTCTGTTACACGGACAATTTCTAGTGCGAGTTCACGTTCCAAGGTTCCATTCCTCCAATTTCAAAAATCATACAAATATAACTATAACAAATAACGGAGAAAAGGTGAATTCGAAAAATTGTCGATTTTTTCAGAAGAAAGCGTTACAATTAAAATGTAAATGCTTTAATTTCCAGGTAGGTGACATTCATGTATTTTGTAGACAGAAAGAAAATAGAACAAATGCTAGTATGTTTAGAACGAGCAACAAGTACATTTCAAGAGAAAAAGATATATGAAACCGAGTTTGAATTTTACGCATTAGAACGCATAGCTCATCTAATGATTGATTCTGTATTAGATGTGGGGAATGCGATGATTGATGGATTTATTATGCGCGATCCAGGAAGTTATGAAGATATTATCGATATTTTAATGGACGAGCGAGTGATAAGTACAGAAGATGGACAAGGGATGAAAGAAATTATCCTTCTTCGAAAAATGCTTACGCAAGATTATATTCAAATGAATCATGATGAATTATATAAGACGATTCAAAAACATATTGCAGTGGTAGAGAAATACCCAGCAAATATTCGCAGTTATTTAGAGAAGGAATTAGGACCTGTATCTGCATTTGTACCAGAATAATTATGCTTATAAGATCCCCAGAGAATGCCTTTTGGGGGTCTTATATTGTATGTGAGGGAGAAGGGTGAAGCATGGGGGAAGCACGTACGACGAAAGATGAAATTGTGCAGTTGTTGAAAGTAAAGGGAGAGCACACCGTAGCGGAACTAGCTGAAATTTTAGAGATTACAGAAATGGCAATTCGAAGACATTTAAGTAATCTTGAGAAAGATGGTTTCATCTATTCCAAGATGGTAAGGCAACATGTCGGAAGACCAACTTATTTGTATGGATTAAGCGAAAAGGGAGAAGATACATTTCCGAAAGAGTATAAGCAATTTGCGATTGATATGCTAGAAGATTTAGCTCGAATGGGCGATGAAAAAATACTTCGTTACGTTTTAAAAGAGAGAACGAAGCGTATGGAAGAACAGTTGCAAAAGCGAGTGAGTAATCAAAAGAATTTAGCATATAAAGTGCAAGAGATAGCAGCTATGCAAGAGAAAAATGGTTATATGGTTCAAATCAAGAGAGACGGAGAGAACTCTTTCGTAATTGAAAAACAAAACTGTCCGTTAAAGGAAATCGCTGAGAGATTCCCGCAAGTGTGTGAAGATGAAAAAGAGATGTATAATCGTTTATTTGCGAACGCAGATGTAAAAACGCTAGCAAACATGTGCGAGGGCGATTGTAGTTGTTCTTACCAAATAAAAGAGAAAAAATGAACGTTATGGGGCGCTTTAAGGTAAAGCGTTTTTTTCTTTTGGAAAAGCGGGTAATATAAGAGTGGTATGATAAGGTGAGAACGTTAGCATAGAAGGAGAGACATAATCGATGTATAAAGGTTACTTAATTGACTTAGACGGTACAATGTATCGCGGGGAAGAACAAATTGAAGAAGCGAGCGACTTCGTCAAAGCGTTAGGAGAGCGCGGTATTCCATATTTATTCGTTACGAATAACTCAACTCGTAAACCAGAACAAGTGGCAGAGAAACTTGTTCGTTTCGATATTCCAGCGAAAGCAGAGCAAGTATTCACAACGAGTATGGCAACAGCAAACTTCATTTACGAACGTAAACAAGACGCAACTGTATATATGATTGGTGAAGAAGGCTTACATGATGCACTTGTGGAAAAAGGATTTGAACTTGTGGATGAAAATCCTGATTTCGTTGTTGTTGGTTTAGATCGTGACATCACATATGAAAAATTAGCAAAAGCTTGTCTTGCTGTACGTAACGGCGCAACGTTTATTTCTACAAATGGAGATATTGCCATTCCGACTGAGCGCGGATTATTACCAGGTAACGGTTCATTAACATCAGTTGTAGCAGTATCAACAGGTGTGGATCCGATCTTTATCGGAAAACCAGAATCAATCATTATGGAGCAAGCTTTAAAAGTGCTTGGTATAGAAAAGAATGAAGCCTTAATGGTTGGGGATAACTACGATACAGACATTTTAGCAGGAATAAATGCTGGTATGCATACGCTTCTTGTCCACACTGGAGTAACAACTGTGGAGAAGTTAACAGAATACGAAGTTCAACCGACGCAAGTTGTGCATAACTTGACGGAGTGGATTGAGAAGATGTAATGAAGAAAGCTGTTCCAAACTTTGGAGCAGCTTTTTTTGATATTTGCGGGCACCCGATTAGTTTGAGCTAATATTCAGTTGTGAATGGTGTCGATTTTTGTCGGTAAGTCGATATATTTAGAAAATCGCCGATATAATCTGAGTTGCGCTGATATATTTAAAAAATCGCTGATATAATCTGAGTTGCGCTGATATATCTTAAAAATCGCTGATATCGTTGTATTTAGAATGCACGATTCACAACATCTTTAACCTCTTCAAGATATTGTTTACGCACACTATTATCCACAGAAGGAACACTCGTATAGAATGTATGCTCAATTGTTTCAATACCTGTAAATTCAAAGATACCAACATCTGTTGTCTTCTTCATTGCTTCAAACATACCGCCTGCTGTGTATGCCTCTTTCGTATTTCCCATTGTAGATAATAATAAGCCTTTTTTACCACTTAATAACTTCTCAATACCATTTTCACCGTAAGCATAAGCGAAGCCGTGGCTAAATACACGGTCAACGTATCCTTTTAAAATAGCAGGAAGTCCCGCCCACCAAACTGGATAAATGAATGTAATGCTGTCAGCCCAAGAGATATGCTCTTGCTCTTCTTTAATATCTTCTGGTGTGTTTCCTTGAGAAAATGAGATGAAATCGGAAGCGCCTAATACTGGATTGAAGTTTAACTCGTATAGATCGCGAACGCGTACTTCATGACCTTTTTCTTCTAATTCACTTGTTACTGTTTCTAAAATCGCATGGTTGAAGCTTTCTGTATTTGGGTGTGCATAAACGATTACATGTTTCATTGTTCTTCCTCCTATTTGTGGATATGTGAATGGTTTATCTGTAACCATTATTGTTACTTCTTTTATGAAAGTCAAGTAATACATATGTATAAAAAGACGCCTCAAATCGTCTTTCTACACTCCGCTCATACAAAGAACAAAGAAAACAAATAAAATAATAACAATACCAATGCCAAAGTTAAATACGAGAGTACTATCCATACTATGGAACCTCCTTATTTGAAAGTAAAAAGCACTCTAGCCAAGAGTGCTTTTTTATTTTGAGTCTACTTCAAAACTTTGAGAAAAGGACTCATGCATGTAAAGAGTTACATTATTTTATGTGTTTATACTTTGAAATGAGTAAGTCCTTGTCAGGTATAGAAAAAAAGACACTCTTTCGAGTGTCTTTCAAGATGACAAAATGTGCCAATTGCTTGAGTTTGATAAGGCGTTAATATCCGTTTTAACGCCTTTTCTTTGATCAAGAAGTGTAGCAACAGCGATTCGAGTAAATTGTACCATTTCTTCTATGGGCGTGCGTATGCAATTGTGCATATTTCAATTAGAGGGAAATGAGGCTTTAAAAATGAATGATTATATATAGAATATTTGATAAGGGGAGAGCAGGATGAATATACATAAGTTAACGGTAGAAGAAGCAAATGAGGTAAATACGTGGACGTACGAAGGACACTATAATTTATATAGCTTTTCAGGCGAGGAAGAAGTAATAGAAGAATTATTAGATGGGACGTATTATGGCTGCTGTGACGATAATGGGGAGTTTATCGGCTATTTTTGTTTTGGAGAAAATGCACAAGTGCCAGGGGGACGAGATATTCATTTATATGGTGGAGAAGATGTAATGGATATCGGACTTGGCATGAAGCCAGCGTTAACGGGGAAAGGGCTGGGAAAAATGTTTTTTCAAGCTGGCATAGCCTTTGCTGTTAAAGAATTTAGGCCGAAAACGTTTCGACTTAGCGTAGCGACATTTAATACAAGAGCGATTACGCTATATAAAAACATAGGTTTTCAGCAAGGTCCTATTTTTTTGAGTCGCGGAAGAGAATTTATGCTCATGGAATATGAAAGACCGTCAGTATGAAACTGACGGTCTTTCATATTTTATTATTCCGAATGCTCAGCTCTGTGCGCTAAACGGCTTGAAGCAGCGGCAGCGATTCCGCCAACGATATCATCAAGGAATGTATGCACCTTTCCAGTTGATTTATCATTTAAGTATTCTAAAATACCAGGTTTTAATTTATCGATATATCCAAAGTTTGTGAAACCGATAGAGCCGTACACATTAACGATAGAAAGTGCGATCACTTCATCAATTCCGTATAAGCCTTCATCACGTTTTACGATATCTTGTAATGGCTCACTTAACATTCCTTTTTCAGCGAGAACATCGAGTTCGATACCTGTAATCAGTGCGTTTTGTACTTCACGTTTTGATAATACACGCTCAACGTTATAACGGCATTCTGACATCTCTAAATTTGGATGATATTTTTTTTGAAGAAAATGAACAAGCTCAGCAATATCGTCAATTGTTACACCGCGTTCTTGTAATAGTTGTAATGCTCTTTCTTGTAGTTGATTTGATTCTTTCATGTTTATCACCTTTTTTTCTTTTTAGTATTTGTATACGTTTCGTTGCTTTATCCTGTGCATAGGAATGAAAGGCGAGCACAAGCTCATATATATAAAGAAAAACCATAGGTGGCGACTGCGATGATTCATCATATTTATGAGCATTATCACATGCATGTTAAAGAATTAATCCCCCTTGGCCCCTATAAAAGCTTTTGGATTCGCAACAAAATTTATGTACTTGTTCCAATTGGAGAAATGGAGGAAGAAGTACTTGTAGAGATGAAAAAGCTCAGTGACTATATGAACCAGCAAGGGGATATAACTGTAGCGACTTTCGTTCCGACTATACACGGCTACTATGTAAGTGAGATAGAAGAACAAAATTACTGCTTATTAAAAGGTATGCGCGCGTTAGAACGACATGCTACGTCATTAGGAAGTGAGCTTTCTATATTCCATAAACGAGGTGCATTCTTTCCAGAAGAAATTGAGCAATTAAGCCGCATTGGCGAATGGAAAGCGTTATGGGAAAAAAGGCTCGATCAGTTAGAAAAGTTTTGGCAGTCACAAGTGATGAACCACCCTACAGACGTATTCGATCAATTGTTTATTGAATCCTTCCCGTATTACTTAGGAGTTGCGGAAAATGCCATTCAATATGTTGTTGATACAGAAATGGATGACACACCGCAACTAACGGATGCAGCAACAATTTGCCAAGAACGATTCACACCTTTATTATGGCATCAAACGAAGCGTCTCAAACTCCCTTTTGATTGGGTGTATGATCACCCAACTCGAGATATAGCAGAATTAATCCGCTATATGATGATTGAAAAAAAGAAAGACTGGGAGCAAACAATCGTTCAATTTGTTACAGATTATGAACGGAATTATTCGCTATCCTCATTTGGGTGGCGCCTATTATTTGCAAGACTGCTGTTCCCACTTCACTATTTTGAAACAGTCGAACGATATTACCAAACTGGAAACGAAGAACAAAAAAGCATATATAGAGATCGCTTAGAAGCCATTCTACACGATGTGAACCGCTCTGAGCAATTTATGAAGCATTTTTATGGCTCACTCCGTTTACCAGTTGATAAGCTTGGGATTAGAAAATTAGATTGGCTGTCTTAAAAATATAAAAAAGAGACCGATTGAGGTCTCTTTTTTATATACTACAATTGTATGTAATACATTATGCCCCTACCTGTTGATCTGCACATATATTTAAAATGAATTGATGTTGTTCGATTTTTTCATTGACTTTACTTAATAATTCTTGCTGGATTTCTTTAAATAAAAATTGATAGCTCGCATTCCATGTTGGTATAACAGATGAAAGATCTAATAAATATTCTTTTTTCTTTTCTAGTTCTTGAATTGTTAAAAACGTGTTTCCCATTCTTGGCATGTGTCGTCCCCCTATGTTTTTTACTTTATATGTGTGAACGATTCACTATATAGTATCAATTATCGCATTTTTTGAGAAGGATTTCCAATTTTGTTTTATGATGTTAACGGATAAATGTGATTTGTATAAAAAAAGGAGACCAAATTTGGTCTCCTTTTAGCAAGTGGCTTTGAACGAGCCGCTAGATAATATCTAGCTCTAGCGGCTAAAATGTTCGGTGGCTTCGCTTCTTCCGCCGAGGCAAAAAGCGCCTCTATGTCAGAAGCTCCATCCCCCTCACATTTTGAACGAGCCGCTTCCGCTTTTAGATAATATCTAGCTCCAGCGGCTAGAACAGTCGGCCATTTCGCGCCTTCCTGTGAGGCAAAAAGCGCCTCTTCGTCAGGAGCTCCAATGACCTCCTGTTCTGAACGAGCCGCTTCCGCTTTTAATTAAAATACTTGTTCTACTTCGATAACGCCTGGTACTTCTTCAAGTAACGCGCGCTCGATACCAGCTTTTAGTGTGATTGTAGAACTTGGGCAGCTTCCGCATGCACCCATAAGGCGTAATTTTACGATACCTTCTTCAATGTCTACTAACTCAACGTCTCCGCCATCGCGAAGTAAGAATGGACGTAATTTATCTAATACTTCTAGTACTTGTTCTTGCATATGTGGGTTTTCCATTTTTATCGACTCCTTTCATCAGTTTTATTATAATCAAGATAGAGGGGAAAATCTATTTTTTCTGTTCTTGTTTTATTGCCGAAATTTTTTATCATGTTTACAACGTGTTTTTTCAGTATAGGGGTATGGAATAAGTTTGTAAAATGATGTGCTTATGTAATAAGGTATCTGAATATACTGTCAGAACAAGAAGTGGGGGAGAAGAAATGGTTAATGTGCAAGTGTATGGGACGAAAGTAATTTGTGCGAGCTGCGTTGGAATGCCATCTTCAACAGAAACGTTTGAGTGGTTACAGGCGGCGATTGGTCGTAAATATGAAGGACAAGAAAATAAATTTAATTTCGAGTATATTGATTTTCAAGAAGAACAAGAAGATGAAGAGAAAAAAGCATTCGCAGAGCGCGTAGTGGAGGAAGATTTATTTTATCCGGTCGTTCTTGTAAATGGAGAAATTGTTGGAGAAGGAAATCCTCGTTTGAAGGATGTTTACGAAGAAATCGAGAAATATTTATAAAGCAGGAAGTCTTTGCGAATTTGCAAAGGCTTTTTTATTGGAGGGATAGATGTGGAGAATGTAGTAAAGCATGCGTTACCAAAAGAAGTAGAGCGGTTGATGGAGCGATACATAATAGGGTTAAAAGAAATTTTTTTAGATGAAAAAATAGTTGGCGTATATATTTACGGATCCATCGCACTCGGTGCATTTCATGCAGAAACGAGCGATGTTGATTTTGTCACGGTAATAAGTGATCCCGTGAATGAAGCTGAAAAACAGCAACTTGTAGAACTTCATAAGAAACTTAGTAATAGTACGTTAGGTAAAAGAATGGATGGCATGTATATTCCGCTTGTTGATTTAGGGAAATACAATGATGAAATGAATGAGTACGTGTATTGTGCAGATGGTAAAGCGAATGTAGGTCATTGGGATATTAATGCAGTCACATGGTGGACATTGAAAAATCAAGGTATTACAGTTACCGGGAAAGAAGCGGAAGACCTTTCGTTTCAAATAGGGTGGGATGATGTAGTCAATACGATGAAATACAACGTAGAACGATACTGGAGTGAAAAAGCGAAGCAGCCATATTTATTTTTTATAGAAGAGTGGGTAGAATCAGCTGTCGTTACGATGGGCCGCATTTTATATACTCTAGATCATAAAACAATCGTTTCAAAAGATAGAGGATTGCAATACTTGTCAGAACGTTCAGGGGAAGAATGGGAGATTTTATTAAAAGAAGTAGCAAGAATACGGCAGAATCCAAAAGAAAAGCGAATGCTCTCAAGGTGGAGAAGGGCAGATATGACGAAGAGGTATTTGCTGCACTTAATTGAGACGTGTAGAGAGAAATGGTAGGGAAGAAAATGGACGATACAGTTGAATGTATTGTCTTTTTTTACGTTTAATTTGGTATATAATGGTTGAAAAGGTTTAATTATACTGGAGGGGATATAGTGGACACGGAATTAGTTACATATAAAGAAAAGAATGTGCAAATGAGTATGTTAGAAGTAATCAGCATGATAGTAATTATTTTTGGGATCATGTATGGAATTGGTTATTTGAACTTTTTATATGACTCCTCATTATATCCGTGGTATGTAGATCATCTCATTTCACCCTTCACGTTTTGTATGATTATTGTAATGTATGCACCGGCAAGAAATTACTGTGTGCATTTACTAAAATCAATACAATTCAATAACTTAAAACATTATGTAACAATAATAATGACGATGATCGTACTGCTTATATATCTTGCGGTATTAAATTTAGTTTTACCACATGGGCTTCGTGTGGAGGAATCTAATATAGTAATAGAGCCTACTAAAAATGAAATCATTTTATATGTAGTTGTACTCACGATTTTTGCGCCGATTTGGGAAGAGCTTGTATTCCGAGGTATGTTTTTTATGAAATTATCTCAGCGCTTCTCTACACTTAGTAGTGCCGTTATAAGTGCTTTCATATTTACTTTAGGGCATCCCCTTACAGTAGGGAGTATTTTATATATTTTTGGTATAGGCATAAGTTTAGCCTACACCTATAAGAAAACAAACAATTTACTCGTTCCAATTGGAATTCATGTATTAAACAATGCATTTTATTTATTAGTAAATTTTCAACTGTAAAAAAGACGCCTTTTTGAAAGGGCGTCTTTCGTATTTTGTAGTAGGTGGGAAAGGCTTTACAAGTATTATGTAGAGGAAAGATAATAGAAAAAATATGTGTGTGGAGGAAGACGATGAATAAATATAAATTACATATAGATAGAGAACAATTATGGAAAGGCTGCATCTTAAATTCGATTGCAAATGCAATTTTTGTAGCACATGATCCTGATCTCTCACATGAAAGTTCATGGGATGGATGTAACTATAGTATGCAAGATAGTCAAGGCGGAAGAGGGACAATTACGTTTCATCCGGATTATACGATCGTATGTCTTCAAGATGTGAATAGTGAAAGAATTGATGAGTGGATTGATGCGAAAAATTATTTTGAAGAGGCACCTTCGGAAGTAATAGATATTGCGAAAGAAGAAGCACTTCAATATGTATTAGAAGAAGTAGAAGGTGAAACAGTTCCTTTTATTACAACTGCATTTTGGATTGAGGATAGCGGTGCGTATTCAATTGATTCATTTGAAGAGATGGAAGAGCACGGCGGATTCTTATTAGAAATTCCATTACTTGATAAGGAATCAGCGATGGAAAGATTGGAAGAAGAGTATGAGCTAACAGAGGAACAAATAGAGCTTTTACAAATCGTGTATGAGAGAAAAATTAAAAATCCAAACGAGGAAATGATGTTGTCTAAAGAAGAAGTAGCGATGATCGGAACGGATGATAGTGAAGGATTGGAAGTATGTAAGGATTCATTTGAAGAGATGAATATTACTTGGGCGTTGTAGGAGGATATAAAAGGTGTGATAAAGGACTAGTGGGAAGCAAAATGTGAAATTATATTTTGCTTCCCACTAGTTTTTTCATATACATATCAACTTCACGAAAGAATACTTGCTCTTTTTCCTCGGTATTAAGATGTACAGCACAATGCAAATATTGCTGTAAGTAGCGATTAGCTTGTTCGTACTGTTTTAAGCTATAGAAAGAGAAACAAGTAAGAAGCAGAAATGCTTTTTCTTGTAATATTGGAACGACAGCTAGTACCGGAGTAATAGCGTATATATTTGTTTTTATTAAATTTTCATAAGACGCCTACACATGAAACCAGTCGAAAATAGTAGAAAGGTAATTCGGAATGTCGATAGTTTCATGTGAAACATTATGCAATAATTGGTTCTGTTTCATATGTATAGGTTCTATTCTCGTTTGTAGAATGCAATCGAATATTGAAATGTTTTCTTGTATTTGTAACTGGTCTGTAATAAGCTGCGGGAGACCGATCGGGTGAACTCCGATGTTTACATAAAAACTATCTTCAAACTGGCTTTTTTGTATGTTAATGAGCTTATAAAATCCGTTTTCAGCTTTGCAAAATGTATGTCTTTTTTTCTTAAATCCAAGTGGTTTTAAAGCAACGTGCAAATTTGTAATGAAATTTTTCTCCTCTTTAGAATAAGGCTTACTCTTCGTCATATTCATATGTAGTTAAGTTTTGTAAGAAACTTTCAAAGTTAGGTGCTAATTCAATTATTTGCTCAACTTCATTATCAATAAATATAACTGGAGGATTTTCAGCTACATTTCGATAGTCTAATGCAATCCACGTATGCCCGTCCCCTGATAAAAGTACGAGATTCTCAGGCATTTCCCATTCCTGAATGAAATAATGACTCTCTAAAATACTAGATTCATTTTCATCAAAAGAAATGCCATATAAGCCAGAAACATTAACGTGATCGTCTGCCCAAGAATTTGGCTCTGAAGTAGGGTGAGCATCAAGGCGCAGTGTTCCTCCATTTTGTTCTTTTAGAAGGTTTATGTATGATTCCGGAAGCTTTACGTTCAGTACTTCTTCTGCTTTTTTGATTAGTTCGTCGTTAATGGGTGCTAGTTTTAAATAATCATCTTCTGTCCAAATTGTAGTCTTCATATTGGATCACCTCAAATAATAGTTTTAAGAATCTTATGTCATATATTATAGTTAGTTTGAATAACGAGCAATAGAGGGAGGAAATAATGAAAAAGTTTCAAGTCGAACTAAATAAACTGCCGACAGAAAATGCCGGAGAAATAGTAATTAGTATAGATGAGAGAATTGTGTTGCAAGAAAAAACAGACATAATCGACCCGATTTGTCAGTTGTTTGACGCATGGGGTGAATGTTTTAAAGATGATGGTGCTGTGATTTTTTTAGATGGATATGAAAAAAAGGTAGAGTTTAAGAAGAAGGATGGGGACTTTCTCATTATTAATCAGAGAGGAAAAAAGTTAGCTAGTGTTGATAGCGAGCAATTTTTACGAGTAATCTTTTCGTTTCTTAAAAAGGAGATAGAGCAGATTTACATAAGTGGAGTTGATTCTTTCCGAATAAAAGATGCGTATCATAGAATTTTAGAAATTGAGCCATTTCTTTCTGAACTTGTAAATAGAAATAACGCAATTATGTACCGAACATATCATTCTACAAGTGGTAAGTATGAATTAAACTGGAATTATTTAAAGGGGGTAGAGGTTGAACCGATATTTACTCCGGTACTATCTCATAATGAGAAGAGTATCTTTTATGTGGAGGAAAACAACCACGAAATTCGTAAACTCGATAGTGAAACGAAAGAAGAGGTTTGGCAGTGTCATCTTCCACTAGTAGAAGATTGTAATTGCATAACTGTGAATGATGTCACAATTATTTGGCATGCGAATAGATTTGGAGAAAATATTGCGAAATTGTACGCTATTTCATCAAGTTCTGGGGAGTTTCTATGGAATTTAGAAATAGAAGGGCATATTATACAAGATGTAAAAACTACGAGGGAAGAATTACCACGTTTATTAGTTATTACACAGGAAGGCTACAATGTTTTATTAGAGCTTGAAAGTGGAGTGAAAGTATGGGAAAAGAATGTCCGAGTTGGAGGAGAGAAGTTGCAGTGCCATTTTGGCTCAGATTACTATGTGTTAGCAGGAAATCCTTTGGATGAAGATGCGGAAGTTGATGCATATAGTAACGTTGCAATTGCCATTCAATTATTAGATGCTTCTACACGATGGAAACAAATGATGGAAGATTGTAATCCAAATGAACCAGTTACTTTAACTAATGAACATTTTATATGTGTAGCAATAGATTTATTACAAAAGTGGGGATATGGAAAAGAAGGGTGTAACTTAATTTTTGAAAAAGCCTTTGATGAGGTACAGTACTCTTACATTGCATCACAGGAATCAAAAATATTATTAACAAGAACTGAGTATGATTATGAAGAGGTAAGTAAACAAATACAATGTTATGACCATAAGAGCGCTCAAAAGTTATATGAAGTAAATATGCCTTTTGAAATTGAATTGCCTCCGTTTCTTATCGGAGAGATGATGGTATTGTCCTTAGGAGAAGGAAGAATTTGTGGTATTAATATTCAAACAGGTAAAATGATTTGGAACAATACGACTCTACATGATATTACAGAGGTTCTGTTATATAAAGATCGAGAAATTTATATTGCAACTTCAAATTTAGAATTGATAATACTTGATGCTGCATGTGGCGAGGTAAAAGATATAATTAAACTGCCTAAAAATGTTGTAGCAATAGATTTTATTGTATCAATTGAGGAAGTTAATAATGCATTATTCATTAGTTGCGTAAGTGGAAATATGTTTGAAATAGTAGAAAGCTAATTTGTGAGTTCTCTTAAATCGAGATGTTTGTTTTAAAATAGTAGTATATATTCACTAAAAAAGATGTATAAAATGATTTTGATGCATCCTTTTTAGTGAATATATAAAATAATTAACTTAGTGTATTAAAGATATCATTCATAAGTATTCTAATATATTTAAAAGTAAAATGGAATAATAAACGGGTAATTGTCGGAATATATTCGATTTCTGTTCATTTTTATGAAATATATGTACTTTTTGTTAGAATCCTTCTTTTTATTTCTATAAAATACACGTATGTAGAAATAAGAAAAGGATGATGTACGTGAAGGACACGGTTTTACAAGAAACAATTTCTCTGCAACAGTTACATACAGTCGTTCAAAAGAATACGGCGTATTATGATTTTAAGTGGGGCAAAGTAGAAAATCCAGCGCAAGGAAATACGTGGAATTGGGTAGCCTTTTTCTTCCCTCCCTTTTGGTTAGCTTATCGTAAAATGTATAAGTTGTTTAGTATACTTATGTTATTATCGGTTCCTAGTATACTGATCCCTCCTTTTATAGACATTCCAGATGGGATTTTTTTATCAATTAGTTTAGTTCTTCAATTAGGAATAATGATATTTACTGGATGGCAAGGAAATCGTTTATATTATAAGCATGCTGTTCGTATTTTACATAAGGGAGAAAATATGCCTGATCATGAGAAGGCATATTACTTACAATCAAAGGGTGGCGCTAGTTTTGCTGGCATGGTTGGTTTACACATTATAGTTGGGTTAGTATTTGGCGGAGCTACGTTCGGACTCTCCTTTTTACCAACTGAACCAAATATAAAAAACGTTGTTCGTTCAAGTGATGAAGGATTTACTTTAGAGATTATGACGGATAATCCAACTTGGAAGTTTGTGAAGAAAGAAAAAGATTATGATGTAGTAGAATTTACTGGATATGATTATACAGAAAAGAAAAACGTGAAAATAAAATTTGCTGTTTATTTCGATGAAGATTATTTCGAGTGGCAAGAAGTATATGAAAATAATAAGAAGTTAAGTGAAGAAGAGTTAGAAGAGTATCAATTTTATATTGAAGAAAATAGTTGGGGGTTCTAGTGAGAACTCGTTCATTTTGAAAAGGGGAATCTTGTAAGGATTCTTCTTTTTTTATCCTTTTTGGCAAGAAGACTCCATCTGATTTGTGTTACGGGTGAAACCCAACAATTCAGGTGGAGATGAATTGCCGTCATAAGGTAGATCAAACACTTTTGTTTCTTTTTGTCTTATGATACAATCTGCCTTTAGGTAAGGAGGGAATAGATCGTAAGACACCGAAATTGGATAATCATAATCATTTTGTTATTTGAGCCAATAGGAATTGCGATGAAGACTATGTTCACATTTTGTTTCGTTCCCAATATTGATTTGCCAAAAGTAATTAACAGTTACAAAAGTGTTAGTTCTTGTTTCGTGAAACGAGATTTCCTAAGATAAAATACGATTTTAGAAAAAAATTAATGAACTCTCTAAGAAAGGTGGTGAAAACAATGGCTAGAAAGAAAGCCGTGAAAGTATTACGTAAACAAAAGAAAAGAGAAAACATGCAACGATTCACGCAAAAACAAAATCTCGGGCGAGCTTGCTTGACTGCAAAAGAATTTCGCTTACTTCAGCGCATGTCGCATAGTTCAAAAGCGTTGCGAAATGTTGGATTGTATACCGTTAAACAAAGTTACTTGAATCATAACAAGATAGCTACTGTAAAAGAAGTGGACACTGCTATGCAAGCCGATTCGAATTACTGGGGCATGCAATCCAACTCTGTTCAAACGATTCGTAGAGCCTTATATGCAGAAGTGAAGAGCTTTTTTAAAGCAATGGAACAATGGAAGAAAAATCCTGAGAAGTTCACAGGACGTCCTAAGTTTCCGAATTATTCTCGTTCAACGGACAAACGAATCATTGAAATCTATCAAGTTTCAAAAGTAGATGAGAATGGGTATTGGATGATTCCGATGAATGCTGCATTCAGAAAAAAATTCGGTTCCATTAAAATACGTATGCCTAAAAATGTAAGAAATAAAAAAATCTCTTACATCGAGATTGTACCGAAGCAAAAAGGTCGGTTCTTTGAGGTGCATTACACATATGAAATGTATGTTTCTCAAATGAAGAAACAACCCACGACTACGAATAACGCTTTGAGTTGCGATTTAGGTGTAGATAGATTAGTAAGTTGCGCAACAAATACAGGTGATACATTCTTAATTGATGGAAAAAAATTAAAATCTATTAATCAGTACTTCAATAAAATGATACGTAATCTAGGGCTGAAAAATATGGAAAACGGAATTTCAAAACGTATTGTAACGAATAAAATGGCCGCACTTTGGCATAAACGAGAACGACAAATAAACGGTTATATTTCACAAACTGTAGGCCTGTTATTTAAAAAAGTGAAAGCATGTAACATAGATACGGTTGTAGTAGGATATAATGTTGGTTGGAAACAAAAATCTGATATGGGGGAAAAGAATAATCAAAAGTTTGTTCAAATCCCGTTTCATAAACTGCTTTCAGCAATTGAGAATAAATGTATAAAAGAAGGGATACGATTTTTCAAACAAGAAGAAAGCTATACTTCAAAAGCTAGTTTTCTGGATAAAGATCCGGTTCCAGTTTGGTCTAAGGATGATAGGACGCATTATCGCTTTAGCGGCAAACGAATCACTCGTGGTCTGTACCAAAGTAAATTAGGAACATGTATCCATGCTGATATTAATGGTGCGCTGAATACATTGCAAAAATCAAGAGTTGTAGAATTGGATGAAAGTCTGAAAGTGAAAACACCAATTCTATTAGAAGTGCAAAAACGTAAGGCTGTTGCTTCGCGCATAGCTTAGTGGGTGCGTCAACCATCCATGTGTACTCGACTTGTCGGGGCTTGTAGCACACGCCAGATTCATTTGAGTGGTGGCTTCTTCCACAAGGGAGAACTGCTCTTTTTCGAAAGGGTGGTGCAAGTGGGAAAACAATCGTTCGTTGTCAGTACCAACCAAAAATATACTTGGGGTGTTACCATAAGGTGGCATGAATGCTAGAGCGTCAACTGTTTAGCGATAGACGAAAAGACCTAGCGTTCGAACTCAAGCTCCCACTGAAGCGTTTCATCTCAGTGGGGGTAGTTGACTTATCGAGATGTAAACATCAATTTTGATTTTTACGTATAAATAATGAACGGAGGAAATGAATTTATGGCTACTTTACCAAATTGTCCAAAATGTAATTCGGAATATACGTATGAGGATGGCGTTCTTTTCGTATGTCCAGAATGTGCTCATGAGTGGGGCCAAGAAGCAGAAGCTGAAAATAATGATGGTACAAAAGTTGTAAAAGATGCGAACGGAAACGTTCTTCAAGACGGCGATGCTGTTACTGTCATTAAAGATTTAAAAGTAAAAGGAACTTCTTCAGTTGTGAAGATCGGTACGAAAGTAAAGAGTATCCGTCTAGTTGATGGCGATCACGATATTGATTGCAAAATCGACGGTTTCGGAGCTATGAAGTTAAAATCACAATTCGTTAAGAAGGCGTAAGTGAATAAAAGGATAAGGCGTATTAAACTGGTACCTATGGTAAGGACACAATAAAAAAGAGATTAAGCAATTAGAAGATGATTCCTATATTGAATGAGGGCACTGAAAAACTCCACTTCATAAGAAAAAGGATCCCATCACCTACTATATACAGATGACGGGATCCTTTTTAATTTCAACATATTGATGAAATATGTGTTATTTTTTCAAAGCAACCACTTTTTCAGTGGCCTCATATTGAATAGGAATCATCTTTTTTTAGTTCCACTGATATCGATAATTATTATAGTAAACTATATAATGATCTATTTTTGTCTTTAGTTCTTTCAATGCTTTAACTGATTGATAATCCACTTCATCTTTCAAATAACTAAAGAATGACTCTTGGGGAGCATTGTCCAACAATTATAGCCATACCCTAAATAAACAATTTTTGTCCTAAATTTGCATCTGAAAAATTAAATATAATTGCCAAAAGAAATAAAAATCCAGTAACAATATTCATTAAAAAGCCTGAAATTGTTGCCAATAATATTGAACTTTTTCCCGAAAATGTATAATCCACCCTCCTTATCACTTTTTTTTGTATCTTTTATTAAGGTTTTTAAGATTATTTAAGATGCTAAGATTCATTTGAAATTTTTATGAATTTCGTAGCGAATAAAATCCGCGTTTTGCCGTCAGTGCCTCATTATGTTACTAAAGATATATGTATCCTCCATCAAAGGAATAGATATAACGTACAGATCCATAGCATAAGTAGTAATTAATATCCCTTTTCCTGCATCAACAAATTTTGCTTGCAGAAACTTTTCTACGATTTTTCTTTCTCTCCATCTTTTCGGTAACCACTCAAACCCTATGAACATAATAAGAATTGTTCTCCACTTAACTAATCTAATATTTTGGTCCCATCATCATAAATTGATTTGAGAAAGCTTCCATTGCTTTTCTATATCTCTCTAAATCATCTTGTATTTTTCTAAACTCATTAATTCTATAGACTAGTTCTTTATCCACTTCACTTAATCTTCTTTCAATTTCTTTTGCTGTATTCCCTTCCCAGCTATGTGTCAATACTACTTTAATTGAGTTCACGTTTTTTCTATGATTCTCCAAATCTAAAATACATGATTCTAAATCATTTTTTGCGCCTATCACATCGACAGCATGTGCAATAACGTCATAATTTTTCACAAGAATCCCTCGCTTAATTTTGTTCGTCCACATTTTTAAAGTTATCTGCGCGTTGTTCAATAAAATCGGCTTCTGAACGAATACGCTCCATATACCCCCTTTGGAATCCGTATACGCCATATGTAACTGTATTAATTAAATTCCCTTCTACGCTAGCTGGTGATTGCTGTAAAATATTAATAATTTTGTTACTCGCTTGTACTAACTTTTGATTAATGTCATCAATTTCTCTTTTTAACTCTTTAGCAATTTGTTTTACCTCTTCCACTGATAAACGAATTGTTATTTCACCAGCGCGAGGAGAAGATAGAACCCTTTGACCAGTTTCCCCATCATACATATTTGGCATATTGAATAAACCATATTTATCATAAGAAAAATTATCCATAGAATGATATTTTGGTCCCTTAAACGCCATAAAAAAACGTGAAACATTATAACTTGTTATTAAACTAGATAAAATTGGATTAAACGGGCTTATATCATGAATTAAATTATTATTTTTTGCATTCGGCTTATCTGTATAATACATATGACCTATACGACCTCTTTGTGTATTATCATTCCCTTTAAATCCTGTAAACACTGTATCATTCGGATTTCCATAAGTCGTAACTAGATCTTTGTATTCTCCTTTTAATGCTTTTTCTTTTTTATCTTCAGGTAATCCATCAATTACATTGGGTGCTTCAAAACTTACAACTGGCACATTGTTCATAACTCCTGCATATTCACCTAAACCACCGCCTAGAGAATGACCTGTTAACGTGAGACTATAACCCTTCAAGCCATTGTCAGGATTATTTATATAATTCTTGACCTCTTTAGTTAAATCATCTGCATTAGTAAATTGACTTTCTGCAACTATCTTTTGCTTTCTTTCTTTCGCCATAGCAAAATTAAATTGCTCAGTTAAAGGAAGGGATGAAGTATCCATTTTGTTTAAGTTATCTAAACTATCTTGATTCTTTCTGAAACGATTACCCATAACATCATATAAATCCGCGTCATAAAAGTCACGCGGTTCCCAAGAACCACGAAAGGCAATAACAATTTGTTTCGTTTCATCATTTTTATAAATAGTTGCATCAAAACTATTTACAGGATTATGTAATGGTACAGAATTAGGTATTTCAATACGTTCCCAAGTTTCTTGATGATCCCCAACTTTTATTTTAGCAAGTTCTGCATCTTTATAACTTTTACCTGATAAATTCGAAAGAGCTTCATCACTAACTGAACTCCTCATATTTCCATCTCCTTAAAAATAATTTATAGTATTAATTATAAGATAATTTAAGGAGGGAAAATATGGGTAAATTAAAGGAGAAAAACATTATAATTTTAATCATTTTAGCAATTATAGCTTTAATTATAGGATTTACAATAAAAAATACTCACGAAAAAAATATAGACAAAGAAAAATCAGCTAAAGCTGCTATAGAACATATGAAAAAAGAAGAAAATATAGATTTTGTGGTAACCGATGTTAAAATTGAAACACATTTCGAACTTAGCGGTTCTATTACAGTTAGAGGTTACGATAAAAATGATAAGCAAAACAAATTTTACGTTGATATAAATAAAATTCAAAATTATAAAGTAAAAACTTGGGGAAAAGATTAATAAGATGAATAGGCTAATTTTAATGTGTAATAAAATTTCAACAACAAAATACATAAAATAACATGATTATATCAAAGGGATGCTTATATATTGATCTATATTGCATTCCCTTGTTCTATGTATGCTATTATTTCTATTCTGTTTTTTCGATTTCTCCTTGCAAATGGTACCCCTCAGCGTTAGTTAACCATTCTATATTTCCTTAACAATCTCATAAACAACGGAATCATTTGAACTACAATATACCAATCCCTGCACGACTTATTACTGAGAATCCCCGTTCCTGGCTATCAACCATAATAAACAAGCAACCGCATAGCGCCAAAACGGATGCAATTGGATAGGACATGGCTTTAAGCGAGAAAATAACCGGTTCAAATGCATTTACAATACGATTGTATAATTGATCATCTATATAATTTTTTATTGTTCCATCGCTGGACTGCGCATCTTTAAACACCTCATTCACATCTGGATTATTCCTATCAACAAATGCATGCGAAATATCTATAATGTTGCTGAATATAATGGCAGTACCTATTACTAATGAAATGCGCACTGCGACAGGTGCGTATTTTTTTTATTTCTTTAGTTGAAAATATTATTTTACTCATGATGTCTCCTAATCTCCATATCTTGAAATTCAAGAATATAAAAAATATCTGTAGATAAAGCACTCCTTTTCAAGTGTCTTAACTGCAGGTTCCAGTTTATATAGGCCTCCTCTTTTTCATTGTCATTTTTTGTCGGTAAGTCGATATTCCTTGTCGAATCGTCGATATAATTTCACTCACCGAGAAAGGTGCATCATTTACCGAGCAAAAAGCCAGATTACCGTCCGCCATAGTCAATCTCCTTCAACTGACACCGCTTATTAAAGAAAGTTTTATATCCAAGCTGTAAGAAGATAATAACAGCAAAAGCGGTACTTCCTGAAATACCAAGTATAATTGCGATTTGATATTGAATGGCTGTAAATGGTGATACACCAGATAAGATTTGTCCTGTCATCATGCCTGGTAAGCTTATAATTCCCATTCCGACCATAGAATTGATCGTTGGTAAAATGGCAGAGTCAAAAGCGTCGCGTATGAGCGGAGCAGTTGCTTCTTTCGGCGTTGCGCCGAGCATAAGTGCTCCTTCAATTTGACCTCTTTGCGATTTCATATTGTTTAAGAACGTATTTGCACCGAGAGAAACACCAGTCATAGCATTTCCAACTAACATTCCTGTAATCGGAACGATATATTGCGGCGCATACCAAGGATCATGTCCGATAATAACAAAGATAAATAGTAGAAGTGGCCCAATGGATCCGGCTACCATAGAAAGAGCGGCTACTCGTTTTAATTCTTTGGACATTGGGATATTAACTCGTTTATAAATATTAAAAATTGCAAAGGTAGTAATAGAAGTAATGAGAGCAATTGTATAAAATGGATTACTATTTTCAAATACGTATGTAAGGACATATGCAACGAGTACGAGCTGAATCGTCATACGGAACGTTGCGAGCGCGATTTGTTTTTCGCGAGGTATCCCTTTTAATTTCACGAGCCCGATTAAAATAAGAATGAAAATATATGCAGCGGCAAGTTGCCAAATTTGGAGTTCAATCACGCCCTTCAACTGAGAGCACTTCCTTTCTAGTTGCACCGTTTGCTTTACTAATCTCAATAATATCGTCTGCAATTTCTTCTGGAAGCTGTTGTGAGTGTGTGATGAAGATGACTGTTTTTTTCTTTTCTTTTGCTAGCATAGTGAATTGCTTCATAACGCGTCGTTCTGTATCGCTATCTAACGCCGAAGTTGGTTCATCTAATAAATAGACAGGTGGATCCATAAGTACGATACGTGCAAAAGCAAGTCGTTGTTTTTCGCCACCTGATAATGAATCAGCGTTGTCTTCTAAATTTTTTTCCAAGCTAACAGTCGTTAATGCACTTCGCAAGGCAGCATCATTTGGAAATGGTTTTTCAGAAAGACGAAGTCCCATTAATAGATTGTTTTTAATGGTTCCATCGAAAATAGGTGGCGTTTGCCCAAGCATGACTACTTCACGTCGTAATTGAATAGGGGGATAGTCAAAAATCAATTTTCCGTTATATTCAATTGTTCCAGATGTTGGAGATTGTAGATCATTTAACATACGGAGCAATGTGCTTTTTCCGCTCCCACTCTCGCCGATAATACATGTGATTTTTTCTTTTTGAATCTGTAAATAAGGAATGTGCAGTATATCTTTATATGTAACGTCTTTTAATATAAACATAGATGGCTCCTTTCTGATTCTAGTTCTATCGTATCAAAAAAGAGAAGGTAACGGTTATAAAGAGCAACGTTTTTTCTTCGTCTTAATTTCTATTAATAAGTTAAGTAAACGATCTAATTCTTGGCTGAAAGAAATTACTTTATGATGAGTGAATCCGTACTTTTCAACGAGATAGATCAATTCTTTCTTCTTCGCTTCTATGCGATCATTTAGTTTCGTTACGTTCATAAGTGAAATGAAATGCCTCCTGTAAAAGTATTTACAACACAAAAAATAAGACCGAATGAATTCGGCCTTAAAGGAAATAAAACAACTTATCAATAGCATACACTGTTTATTGGTAGTTTTTAATATGAAAATGAAAAATAAATCATGATTCATATTGAGAAAGATGTGTCTGATAATTATATTTTAACGAATAAGAGAGGCTGCCTAATTAGGAGACAGCCTGTAAAGTATTAACCGTTATGATATTTGTACATCCAGAGGATACCGGATTTTAGTAACCTTGGTACACGTCCCATTAATGGTTGGTTTGCTAGCAAACCAAAGCCATGCTTCTTACCAAGAGAGCCGAGAACACCTTTTAATTTAATGACAGGTAGTTCGTCAGGAAGTGGTTCATTATTCCAACGTTTTAATAATATTTGGACAATTTGTTCCCCTTGACCTTCAGCAAGTTGTGCAGATGGTGCGTGTGGAAGTGCTGCACAATCTCCTACAACATATACGTGCTCGTTATTTGGAATATTGTGATATTTTGTTAAAACAACCCGTCCGCTACCATCTTGTTCAACTGGAAGGTTTCGAACAACTTCATTTGCTTGAATACCAGCTGTCCAGACGATTGCATCACATTCAAGTGGTTCATCGTGGTTGTACACAATATTTGGCTCTACTTTTGTAATGTTAGAGTTTCGTATAATAGTAACTTTATGTTTTACGAACCATTCTTCTACATATCTACTTAATTTCTCTGGATATGGGAATAGAATTCTATCTTTTCGATCAAATAAGTAGATTTTTAAATCAGAACGACTTTCGCGAAGTTCACTTGCGACCTCAACGCCACTTAATCCAGCACCAACGACTGCTACTGTTGCATTTGGTTCTAGACTATTTAATTGTTCATATGTCTTACGTGTTTGTTCAATCGATTGTAGGCTATGTGTATATTCCTTCGCCCCAGGAACGTTATGATATTTATCCTCACAGCCAAGTCCAATAATTAAATCATCATATTGAATTGCTTCACCGCCATCGAGATGAACAGCTTTTTCTTTGAGATCAATATTTGTTACTGTGCCGTATTGAATATTGAGGCGTGGGTGTTCAGGAAACGGTATACGAATATGCGTTTCTGAAATAGTACCCGCAACTAATGCATAATATTCAGTTTTGAAGCAATGATATGGTACTTTGTCGATTAATGTCACTTGTACATCATCCGGAAGTTGGTTGCTTGGAAGTAGCCGTTGCAGAATTCTCATTCCACCGTAGCCGCCACCTAATATTACGAGGTGTTTCATGATGGATTACCCCTTTTCTGTTGAAATATCCCCTAATCATAAAATTTTATATTAATAAAATATTTTGACTTTACTCAATCAAATTATATCGAATTTGTGAACAAATAACAATGCATGAATGAATACTCTGTTGTACAATAAGAAGAAAAGTAGAGTAAACGATCTGCATTATTTAGTTACCATTTCATCGTAAATAGCATGTTATATAGAAGGAATCATCTATTTTGAAGTGAAATAATGAAGTAACTAAATAGTTTAGAAGGTGTAATGAAAACAACAAGAAACAGCTTAGTTTTTTTCTTATAGATGAAGTCAGAAAGTAATTTGTTTTGTAGTACAGGGGGGAGAATTTTGATTAAACCATTAATTGAATTTTGTGTAGGTAACCTTGCAAGTGGTTCACAAGCAGCTTTAGAGAAATTAGAAAAAGATCCGAATTTAGATGTAATGGAGTATGGTTGTTTAGGATATTGTGGCATTTGTTTTGAAGGACCGTTTGCACTTGTAAATGGTGAAGTAGTACAAGGTGCTACAGTAGAAGAACTTGTTAATAATGTATATGAGTATTTGGATGAAAATCCAATGTTTTAAGGTGTTGCAATCGGCAGCACCTTTTTCTTTTTCTATTAGATAAAATTTTCTTTCGCAGGGGAGGGTAATATTGTATATAAATAAAAAAGGCCCTTTTTAGAAGGGCTTTTTTCTTACACAATTTGCGCAAGAATGGCTCATCGCCAAATGTTGTCAAATATGAGAAACGGGGGACATTCATATTGTGTTCTAAAAGCGTGCATTTTATACTTAACATAACAAATTATTTTTGGAGTGAATACAAATGAGCCAATTTTCTTTTACAAAAATGCATGGTCTTGGCAATAGTTATATATATGTAAATATGTTTGAAGAACAAATTCCTGAAGAAGATTTAGCTCTTGTGGCGGAAAAGGTTTCAAATATTAATACTGGTATTGGAGCAGATGGAATGATTTTAATTTGTCCATCTGACGTAGCGCCGGTAAAAATGCGCATGTTTAATAATGATGGATCAGAAGGAAAGAGCTGTGGTAACGGTTTACGCTGCGTAGCGAAATATGCGTATGAGCATAAACTAGTAGAAGATACAGTTTTCACAATTGAAACGTTAGCTGGCATTGTAACGGCGGAAGTAACAGTAGAAGAAGGGAAAGTTACATTAGCGAAAATCGATATGGGAGCACCTCGTTTAACCCGTGCAGAAATACCGATGCTTGGTGAAGGTGAAACACCATTTATTCGTGAAAACTTCTTATACAATAACCATCGTTATGCATTTACAGCTGTTTCAATGGGAAATCCGCATGCAGTTATTTTTGTTGATGATGTAGACCAAGCACCTCTTACAACGCTTGGTCCAGTCCTTGAGACACATGAAATGTTCCCGGAACGAGTAAATGTTGAATTCATCGAAATCTTAAATGAGGAAGAGATGAACTTCCGCGTTTGGGAACGTGGATCTGGTGTAACACAAGCTTGCGGAACGGGGGCGTGTGCAGCAGTTGTAGCCTCTATTTTAAATGGAAAGATGGAACGTGGTAAGGAAATTACAGTTCATTTAGCTGGCGGTGATTTAATGATTGCATGGACAGAAGAAGGCAATGTGTTAATGAAAGGACCAGCAGAAGTAATTTGCCGCGGAGTGTATGAGTACAAGATAGAAGCGTAAAGATGTATAATAGAATGAGAACAGAAAGGATGGTGTATTTCATGATTGAAGTAACAGAACAAGCAGCTTTTCAAATTAAAGATATGTTAAAAGATGCTGAGGATGGAGAGAAGTACGTGCGCCTTGCTGTACACGGCGGCGGATGTAGTGGTCTTTCTTACGGCTTAGGATTTGAAGTAGAACCAAACGAAGACGACACAGTTCTTGAGTTTTTCGGTGTCGAATTTGTTATCGATAAAGAAAGTGCTCCGATTGTTAAAGGAGTAAAAATTGATTATAAACAATCTATGCTTGGCGGCGGATTCACAATCGATAATCCAAACGCAATCGCATCATGCGGATGTGGATCATCTTTCCGTACAGCGACGAATGCTGGTAAGCCAGAAGAGTGCTAAGTTTTTAGTTGAAATAGAGAAAGACCTTTTTAGCGATGGAGTGCAATCGTTAAGGAGGTCTTTTCTTTTGGCGTAAAAGTCCAATTGGTGACGGGATGACGGTTTCTAAAGTGAAGAAATAATTATTATCTTACAAAAGTGTAATGTTCATGTCATGTTTTTGAATTTCTTCTTTAAGCTTTGGGCTTTAAGATAAGACTATAAGAAAAAACATATGAGGTGAAGGAAATGAAAAGATATATTGCACTTTTTAGTATTTTAGTCGTATTCGCAAGCCTGTTAGTAGGTTGTGATATTAACCGTATGGGTAAAGATGAGTATTACGTTCAAATTACAACTGATGGAATTGAGAAGAATGAAAAAGCTGATAACGGTGAGCCACATAAATCATTCGAGTATAAGTTACCTGCATTTGATAAAGAAGGTAAAGAAAAAGAGTTAGAATTTACAGCTGTGAAAAACCTTCGTAAAGAAGCATTCCTACGCGTATATCACTCAGATAAAAAAGGTGTAACAGCTTGGGAAGAAGTAAAGAAAGATGAGATTCCTGCGAAAGTGAAAGAAAAACTAGGCGTTAAATAAGAAAGAAAAAGGAATTGACGAACAGGGTCAATTCCTTTTTTCTTTCTCAAAATCCTCTTCTGACATAACTTTTAATCCATGTCTTTTGAATAAAGCAGTTGTTACCCCGTAACCAATTTGTTTATTCCCGTTAAATTCTCCCGTGTAAATTGTAGAACTACCACAAGATGGACTACGTTCTTTCAAAATAATATATTCTGGGTGCAAATTTTTGATTTGTTCTAGCGCTTTATAAGCACCGCTCACGAAAGATTCCGTGACATCTTCACCGTCTTTTGTCATCACTTTCGCTTTTCCGTCTAAAACATCATCGCCATTCCCGCCAATAATTTCAGCTGAGGGACGAGGCGTTGGCAATCCTCCTAATACTTCAGGGCAAATAAGGACTGTATCTTCTTTTTGCAGGAGCTCCTCTATTTTTGAAACGAGATTGTCATTTCCATCATAACGACAAGCGATACCACCTAAACAAGCGCTAATTACGATCATATTTTCATCTCCAATAAAAAATATTAATTACCACGCCAAATTCCCTTCCGATTCCTTATTTATAAGTGAGGTGATAAAAATGGGAAGCTTATATAATTTAATGAAACCATATAGTGAATTTCGAAGTAAAGAAGAGTTTAATACATATCAAAAACAAGTTTTGAAACATTATCGATTTCAATTAAATAAAACGGATGCTACTATTATTCATTTTTTAGGAAAGTATGCAGTGAATGAGAAACAGAAAACAGTGGGGGTTGCTTGTCCGTTAATGGAGACGATTGCTACAAATGTGGGAAAAAGCATTCGTACAGTACGCCGCTCCATTGCAAAGTTAGAGGAATTAGGAATTATAAAGCGTGTTGCAACGAAAGAAAGACATAAACGCGGCGGATATAGTGCGAACTTATATGTTTTTCTTACATCTGCAATTGACCGCATGGATGACCGTATGAAATTGTCCGCATGTGAAAGTGAGAATTATGCAGCTGGCTGTAGTGGAATGGGGCAAAAATATGAGGGGGAAACAATTCTTTCTAAAAACATTCCACAAATAAAAGAGAATAGAAAAGTAACGTACGAGCTTGATGAGACGTATTGCCGTCATGATATACCGAAGCCTTTTATATATGCACTTCTACCGATGACGAGTAATCCGAAGAAGATTAATATATTTTGGAGTAAGGTGGAACTTGCGTATAAAAAGAGTGGGTTACTAGAACAAGGTGTTTTACTGGAGCAAATATTAGCTGATGAAGAAGTGTATGGGAATTTCATTTGGCGCGTGAAAAGTGTTGTGAGAGCGTATAAATACGGGGAAATCCGTAAAAATGTGAAGGCACTTTTATATAGTACAGTGCGGGATTTATTTTTAGAGGTTGGATTAGAATGGGGAGCAGCACTGAGAAGAAGTAAGGGGATACCGTTATTTGATCCGTTTAAAAAGGAGCCATGCGTAAACGCATGACTCCAAGTAGTTAATCAAACTTTCTTACAACTGGAACACGAATCGCTACAAATAGTACGAAGACGATAACGGCGATTGCACCACTTTTCATAACGGTTACGATTGGAATTCCTATTGCAAGCGCGATTGATGTGAATGCATAAGAGAGCGGGATAAAGCCCATTGATGATAGCATAAGCAAACTCATTACGCGTCCCATCATTTCTTCTTTTACTGTCGATTGAATCATCGCCATAAGCGGAACGATAGCCATTGCAATTGTAATACCGTAAAACATGCCGGCTAATAACGCTTGCCATAGTACAGTGCTAAAGTTGATAGATAAGAAGAATACACCAGACAGTAGCATCATGATAATGCAAAATAGACCGCGCCTACGATTAATATTTTTTAAACCGACAATGACTGCGCCTATTGCCATTCCGCCTCCTACAGATGCTTCTAAGTAACTGAATTGAAGCGAGTCACCGTGTAGAACATTTTTAATGAAAAGCGGGAAACCGACTTGCATCGGACCGATTAAAAATAAGTTTAGAAAGGCGCTACAAATAAGGAAAGTTGAAAGGAATGGAGATTCCTTTACATATAAAATTCCTTCTTTAATAGAAGTGAACATGCTTTTGTCTGTATTTTGCTGCTCTGGCATCGTAAATTGTATTTTTTGAACGAGTATGGCTGCGACAATGAGTAATAAAATTGTAATCGAGAAAATCGTTTCATAGTTCGTAAATTTAATAAGAATGCCGCCAAGTACAGGCCCTAAAATAACCGATGCTTGGTTCGTCATTTGTGTAAGTGAGTTTGCTTGTGTTAAACGGCTTTTTTCGACAAGTTCAGGCAAGATAGATCCATCAGCTGACCAGAAAAAAGCATCAGCAAGTCCAAAGAATAAAGCGAATAAAGCAAATGTATATAGTGTTACATCACCTACGATGAACCATGTAAGGATAGTTGCGACAAGAATAGCACGAACAATATTAGAATAAAACATAATGTTTTTTTTCGGGAATTTATCAGCTACAGCGCCGCCGATAATCATAAAAATAAGCCTTGGAACACTAAGAGCTACGAAAACAACACCGAGTGATGCCTCAAGGTTTAATGTTTTTGCTATGTACCACGTTTGTGAAAAAGTAAAAAAGGCTAAAGCGAAACTTGAAAAAAGAGTAGCTGCCCAAAGAAAAAGGAAATTCGTATTTTTTAATAACGGTTTTCCGCTTCCTTCTAAAGCAGATTTATTTTGTTGTAGTTCCTCCATATTGCTTCCTTTCTATGTGACAAATTTAAACTAAAAAACTTGTTAACAATCAATTTATCCCGCGTTAACGGGCAGTAAAACTCCCACCTCAAAATTTGGCTCGAGCAAAGAAGTTAGGTGGGAGACTAACTGCCCGTAAACGTCCGATTGGTGAGGGCTAATACTCAGTGGTGGGGGATGAATCCCCCCCACCACTGAGTATAGTTTCACTTTATACAGTTTCTAATATTTCTATACTGCACTTTCTCATTGTAGACAATTATGTTGGATTTGCACAGTGGCTATTTAACGACAAAAAAGAAGATACCATTTGGTATCTTCTTTTTTGTCATTTAGGCTAATGCAATATAAATATCCAATTGTGCGTTGTTTGGATCTGTTGCTTTTTCATCGTATAGCTCGAAGTCTATTGTGAAAGCACGTTTATTTTCTTTTGACCATTTCCAAATATATTCCCAAGCCTCGCAAACGATTTCAGCAACTGGTCCCTTTCTCGTTGTAAATACCGCATACGTAGCGGCAGGTATTGTTAAAGTTGTCATATTTTCAGGAACGTCTTCTAATGAAGAAACAGGCATGCCAATCGTAAAGGTATATGTACCCGTTTCATCTGATTCGTAGTTCGAGTAGAAAGCGAATGTTTTTTTCGTTTGTTGATTTGGAATGTGGTGCATGATTTGTTCTTGGAAGTACCGGTTCCAAAGCCCGGGAATTTTCCCTTCAGTAGATGCCTCTTTTTCATTTGTTGTCGTAATCGAAATGCCGATTGCTTGGAAAGCTTCTTTTTTTACGAGGATAGGTTCGTTTATCATGGAAATTTCCTCCTTTAAAATAAGAACATTTGTTCTTAATAATATAACATATTTTTACATGTAACGGTTACTATTTTTCGAAAATTTTAATGATAAATAAGAAACTGAAATAAGTAAAAAATGGTAAATTTATCATTGTATGTATAAATAGATTATGGAGTATGTTAAGATTTTTATGTATCCTTTAACTGTTATATAAACCTATATCATAGGGGATTTTTACTATAAGTAAAAAGTGGTAGAGGTTTATATGAGTATCCGTTATATATACTATTTTTGATAAATTAAAATAGTAATATTCTATGAGATTTGTATTGTTGAAATAAAGATTTCAATGATAGATTTTCATAGGACGGATTGTTGCGAGTGGATATATATTGTTATGTTTTCGTCTATAAGTAGACGGATAGCAAATATATAGGAAGGAGAAAGGTAAATAATATGAAGAAATCGTTGAAGTGTTTTAATGTCGTAACAATAATCGCACTTCTCCTATCCATCACCTTGCCTTCACCTAGTGCTTTTGCAGAGATACATAAGAAGAGCTGGGATGAGTTACAAGGAAATGATGTAAGAATTAAGGCAGAGCAAGTAAATGCTGAAATATATAGGGGAGAAGTAGCTGAGAGGGAGCACGTATTTCAATATACGATTGAAAATACGGGAGATACACCAATTCAAGAATTGGTGCTTAAACAAAGTAATGAAAATGAAATTACGTTCCTCTCGCAATCTGTGAAAGTAAATGGAGAGAAGTTACCTGAAAATAAAGTGGCTGATTTCTATGTAGAAGAAAAAGATAAGGGAGGAAAGCTTCTTTCTTCTAATCTTAAAATTCAAGATTTAAAATCACATGAAAAAATGACGGTGTTAATAAAAGCTAGTCGCACGCAGCAGTTTAATAAAGAGTACAAACAAAAGATTAGTGTGCAAAAAGATCAAGTACAAATAGGGAGCATGTCCGTTGATGTGGAAGGGATCCCCTCTGAAGAAAAGGTAGAAGCTAATGCTGATGATGAGCCTGACAGTAGTAAGAAAGAAGTAGGTCCATCAGCTGATAGTATAACTAAAAAAGTTGATGAAAAGCTAAAAGTATCTGTAGAAGATAAAAATAAATCTACATCAAAAACAGAACTGGTAAAGCAACCAGTAACTGAAGCTGAGAAACAGCCAGAAAAAGGGGCAGCAAAGCAGAGTAATGCAGAAGTACAAGCTGCGTCAGAGAATGCTTCAAAGGTTCAAATTCAGGTAGGGGATAAGCAAGGGTTTGGAGATCCTCTGTATTCTACAATTGCTCCTGGAAATTTAGTACAGACTGGTAATGTAACACTTGGTTTGACAACTGATCATTATGGCAGACAAAGTATGGGGTATAAGACGAATAAAATGACTGTGGACGTTGATAACGATAATAGTACCTTTAATTCGTCAACAGGAGCTTTTCCTACTATTCCCGCTGGAAGTAAAGTGAAAAAGGCCTACCTATTTTGGACAGCAGCAATGGGGGTACCAGGAAATATTACTGATAGAAAAGTTACTGAGGATCAAGTAAGGCAACCAGTCAAAATGAAAATGGGAAATAAGCAATACGCTGAAGTAAGTGCTGATAGCATACGCAAAGCGGATTATTTACCTTATATTTCTAATTACTCAGGTAGTGGTGCTGGTTATGTCGCATATGCAGATGTAACAAATGTAATTGCACAGCAAGGTATTTCTCAAACGGTAACAGTTGCGAATGTACCACAAATTAAATTTGAAAAGGGTAGTGGCTACTACTGGGGCAACTGGAATCTTATATTAGTTTATGAAAACTATAAAGAAACCGTAAAAGATATGAAAATTTGGGAAGGGTTAGTTTCTCAAAAAAGTACAGCTTGGACGGATGTTAGTGTTAATAAAATAAACACACCAAAAGAAGGTGCTTTTAAGGCGAAATTTAGTTATTTTTCATCACAAGGTGATCCAGCTGAGAAAGATGGATATGCATATGATTATGGAGAATATGATTTTGGTGCTGGATATATAAAGATAAAAAATATTAACGGTAAAGACAATGACGCGAATGATTCATCTATGACAGAAGTTCAAGTAGACGGCACGAATGAATTTGTTACAAAAAAATATCCAGGATATAATCCGGATTGGACAAATTCATTTAGTACAGATATTCATACGTACCATTTCGAAGGACCTACTCAAGTGAAAAATGATTTAAAAGAAGCAAAAATGCGTTTTAGAGCAAATGGTGCTACTGGTGATATTTACGTACTAAACAACGCCACATTCGTTACAGAACATAATGCTCCAAACTTACAAGTAGATAAAAAGGCATTAGATAGTACCGGAAAAGAAATTAAGGAAGTTAAAGCTGGCGAAGAGATTACGTACAAAATTGAAGTGAAAAATGATACGAAGAACAATCAAGCGCCGGTATCTAATGTAAAAGGCTTTGATAAATTAGATGATCGATTAGAGTATGTCCCGGGATCAATTCAATATGTTACTGGTAGCAATAGAGGACAAAAAACAGATGATGCAAGCGATGATGAAGCAGAGTTTGTAAATAATCAAATTGATTTCCGTATTGGTGAAGGGGCAGATGCTAAAGATGGTGGTGTTTTAAAGCCTGGTGAAAGTGCCATTCTTACATTTAAGGTGAAAGTGAAAGAATCTATAAAATCAGATACAACAGTAAAAAACGTCGTTGCTGTAAAGGGACAAGATAGTGCCGAGATAAAGTATGAGAGTGAAGACGATGCAAATGTTACGGTTACGATTCCAAAAGAGGTTCCTGGAGAAATAGAAGCGAGAAAAATAGCTTCTAATAAATCACCGAAGTTAGGTGATGAGGTAGAGTATCGTATTACATTTAAAAATAAAGTCAAAGATGGACGTCTAGATGTATTGACGATTGAAGACGAGTTACCAGGTAGTCTTGAGTATGTGAAAGATAGTTTGAAAGCAGAAGGTGAAAAACCAGAGCCAGTAGAACTGAAATTTGAAAATGGAAAAATCATTGCAAAGTATCCAGAAATTGCGGATATGGAAGAAAGAAGTATTGTTTTTAAAACAAAAGTAAAAGAAACTGCAAAAATTGGTGAAGAAATTGTTAATAAAGCAATTGTTAGTGATAAAACAAATCCACCCAAGAATATAGAAGAAAAGATTACACCGCAGCATAAGGCCGGCAAGATTGATGCAAAGAAAAAAGCAACAAATAAGAAGCCGAAGCTAGGAGAAGAATTTGAGTATCAAATTAGCTTCAACAATACGGTGGAAAACGGAAAACTAGAGGCCGTTACAATAGAAGATGAAATTCCAGCTAACTTAGAATTTATTCAAGGTAGTGAGAGAACTGAAGGTGCTGGACCAAATCCAGTAGAGTTAAAAGTAGAAAATGGTAAGATCATCGCAAAATATCCAGAAATTACGGATACGAAAGAGCGAAGCATCATTTTTAAAGTGAAAGTAAAAGAAGAAGCAAAAGCAGGAGAAACAATTGTTAATAAAGCAGTTGTGAGCGATCCGAATGTTCAGTCTGAGCATCCAGAAGAAAAGATTACGCCAGGTTATAAAGACGGTAAAGTAACCATAGATAAAAGCGTAACAAATCAAACACCAAAACTAGGAGAAGAAGTGGAGTACCGCATTACATTTCATAATACGGTAGAAAACGGAAAGCTAGAAAAGGTAATGATAGAAGACACGTTGCCTGCAGGTGTTGAATACGTGAAAGATAGTTTGAAAGCAGAAGGTATAAAACCAGAGCCAGTAGAACTAAAAATGGAAAATGGCAAAGTAACTGCAACATATTCAGAAATTACGGATATGGAACAAAGAAGTATTGTTTTTAAAGTGAAAGTAAAGGATTCGGCAAAAGTAGGAGAAGCAATTGTAAATAAAGCAATTGCAAAAGATCCGAAACATGATCCTGTGGATGCAAAAGTTGTTATTACACCGCAAAGTAAAAAAGGTGAAATTGCTGCTACAAAGGTAGTTAATAATGAAAAGCCAAAGCTAGGAGAAGAAATCGAATATCGAATTAGTTTTCATAATACGGTAGAGAATGGAAAACTAGCAGAGGTGCGAGTAGAAGATATGATCCCAAAAGGTCTTGAATATGTAGAAAATAGTATTAAGGCTGAAGGGGAAGCTCCGGGACCAGTGGAATTAGCAGTTGAAGCTGGGGTAGTTAAAGCTAAGTATATCGATATTACGGATACGAAAGAACGCAGTATTGTCTTTAAAGTAAAAGTGAAGGAAGAAGCAGAAGTAGGCAAAGAAATTGTGAATAAAGCAATCGTTGATGATACGAAACATCAACCAATTGAGCCGGAAGAAAGAATTACTCCACAACATAAAGATGGGATAATTGATGCGACTAAGATAGTAGATAATCCAACACCGAAACTAGGGGAAGAAGTGGAATACCGAATTAGCTTTAAGAATACGGTAGAAAACGGAAAACTAGAAAAGGTAACGATAGAAGATACAATCCCTAATGGTTTAGAGTATGTAAAAGGTAGTGAAAAAGCGGAAGGCGATAAACCAGCTCCAGTAAAGTTACATGTGAAAGATGGAAAAGTTATCGCTGAATACGAAAATATTACGGATACGAAAGAAAGAAGTATCGTCTTTAAAGTAAAGGTGAAGGAAGAAGCGGAAGTAGGCAAGGAAATCATCAATAAGGCAATTGTTGATGATACGAAAGATTCAAAAGAGCCAGAAGCAAAAATTACGCCATTACACAAAGACGGAAAAATGAAAGCAAAGAAAAGCGTAAATAATGAAACGCCGAAGTTAGGAGAAGAAGTAGAATACCGAATTAGCTTTAAAAATACGGTAAAGAACGGAAAACTAGCAGAGGTGAAAATAGAAGATACGTTACCAGAAGGTGTAGAGTATGTAGAAAATAGTTTGAAAGCAGAAGGTGCCGGACCAAATCCAGTAGAGTTGAAAATGGAAAATGGGAAGGTACTGGCGAAGTATCCAGAGATTACGGATACAGAAGAAAGAAGTATTACTTTTAAAGTAAAAGTAAAAGAAGAAGTAAAAGTTGGTGAGAAAATCGTCAATAAAGCAATTGTTGATGATACGAAACATGATCCAATTAACCCAAAAGCAGAAATTACTCCTCAGTATAAAGACGGAAAACTTGAAGCGAAAAAGGTAGTAAATAACCCATCACCGAAGTTAGAAGAAGAAATCGAATACCGAATTAGCTTTAAAAATACGGTAGAACATGGAAAGCTAACAGAGGTAATAATAAATGATGATTTACCAAATGAATTAGAGTACGTAAAAGATAGTTTAAAAGCAGAAGGCTCTAAGCCGGATCCAGTGGAATTGAAAGTGGAAAACGGTAAGGTAGTGGCGAAGTATCCAGAGATTACGGATACAAAAGAGAGAAGTATCACCTTTAAAGTGAAAGTAAAAGGTAACGTGAACGATACAATTGTCAATGAAGCAATTGTGAGCGATACGAAACATCCGCCAGAGACACCGAAAGTAGAAATTATTCCGCAGCATAAAGACGGAAAACTTGAAGCGAAAAAAGTAGTAAATAATTTATTGCCGAAGTTAGGAGAAGAAGTAGAATACCGAATTAGCTTTAAAAATACGGTAGAAAACGGAAAACTAGCAGAGGTAAAAATAAAAGATACTTTACCAGAAGGTGTAGAGTATGTAGAAAATAGTGTGAAAGCAGAAGGTTCTAAGCCGGATCCAGTAGAATTGAAAGTGGAAAATGGTAAGGTAATGGCGAAGTATCCAGAGATTACAGATACAGAAGAAAGAAGTATCACTTTTAAAGTGAAAGTAAAAGATGAAGTGAAAGTCGGTAAAAAAATCGTCAATAAAGCAATTATTGATGATACGAAAAATGAGCCGGAAACACCGAGGGCAGAAATTACTCCGCAGCATAAAGATGGAAAAGTTAAAGCGGAAAAAGTAGTAAATAATCCAGCACCGAAGTTAGGAGAAGAAGTAGAATACCGAATTAGCTTTAAAAACACGGTAGAAAACGGAAAACTAACAGAGGTGAAAATAGAAGATAGTTTACCGAATGGCCTAGAGTATGTAAAAGATAGTGTGAAAGCAGAAGGAGCTAAGCCAGAGCCGGTAGAACTGCAAGTGAAAGATGGAAAAGTAATTGCTAAATATCCAGAGATTATGGATACAGAAGAAAGAAGTATCGTCTTTAAGGCGAAAGTAAAAGAAGATTTCAAAGTTGGTGACGGCATTGTCAATAAAGTAGTTGTTGATGATATGAAAGATCCAACGACTTCAGAAGTAACGGTTACACCAGAATATAAAGACGGTAAGCTGAAAGCTGAGAAATTTGTAAATAATAAGAAGCCGAAATTAGGAGAAGAAGTAGAATACCGAATTAACTTTAAAAATACGGTAGAAAACGGAAAACTAGTAGAGGTTAAAGTAGAAGATGAAATTCCAGCTGGATTAGAGTATGTGGAGAACAGTGTGAAAGCAGAAGGTTCTAAACCGGATCCAGTAGAACTGAAAGTGGAAAACGGCAAGGTAATGGCAAAGTATCTAGAAATTACGGATACGAAAGAAAGAAGCATTGTCTTTAAAGCGAAAGTAAAAGAAGAGGCAGAAATAGGTAAGGAAATTGTCAATAAGGCAATCGTAGTAGATACAAAAAATGAGCCAGAAGAACCTTATGTGGAAATTACTCCGCAATATAAAGACGGTAAAGTTGTTGCTCAGAAAGTGGCGAATAATCATAAGCCAAAACTAGGAGAAGAAGTAGAATACCGAATTCGTTTTAAAAACACGATAGAAAACGGGAAACTAGCAGAGGTAAACATAAAGGATACATTACCAAAAGGTTTAGAGTATGTAGAAGGCAGCATCACGGCAGAAGGTTCTAAACCGAAACCAGTAGAACTTAAAGTTGAGAATGGAAAAGTAACAGCAAAGTATCCAGCAATTACAGATACAGAGGAAAGAAGCATTGTCTTTAAAGCGAAGGTAAAAGAAAGCGTAAAAGTGGGAGAAGAAATCATAAATGAGGCGATTGTGGATGATACAAAGAATGTACCAGAAGAGCCTTATGTACCGATTACACCGCAATATAAAGATGGGAAAATTGAGGCAAGAAAAGAAGTAAGTAATCACGAACCGAAGCTAGGAGAGGAAATCGAATATCGAATTATTTTTAATAATACGGTGAAGGACGGAAAGCTAGCAGAGGTGAAGATAGAAGATGAAATTCCAGCTGGTTTAGAGTTTGTACAAGGCAGTGAAAAGGCGGAAGGTGACGAGCCGAAACCAGTAGAGTTGAAAGTAGAAAATGGCAAGGTAATCGCAACATATTCAGAGATTATTGATACGAAAGAAAGAAGTATTGCTTTTAAAGTAAAGGTGAAAGATTCAGTTGCAATAGGTAAGGGGATTACAAATAAAGCGATTATTCATGTGGATGATCCAAATCACCCTATAATTGAACCGACAGCTAAAATTACACCTCAATATAAAGATGGTAAAGTTAAAGCTGATAAAAAGGTAAGTAAAAAAGATCCAAAGCTGGGAGAAGAAATTGAATACCGCATTTCATTTAGTAATACGGTGAAAGATGGAAAGCTGGCAGAGGTGAAGATAGAAGATGAAATTCCGTTTGGCTTAGAATACGTGAAAGATAGTCTAAAAGCAGAAGGTGATGAGCCGGCGCCAGTAGAGTTGAAAGAAGAAGCTGGTAAGGTTACCACGAAGTATGAAAATATTACTGACACGAAAGAAAGAAGTATTATCTTTAAAGTGAAGGTGAAAGATTCAGTTGAAGTGGACAAAGCAATTGTAAATAAAGCAATTGTTGATGATACAAAAAATCCACCAGAGCGACCAGAAGTAGATATTACACCGCAGCATAAAGACGGTAAAGTTAAAGCCGATAAAAAGGTAAGTAAAAAGGATCCAAAGCTAGGAGAAGAAGTAGAGTATCAAATTCGTTTTAAAAATACGGTAGAAAACGGAAAGCTAGCAGAGGTGAAAATTGAGGATCAATTACCAACTGGTTTAGAGTATGTGAAGGATAGTTTAAAATCAGAAGGTAATGAACCTAATCCAGTAGAGTTAAAAGAAGAAGCTGGGAAAATTACAGCGAAGTATGAGAATATCACTGATACAGCGGAGCGTAGTATTAGCTTTAAGGTGAAAGTAACGGAAACAGCAAAAGTTGGTAAGGAAATCGTGAATACGGCAATTGTGGATGATGATAATCCGAAGAATCCTCCGCAAAAACCAGAAGCGATTATTACACCAGAGTATAAAGACGGAAAATTAAAAGCTGATAAAACAGTAAATAATCCAGCTCCAAAATTAGGAGAAGAAGTAGAATATCGAATTACATTCCGTAACGTAATTGAGCATGGAAAAGTAGCAAAGGTGAAGATTAAGGATGAATTACCAAATGGCTTAGAGTTTGTAGAAGGTAGTGAAAGAGCTGAGGGAGAGAATCCGAAACCGTTGCATGTGAAAGTGAAAAACGGAATCGTCCTTGCGGAATATCCAGCAATTACGGATACGAAAGAAAGAAGCATTGTCTTTAAAGTGAAGGTGAAAGAAAAAGCTAAAGTAGGCGAAGAGATTGTGAACAAGGCGATTGTGGAAGATACAATAAATCCACCAGAGCAACCGAATATCTCTATTGTGCCTCAATATAAAGATGGTGCATTACAAGCAGAAAAAACAGTAAGTAATCATGAACCGAAGCTAGGAGAAGAAGTAGAATATCGAATTAGCTTTGAAAATACGGTAGAGAACGGAAAACTAACTGAGGTAAAGGTAGAGGATGAAATTCCAGCCGGTTTAGAATACGTACAAGATAGTATAAAGTCGGATGGGCCGGAACCACATCCAGTAGAACTTAAAGTTGAGAATGGAAAAGTAACAGCGAAGTATCCAGAAATTACGGATATGAAAAAAAGAAGCATCATCTTTAAAGTGAGAGTACAAGAAACGGTACAAGTAGGAAAAGAAATTGTAAACAAGGCGATTGTTGATGATCATAATCCAACGACTCCGCCAGTTGAGTCACTTATACCAATTACGCCACAATATAAAGATGGGAAACTAGAGGCAAGGAAAGAAGTAAGTAATCATGAACCGAAGCTAGGGGAAGAAATCGAATATCGAATTACTTTTAACGGCACAGTAGATGGCGGGAAATTAGTTGATGTAAAAATTGAAGATGAAATTCCAGCCGGTTTAGAATATGTGAAAGATAGTTTGGAGGCTGTAGGTGATAAACCTGCACCAACAGAGCTTACAGTAGAGAATGGAAAAGTAACAGCGAAGTATCCAAAAATTACGGATACGAAAGAAAGAAGTATCATCTTTAAAGTGAAGGTAAAAGAAGCAGTAAAGGTTGGAGGGGAAATAACAAATAAAGCGATTATTCATGTGGACGATCCGAACCATCCAGTTATAGAACCGACAGCGACAATAAAGCCAGAATATAAAGCTGGTAAGTTAAAAGCAACAAAGGCAGTAAGTAATAAAGAACCGAAGCTAGGAGAAGAAGTAGAATACCGAATTAGCTTTAAAAATACGGTAGAAAACGGAAAAGTAGCTGAGGTAAAGGTGGAAGATGAAATTCCAGCTGGTTTAGAATACGTGCAAGATAGTCTTAGATTTGAAGGTGCTGAGCCAAATCCAGTAGAGTTAAAAGTGGAGTTTGGAAAAGTAATCGCGAAATATCTAGACATTGCGGATATGAAAGAACGGAGTATTATTTTTAAAGCGAAGGTAAAAGAAACGGTTAAAATTGGTGAGGATATCGTGAATACGGCGATTGTGGGAGATACAATAAACCAACCAGAAGAACCGATTGTTTCAATAACACCGCAGTATAAAGATGGTATGCTTGACGCAAAAAAAGAAGTAAGTAATAAAGAACCGAAGCTAGGAGAAGAGGTCGAATACCGAATTAGCTTTAAAAATACGGTAGAAAACGGAAAACTAGCAGAGGTGAAAATTGAGGATCAATTACCAACTGGATTAGAGTATGTGAAAAATAGCGTAAAAGCCAAAGACGCAATAGAAGTAAAAGTAGAGAATGGAAAGCTAACTGCAAAGTACGAAAATATTATAGATACAAAAGAAAGAAACATTACTTTTAAAGTGAAAGTAAAAGAAAAAGCCGGTGAAGAAATTGTGAATAGAGCGATTGTTGATGACGGAATAAATCAACCGCTTGAACCAACAGTCTCAATTAAGCCGAAAGAGCCAGAAGTGAAACCGGAAGATCCAAAAGAGCCAGAAGTGAAACCGGAAGATCCGAAAGAGCCAGAGGTGAAACCGGAAGATCCGAAAGAGCCGGAAGTGAAACCAGAGGATCCGAAAGAGCCAGAGGTGAAACCAGAAAATCAAGAAGTTAGATTGGAAAAATTAATTAAAGAGCCGCAAGTAAAAGTAGAAAGAGAATTACCGAAAACAGGGGCAACATCTCCATTGATGATGTCAGTTGGTGCGGGAATTTCATTCTTAGTTGGTGGAGTATTATTCATATTAGGTAGAAGAAGAAAACAATAATTCTTTTTTAGGTCAAAAGCACGATGAGTTCGATCTTGTATCGGATTCATTGTGCTTTTGTTTTTGATATATAAAGAAAAGCTCCTTCCATACATGGAAGGAGCTTTATTTTTGTATATTAAAACATACTAGAGCTATGCATCGGTTGAAGTTTTGCGTTTGGATCGAAGTAAGCTTTTGCATTGTTTACTGCTGTTGGTGCTTCACCGAAGCCGCAAGCAATGAGTTTTACTTTTCCTTCATATGTACAAATGTCACCAGCAGCGTAAATGCCAGGAATATTTGTTTCCATTTTCGAATTCACGAGAATGCTGTTTTTTTGTATATCTAAGCCCCAGTTTTTAATTGGGCCAAGGGAAGAAACGAAGCCGTAGTTTACGATTACATCATCAACATCGATGATAATTTTTTCTTCCGTTTTTACATGCTGAAGAACGACTTGTTCAATTTTGTCATCACCAATGAGTTCTACTGGAACGTACGGTGTACTTACTTCTGCACGAGAGTTCATTAAGCTTTCTACGCTATGTTCATGCGCACGGAATTTATCACGGCGATGAACGATTGTAACCTTGTCAGCGATTGGCTCTAACATCATTGTCCAATCAACAGCTGAATCGCCGCCGCCAAATACTACGACGCGCTTACCAGCAAATTTATTCATATCATCAACGAAATAATGTAAGTTTTTCTTTTCATACTTTGCTGTTCCTTCTAATTCTAAGCGGCGTGGTTGGAAAGCACCATTGCCAGCAGTAATAATTACTGATTTAGAATAGTGAGTTTGCTTATTTGTAACAAGTTTAAATATACCGTCAGCTTGTTTCTCAAGCGTATCAACAGCTTCTTCTAAACAAACGGTTGGATCAAATTTCTTCATTTGCTCTTTTAAGTTATCAACTAACTCTTGTGCACGCACTTTCGGGAATCCGGCTACATCATAAATGTATTTTTCAGGGTAGAGCGCGGATAATTGTCCTCCAAGCTGAGGTAAGCTTTCAATAATTTTTACACTTGCTTGTCTCATACCACCATAAAATGCTGTGAATAGTCCTGTTGGACCACCACCAATAATCGTTATGTCGTAAACTTTTTGATTTTCTGCCACTTTCATTCCCCCTATAGATGGAATTTTGATATTGATTTCATATATTGTTCATATGTACACGAAAATCCTGCAAATGATGACACTTTCAAATAAATGATAGCATATTTGAGTTCATAATACTTCTGAAAACGACTGAATTGTGTGTAAGTTTTCGCATAGATGTTTTTTACATTGTATAAAATATACAGAAAGGAAAATACATGAAAAAAAGGCTGAAAAACCCTTGAAAACGCTATGTTATTTTAAAATATTGATAATTCTCCAGACGCTTGAATTCTGGAATAAAACCGACTAATATAGGGAAGTATTATGTTAAATTTCTATGACAAAATTCGTACGATTTTTTGACTGCGTTTTGTTATGATATAGAATGTGATGAATTCCACATTCTTGACAAATAGAGTTTTTAGTACTTGGTATTATTTTTTATTACTATTATATAAAGAAAAGGGTTGTGATTTGGTGAAGACTCCAAAAATCGTAGTTTTAGGTGCAGGTTATGGCGGGATGATTACGACTGTTCGTCTGCAAAAAGCATTATCTGTAAATGAAGCTGAAATTACGTTAGTAAACAACAACAGCTATCACTACCAAGCGACTTGGTTACACGAGAGCGCAGCTGGTACATTACAAGATGAAAAAATCTGTCTAGATATTCAAGACGTTATTGATACAAATAAAGTGAACTTTGTACAAGACACAGTAGTAGAAATTAAAGCTGCTGAAAAACGTATTATCTTAAAAGATGGCGAGTTAGAATATGACTACTTAGTAATCGGTCTTGGTTTCGAATCAGAAACGTTCGGAATTACAGGATTAAAAGAGCATGCATTCTCAATCGCTAACATTAATGCAACTCGTCAAATTCGTGAGCATATGGAAGCTAGTTTCGCTAAATATGCAACTGAAAAGCGCGATGAGTTAGTAACAATCGTTGTTGGTGGTGCTGGATTTACTGGTATCGAGTACGTAGGTGAGCTTGCAAACCGTGTTCCTGAACTTTGCAAACAGTACAATGTACCACGTGAAAAAGCACGTATTATCTGTGTAGAAGCTGCTCCAACAGCACTTCCAGGTTTCGATCCGGCATTAGTAGAATACGCTGTGAAACAACTTGAGAAAAAAGGCGTAGAATTCCGCATCGGTACAGCAATTAAAGAAGCAACTGAAGAAGGTATTATCGTTGCAAACGGTGATGATACTGAATTAATTAAGTCTGAAACAGTAGTTTGGGCTGCAGGTGTTCGTGGTAACGGTATTGTGGAAGAGTCTGGCTTTGAAGCAATGCGCGGACGTGTAAAAGTTGATGAGTACATGCACGCTCCAGGATACGAAGATGTATTCATGGTTGGTGACGCAGCGTTAATCATTAACGAAGAAATTAACCGTCCATACCCACCAACAGCACAGATCGCAATTCAACAAGGTTACAACATTGCGCACAACTTAACTGTGTTAGTTCGTGGTAAAGGCGAAATGAAGAAATTCGTATTCGACAATAAAGGATCTGTATGTTCTTTAGGTCATGACGATGCAATGGGCGTTGTTATGGGCAAAAAGTTAACAGGTTGGAAAGCTTCCTTCATGAAGAAAGTGATCGATAACCGTTACCTATTCTTATTAGGTGGACCTTTATTAGTTCTTAAAAAAGGTAAATTAAAGTTCTTTTAATATATAGTAGAGAAAGCAGAAACGGCTAAGAGCTGTTTCTGCTTTTTTCATTTAAAAAATATAGTATAATATATAAAAAAGAAAGAATATTCTGTCCGTTCTAATAGAGGAGGGTATGGCATCATGGAGAAGCGAGGAAAAGTATGGTTAGCTGTCAGTGGTCTAGTAGCTACAAAAGATGGCAGGTGGTTATTCGTTAAGAAGAAATACAGTGGGTTAAAGGGGAAATGGTCTTTACCGGCTGGTTTTGTAAATGAAGGTGAGACCGTTGATGAAGCTGTGAAACGTGAAGTGTTAGAAGAGACAGGTATTGTCGCTCATGTGAAGGGGATCATTGGTGTTAGATCGGGCGTGATTCGCAATGAGATTAGTGATAATATGATTATTTTCCTTTTGGAGCCTGAAGGGGAAGAGATTATTGTACAGGAGAAGGAATTGTCTGAAGTAGCGTTTCTACATCCAGATACGATTGCGGACGATCCAAATACGTCTGTACTTATTACATATTTGTTAGAAAGACAATCAGAATTACATCTTGAAATGGACAAAACATTAAATCCAGGAGAGCAGTTTGGTTATACAGCCTATCACGTATTTACGGCACATACGAAGGAGAGGGAGAAAGAGTGAGTATACCGGTATTACTTATTTCAATGATGTTATTTTTCATTTTGTTTTTTGGAATTGGATTTTTACTTAATATGATATTGCGAGCGACATGGGTAATGGTTATTGTATATCCGATTGTTTGTATGCTTATTATTAATAAGGCGAGTATGTGGGATTATTTTTCAAAGCCAAAAGAAACATTCTCTTCATTTGGGACAAGTGTATCGCATTTAGGACAAGCAGATGTGTTTATTTTATCTACTGGATTGATTGGTGCTGCTTTAGCGGGAATCGTTATTAAGAAACTTCGGAAAAGCGGATATCAAATGTTTTAATCTCCAATGCAATTGGAGATTATTTTTTTGCATATTCTTTCATCGTATAGGGAATGATTAACGATGAAGGAGTGTGGAATATAAAAATGTTAAAACGATATTGTATTCGCATTATGATGACTTGTTTACTTGCAATTGCATTATGCGTAACATGGAATGCTTTCACAGGAGTTTCTTTATTAGAGATTGTAAAGAAATATGAGGGAACGAGTGCAAAAGAAGTACATGCAGCAGAAGTTAAGAGAAATGTTGCTCCGAGTAAAGAAGTGATAAATGCTTTAGAGCAGGCAAATGACTGGTCTAAATATCGTTCAATTGAAATGACTGCAACAGGTTATACATCGGGAATTGAGTCAACTGGTAAGAGGCCGGGACATCCGGAGTATGGTATTACATATTCAGGTGTTAAGGCGAAACGGGATTTATATTCCACAATCGCAGCGGACCTACGCGTGTTCCCAATTGGAACAATTTTATTCGTACCAGGTTATGGGTATGGTGTAGTAGCTGATAAGGGCGGTGCAATAAAAGGAAACCGTCTTGATTTGTATTATGATACAGTGAAAGATGTTTATAGCCAATGGGGTAAGAAAAAAGTAAATGTGTATATAGTTAAGCTAGGAAATGGTAAGTTGTCAGAAGAAGAGTTAACGATGTTAAATCAAGATGAAACGATGCAAGTGTTTCGTGGTCAATATTTAAAACAAAGATAGTCTAGTGGTAAGTACGCTAGACTTTTTTTATGTTATATAGGATGTAACAGAAGTTAGAATTGTCGCATTTTATCGAAAATAAAGTTATAATAAAGATAGAGTAGAGAAATTTAGGGGGTCTGAACATGTTTCACGTACAAAAAGAATTAGGAAGCCATGAAGCGCTGATTGTTGCCTTATTTGAAGAAGAGCAAACGAGTAGTTTTGTACAAGAACTGGACAAAGCGTTTGAAGGACAATTACAAGTTTTATTAGAAGAGAAAGAACTTTCTACGAAGAAGAAAGCTATTTCAAAAGTACATAGTTTAGGAAAAACAAATGTGAAACGCTATTATTTCGTTGGTTTAGGTAAGAAAGAATCTTATACGACAGAAACATTACGTGCAGCTCTTGGTAAGGCATTTAAAACATTGCAAGCAGCAAAAGTACAAGACGCAGCAATCTTGCTTGATTCTTTCGTAACAGAGAAATTAGACGCGATTGATGTCGCTCATATCGCAGCAGAAGTACAAGGCCTTGGTACATATGAGTTACAAACGTATAAATCAGATAAAAAGGATCGTGTGGAGCTAGAGAAGTTCACGGCTATTACAGCGGAAGATACACAAGAAATTGAAGCTGCATTAACAGTTGGCTACGTACATGGACGTGCAACAAATTCAGCTCGTACACTTGTAAATATGCCGCCAAACGTATTAACAGCAACAAAGCTTGCTGAGTATGCTGTTGAGTTAGCGGAAAAGTATGATATGGATTATAAAGTTCTTGAGAAAGAAGAGATGGAAGAGCTTGGTATGGGCGCATTACTTGCAGTAAACCAAGGTAGTGTAGAGCCACCAAAAATGATCGCTCTTATTTATAAAGGAAAAGAAGAGTGGACAGATGTTATTGGATTCGTTGGAAAAGGAATCACATACGATACAGGCGGTTATTCTTTAAAACCACGTGAAGGCATGGTCGGTATGAAAGGTGATATGGGCGGTGCGGCTGCTGTATTAGGTGCGATGGAAATTATCGGTGAACTTCGCCCAGAGCAAAATGTGATCGCTGTTATTCCATCAACAGATAACGTTGTAAGTGGTACCGCATTTAAGCCAGACGATGTAATCACATCTATGAGCGGAAAAACAATTGAAGTATTAAATACAGATGCAGAAGGTCGCTTAGCATTAGCTGACGGTATTACGTATGCGAAAAAATTAGGTGCAAACTATCTAATTGATGTTGCGACATTGACAGGTGGTGTAATTGTTGCACTTGGAAATCATACGACAGGTGCAATGACAAACAATGAAGAGTTATTCGAGCAAGTGCTAGAGGCATCTATGGAAACAGATGAATCAATTTGGCAATTACCGATTTTTGATCGTGACAAAGAACGCGTGAGAAACAGTAAGTTTGCTGATTTAAATAACTCACCAGGCCGCGAAGGACATGCGGTTATGGCAGGTACATTCCTAGGTGAATTCGCTGAAGATACACCTTGGGTACATTTAGACATCGCTGGAACATCTGAATCATCAGGAGCGCATGATTTAGGACCAGCTGGAGCGACAGGTGCAATGGTACGTACACTTGCAACGCTTGTTGAACGTTTCGGCGAAGAATAAGATCGTAAGAGAGGGCTGTTCCTACATTTTGGAACAGCCTTTTTTATTGATATATAGTGTTACGGCCGATGTAATTTTACTTTATAGAGAAATTGTATACAAAGTCCCGTTTAAAGCAAAGGAAGTGCGGCCCGTTTCTTCAGAGACAACTAAAATAAGGGCATCGCTTTTTTCTGATAAGCCAATTGCAGCTCTGTGACGTGTCCCTAGTTCAGGATCAACTTCTGTGCTTTTCGTTAATGGAAGAATATTAGCAGCAGAAACAATATGGTTATTTTTAACGAGAACGGCTCCGTCATGAAGAGGGTTCCCTGGATAAAAAATCGATTCGAGCAGTGGTGCGGTTAAATGAGCATGTAATGTTGTTCCAGTTTGAATACAAGATTCAAGTGGCTCGTTTCGTTCCACAACAATAAGAGCACCATGTTTTCTGGCACTTAAATGTTGAACAGCTGTTGTAATGAACTGTGAGCTTTCTGTATAAGGTGATAAATACGCTTGAATATAGTATGTAGCTGCCAGTGTTTGTACATTTGCTAACATATGATGAATATCTTCCATCTTGCACAAAATACATTCATCTTCTTTATCAATTGCCTGCCTCATAATTGATAATTCTTTTTCAGCAATTTCAATCATTTGCTTTGTTTGTATTTTGAGCTCTTCTGACAAGCCCCATTCTTGCATAATCCTCATTCCCTTTAGTGGAGTATTTAATCATAGTGTATACAAATATTCCTAGTAAAATCCTGTTAGATTGTAAAAAATATTGAGATACAGGTTGTTTTTTTCATATAATAAAGGTATGACAAGCGAGAGGAGATAGAAGTATGAACTGGAAACAAGAATTTAGTCGCTGGCTTTCATATGCAGAGTTAGATGCAGAACTAAAAGAACAGTTAGAAAACATGAAGCAAGATGAGAAAAAAATCGAGGACAGCTTTTATAAAAATCTAGAATTCGGCACAGGTGGTATGCGTGGTGAACTTGGTGCTGGTACGAACCGTCTGAACGTATATACAGTTCGTAAAGCGACACAAGGATTAGCGGAGTTTATTGAAAAGTTAGGTGAAGAAGCGAAGAAGCGTGGTGTTGTTGTAGCGTATGATTCTCGTCATAAATCACCTGAGTTCGCAATGGAAGTTGCTGCTACACTAGGTGCACACGGCATTACAACATATGTGTTTGAAAGCTTACGTCCAACGCCAGTGCTTTCTTTCGCAGTTCGTCATTTACATACAGTGAGTGGAATCGTTCTTACTGCAAGTCATAATCCGCCTGAATATAACGGTTATAAAGTATACGGTGAAGATGGTGGACAGTTGCCTCCGAAAGAAGCTGATGAATTAATTAGCTACGTAAACGCAGTGGAAGATGAATTAACAGTTGAGGTTGCTGATGTGGAGCAATTAAAAGCTGACGGTTTATTACATATTATTGGACAAGAAGTCGATGATGCATATGCTGCAGAATTGAACAATGTCATTATTAATAAAGAAATGGTGGAAAAGGCCGGCAAAGATTTAAAAATCGTCTTCACACCACTACACGGAACATCAAATATTTCTGTACGCCGTGGTTTAAAAGAAGTTGGATTTACAGATGTAACAGTTGTAAAAGAGCAAGAGTTACCAGATCCGAACTTCTCTACAGTAAAATCGCCGAACCCAGAAGAGCATGCAGCATTTGAATATGCAATTCGTGAAGGTGAGAAGGTAGGCGCAGATGTGTTAATCGCAACGGATCCTGACGCAGATCGCCTTGGTGTAGCAGTTCGTAATCACGATGGTGAGTTCCAAGTATTAACTGGTAACCAAACAGGTGCATTAATGCTTGATTACTTATTATCTCAAAAGAAAGAAAACGGAACGCTACCAGAGAACGGTGTTGTATTAAAAACAATCGTAACGTCTGAAATTGGTCGTACAATCGCGAAAGCATACGGTTTAGATACAGTTGATACGTTAACTGGATTTAAATTTATCGGTGAGAAAATTAAACAGTATGAAGAAAGCGGACAATACGAATTCCAATTCGGTTATGAGGAAAGCTATGGTTATTTAATCCGTCCATTCTGCCGTGATAAAGATGCAGTACAATCTGTTCTATTTGCATGTGAAGTAGCTGCGTACTACAAATCACAAGGTAAAACGTTATATGATGGTCTATTAGAAGTGTTTGAGAAATACGGTTTCTTCCGTGAAGATCTTGTATCGTTAACGCTAAAAGGAAAAGATGGAGCGGAACAAATCCAAGAAATGATGGCAACATTCCGTGAAAATCCTCCGAAAGAAGTAGCGGGCTTAACAGTTGTAGCAGTTGAAGACTATAAAGCAAGCATTATTACATCTTTACAAGATGGACATAAAGAAGAGATTCACTTACCGAAATCAAATGTGTTAAAATATCAATTAGAAGATGGTTCTTGGTTCTGCCTACGTCCATCTGGAACTGAACCGAAGATTAAGTTCTACTTCGGTGTTCAAGATAATTCTTTACAAAATAGTGAACAAAAGTTACTTACTATTAAAGAAGATATTATGAATCGTTTATAATATAAAGTAATTTTAAGTAGTAAGGAACAAAAGGGAGCGAAATCTCCCTTTTGTTTTATGTAGGAAATGATTGCTATTAATTCCGACAGGAGAGAGGGTATTTTGTGATGAAAAAAGTAAGAAAAGCGATAATCCCAGCAGCTGGATTAGGAACACGTTTTTTACCAGCAACGAAAGCGATGCCGAAAGAAATGTTACCGATTGTTGATAAACCAACTATCCAATACATTGTAGAAGAAGCAGTAAAATCAGGAATCGAAGATATTATTATCGTTACTGGTAAAACGAAGCGTGCTATTGAAGATCATTTTGATAATGCATTTGAGTTAGAGCAAAACTTATTAGAAAAGAAAAAGTATGAGTTACTTGAAAAAGTACAGGCTTCTTCAAAAATGGTAGACATTCACTACATTCGTCAAAAAGAACCAAAAGGATTAGGTCACGCTGTTTGGTGTGCGCGTAAATTCATTGGTGATGAGCCATTCGCTGTTTTATTAGGTGATGATATCGTTCAAGCTGAAAAACCATGTTTACGTCAATTAATTGAAGAATATGATAAAACGCTTTCTTCTGTTATTGGCGTACAAACGGTTCCAGAAGATGAAACACACCGTTACGGAATTATCGATCCGTTAGAGCAGGAAGGACGTCGTTACCAAGTTCGCAATTTCGTTGAGAAACCAGCAGCAGGTACAGCACCTTCAAACTTAGCAATTATGGGACGTTACGTTTTAACACCTGAAATCTTCATGTTCTTAGATCAGCAACATGTTGGTGCTGGTGGCGAAATTCAGTTAACAGATGCTATCCAAAGTTTAAACGAAATTCAACGTGTATTCGCTTACGACTTCGAAGGAAAGCGCTACGACGTAGGTGAAAAGTTAGGATTTGTTCAAACAACAATCGAAATGGCACTGCAACACCCAGAATTACGTGATGACATGGTTACGATGATGAAGAAAATTTTAGAAGAACAAGCGAATCAAGAGTCTTAATATAAAAAAGGAGTTGTTCCTACTGGAACAACTCCTTTTTCTTATGAAATCGTCGAATGAGAATGCTGATAAGCTGAACGACGTACAGCATAGTATATACGAGGTGCGATAATAGCACCGATAATGGTAAATGCAATATCTTTTACTGCGAACCACATCATAATCATCCAAGCAGCTTTATAGCTCATATTACCACCCATGAAGAGATTGACTGCCCCGTACATGTAAGTAGTACCGATAATATACGTTAAAATGATTCCTGTGAACGAAGCAATTGCAAATGTACTGAATGTCGGTCGTTCTTTTTGTTCTACTAGTTTTCCTGATACGTAAGCAACGATAATAAATGCGATAATAAAACCACCAGTAGGATCTAAAAGTGCTCCAAATCCAGCTTTGAAGTTAGCGAAGATTGGTGCACCTGCTACTCCAACGAGCATGTAAACAGTCATTGATAATGCACCAAGTCTACTTCCAAGAAGAAGCCCTGCTAAAATTGCGAAAAATGGTTGCATAGATAATGGGATGCCCGCTACTTGCAGGAATGGTGCCCAAGATACAATATTTGCACCAATGGCCATAAGAGCGACGAACATGGCAGCTAATGCTAAATCTAAAACATGAAATCTCCTCATAATGTTAACCTCCTGTTGTTTTTAGGTTAACATTATCGTAGCGAAAAGATTTACTTGTTGTCAATTAAAATATTTTGATAAGAAGTCTTCAAATAGTCTCTTAACAACGTATAAGGAATACGAAATTGCGGAATTCCACTTGAATAAGGGGCAATCTCATATAAAGGGAAATAAATGACGAGATTGTCCGGTTCTAAAAAGAAGTGGAACTTTTTCGTGCTCATGACTTTTTCAGATGCATCAGGAAAATAAATACTTTCATTTTGTTTAATTTGTCTTACAATCTCAGCACGAATTACTTCTTTGTATGCATCTTTTTGTTGAAATAAATCGTCTAAGTGTAGTAACTTTTTTTCGTTTAAATCGAATGTGTTTGCCTTCCACGTATAAAGACCATGTGCTCCGCCTGTATATTGATAGTAATTCAAATATAGGCTAAGAAAAGGTGGTTTATTTAAAGAGACTTTATAATCAACATTCGCCACGTATGGATGAAATGGTATACTTGACCCTTCTGTTTCTTTATAATATTTTTTTGCGTCTTTTTCTAATTTGGTTTTAAATTTGTCAGTAGATTTTTTGTAATAGAAATTGAGCTTATTTTGAAATTTAGAATCGGAAAAGTTATGAAAAGAAGGTCTGTTAATTTGATATTCTATATAAGGTTTCTTACCTTTTTGCGTGACAGTCTGAACATCGATTGTCAGGTTAGATGCTTTGGCTGCTAGTGCACAATTTGGTACAATAGTCAGCAAGGAGCACATAAGCAGTAATATACAAAATTTCTGTTTCATTTAGGTGAAACCTCCTTATATAAGTGTTATAAGTAGTTTGAAAATAAATAGGTAAAATTATACATTTTATTAAAGTAAGAGAAGGGGGAAACGATATGGCAAAAACTTTAATGGATTCACTTGGAATTGAGTTGTTAGAGATGACAGAAGATAAGGTGGTTGCTACAATGCCCGTAGATGAGCGTACGCATCAGCCATTTGGATTTTTACATGGTGGTGCTTCTGTTGCGTTGGCGGAAACAGTAGCAAGCGTTGGTTCATACAATTTAATTGATCAAGAAAAATGTATTTGTTTCGGTTTAGAAATTAATGCAAATCATATTCGCTCAAAGAAAGATGGAATTGTAACAGCGATCGGAACACCGATACATAGAGGAAACTCAACGATGGTTTGGGATGTACGTATCATTGATGAGAATGACGATTTATTATGTATTTCAAGATGTACAGTAGCAATTAAAGAAAAACGTGAAAAGTAAAAAAAGAGGCGCTCATTAGAGCAGCCTCTTTTTCTTATAATTAGAACTGGATTTTCTTCTCTAAGAAACCTTTTAGTTCGCTAATTGGCATACGAACTTGTTCCATTGTGTCACGGTCACGTACTGTAACAGCTTTGTCTTCAACTGAGTCGAAGTCATAAGTGATACAGAATGGTGTACCGATTTCGTCTTGACGACGGTAACGTTTACCGATAGAACCAGTTTCGTCAAAGTCTACCATGAAGTCTTTAGCTAGTTCTGCAAATACTTCAGTAGCACCTTCAGATAGCTTTTTAGATAATGGTAAGATCGCTGCTTTGTATGGTGCTAAAGCAGGGTGGAAACGAAGAACTGTACGAGAATCGTTTTCTAATTGCTCTTCTTCATATGCATCACATAAGAACGCTAATGTTACGCGGTCAGCACCTAAAGATGGCTCGATGCAGTACGGTACGTAACGCTCATTCGTTTGTGGATCAATATAGTTAAAGTCTTCGTTAGAGTGTTCCATGTGACGTTTTAAATCGAAGTCTGTACGAGATGCAACGCCCCATAGTTCGCCCCAACCGAATGGGAATTTGAATTCAATGTCAGTTGTTGCGTTACTGTAGTGAGATAATTCCTCTTCACCGTGGTCACGAAGACGCATGCTTTCTTCCGTCATACCAAGTGAAAGTAACCAGTTCTTACAAGTTTCACGCCAGAATGCGAACCACTCTAAATCTTCACCAGGCTTACAGAAGAATTCAAGTTCCATTTGTTCGAATTCACGTGTACGGAATGTGAAGTTACCAGGTGTGATTTCGTTACGGAAGCTCTTACCGATTTGGCCAATACCAAATGGAAGTTTTTTACGCATAGAGCGTTGTACGTTTTTGAAGTTTACGAAAATACCTTGTGCTGTTTCTGGACGAAGGAAGATTTCGTTTGTGCTAGACTCTGTAACACCTTGGAATGTTTTGAACATTAAGTTGAACTGACGGATTTCAGTGAATTCTTCACTACCGCAATCAGGACATTTTACTTCATGTTCTTTCATTAAGTCAGCCATTTGGTCGAAAGTAAGACCATCAACAACCATTTCGATGCCTTTTGCATCTAATGCATCTTCAATTAATTTGTCTGCACGGTGACGCGCTTTACATTTTTTACAGTCGATCATTGGATCGTTGAAGTTACCAACGTGACCAGAAGCGATCCAAGTTTTTGGGTTCATTAAAATAGCTGCGTCTAAACCAACGTTGTATGGAGATTCTTGAATGAATTTTTTCCACCAAGCTTTTTTAACGTTATTTTTTAATTCGATTCCAAGTGGACCGTAATCCCAAGTGTTTGCAAGACCACCGTAAATTTCAGAACCAGGGAAAACAAAACCGCGATGTTTCGCTAAGTTTACTACTTGTTCCATTGAATACATAAGAAAATCCTCCTTTTGAAAGTTAACGTATTGGCGATGACGTGCTCAGGTAACTTGTGAAACGAGCAGTATATGCTTTGAAAAACATAAAAAAACGCTCATCCCAAGGCTTAATTGCCTAGGGACGAGCGTTTGCCCGCGGTTCCACCCTAGTTGATACACAAAAGGTGCATCCACTTTATCACGTATTGCTCGAGACTGCCGTTTCCTTGCGGCTTCAGGCTTTCACTATCCCTGAATCGCTTTTTGTGCAAGTACTTATAAGTCCGTCATCGCTACTTATATTAATAATAATGAACATATTCTAACACGTTCTTTTTTAAATCTCAATAGAGGAACGCGTCTATCTATGATAGAGTCTCGCCTATTTTTTCGTTATTTATTCCGTAATTTTGTTTAATGTGCTTAATTGCTTCACGCCTGCTGAGCGGGGCAAGCTCGTTATTTTGCACGTATTCCCAAACGACATCGGGCTTTGTTTTTGCATATTCACGAAGGACCCATCCAATCGCTTTTTGAATGAAAAATTCTTTCGAAGAATGTAGTTGTCCAATAACCCAAAAAAGAAGTTCTTCATCCATCTTTTGTTTATATTTTAGCTGGAATAAAATAGCGGCGCGTTGTAACCATATGTTATCTGATGCAATCCATTTTGGAATATAGGCAGAAATCAATTCTGGATGTTGTAAAAAGATATTACCTAAAAATGTAGGGACGATGCTATCGACAGTGTCCCACCAAGATTTTGTTACAATAAGTTCTTCTAAGAAGGGGATATGCGTTTCGTTTATATGCTTTTTATATTTTTGCATCATATCGAGTGCGGCTGCCTGAAATTCTCGTTCTGGTAAATCCCACAGCTCACGTACGATAATTTGGAAGTCTTTTGGATCTGGGAGAGTATGTATTTGGATGACGTCTTTTAATAATTGTCTTCTTTCAGGTGTTTGAATACCAAGAAATGGGAAGTGATTTTTCATATAACGTGCCATCGGTTCTGCTTTTTCCGGATTTTTGTGAGCTATGAAATGCTCTTGTAATGCTTTTACAAATGGATGCATCGGTTGTTCTCCTCTCTTATTATCTTACTCCTATTATTATACAGAGAGTTTGATTGAATTTTAAAACATAACTTACAATGCAATGAAATATGTTGAGAGTAGAGAGGAGAGGATAAGATAAGATGGAAGATCAAGGCTTACTAGCAGGTTTCTTTGCTCTTAGTTTTGCGTTTATTCTTGTTATATTGATTTGGGCAGTTATTGCGTATTTGTTAACGGCTTTTGCACTGTATACGATGGCGAAAAATGACGGTGCAACGGATGGAGTTCTAGCATTTATTCCTTTTTTAAATAGTAAAATATGGGGTGATTTAGCGAAAGATAAATTACCAGATTTCTTGAAAGAAGAAGCAGGATGGAAAGTATTCGGCATATATGTCGCATGTTTTATTTTTAATTTCGTACCAATTTTATATTTAATAGCAACAGCTGTATCCATTGTGTTGTCTATTTATCTTATCTACGCTATTTTAGACAGATATGGAACGAACTCTATATTATTTACGATTATTCATGTCATCACATTTTCAGTGTTCTTGCCGATTCACTTGTTCATTATCAGAAATGAGCCGGTGAGGTATAACGAGTAAGTTTAATTTAAATATGTGTAATGAAAAAAGCGCCCTGGTTATCAGAGCGCTTTTTGTGCTACATAAGGTAGCGTACATAAATATAAATATGAGAAATGATTAATGAAACGATCATAATCGGGAAACCGACTTTAAGGAAGTCCATGTAGCTAAATTTATGTCCTTCGCGGCTTGCGATACCTGCGACAATTACGTTAGCAGAAGCGCCGATTAATGTTCCGTTTCCGCCTAGACAAGCACCTAATGCTAATGCCCACCATAATACGTCGATTTGTGCGTCAGCAGGTGATAAACCTAATCCGACAGCCATATCGTTAATAAGAGGAATCATTGTTGCAACGAATGGAATGTTATCAATTGTTGCAGAGGCGATACCAGATACCCATAAAATAAGGATAGATGCGTAAGAAATATCTCCGCCTGTTATGCCAATTACTTTTTGAGCTAACATTTTAATAAGACCGATATCGATAAGTCCTCCAACGAGTACGAATAGTCCTGCGAAGAAGAAGATTGTTACCCATTCTACACTTGCGAACACTTCTTCAATTTCATGTTCTTTCACACCGATTAACATAAGTACAGTAGCACCAGTTAAAGCGATGATAGCTGCATCAACGTGGAAAATGGAATGAGTCATGAAACCTACAATTGTAAGTCCAAGCACTGTTAAAGATTTTTTCATTAATATTGGATCTTTAATATATTGCTTTTCATCTAAACTCATTAATTTTTTAACTTGTACAGGATCAGCGATTAATTGTTTGCGGTACATGAAGTAAAGTATTGTCGCTGTCACACCAATGATAATAATTACGATTGGCGCTAAGTTTAGTAAGAAAGCATTGAAATCTAAATGCTTATTGGCAGAACCAATCATAATGTTAGGTGGATCACCAATTAATGTTGCTGTTCCCCCAATGTTTGAAAAAATAATTTCAGAAAGTAAATAAGGGACAGGATTTACTTGCAGTATGCGCGTAATAGATAAAGTAACTGGAACAACAAGAAGTACAGTTGTAACGTTATCTAAAAACGCGGAACCAAGTGCAGTAAGTAAGGAAAGTGAAATTAAAATTTTAATTGGATTTCCTTGCGCTCCTTTTGCTGCTTTAATGGCAACGTATTGGAAGACGCCCGATTTACTCGTAATGTTCACCAAAATCATCATACCGATGAGTAGTGTAATCGTCCCCCATTCAATATGTTTCGTAAAGGCATTGTGTAAATCAACAACCCCCATAATTACCATGAGTGCTGCACCAAGAAGTGCGATGACAGCGCGATTAATTTTTTCAGAAATAATAATGGCATATGTAATTAAAAAGACTGCGATAGCAAAATAATACTGCCAGTTTGCGAGCTCTTGCGTTGTTTCGTGCAAAACTCTCATCTCCTTTCATTCACTTTTCTTAGTGTGTCAAAAATTAACTAGATGAAACACACATAACGTCATTATAAAGTAGAAAAATGTCGGATGTAAATGAAAGGGCTTATTTTGTTATATTTTCTGCAAAGGTTACTTTTTCTTATTTTTAAAAATATTTGCGGGCATTTGACATATATATAAGATACATCCAATCTGAATATTTAAAATGGAATTAGCATTCGAGCTTGTTCGTGTAGGAGTGTCAAATAGAAAGGAATGACAAAGATGATAAGGAAGGGATCGTATGAATGAACAACAATTTTTATTTTTGGATTTTGAGTTTACGATGCCCCAGCACAGAAAAAAACCAAAAGGATTTTTCCCGGAGATTATTGAGGTAGGACTCGTTTCGGTTGTTGGCTGTAAGGTAGAAGATACGTATTCAGCTCATGTTAGGCCGAAAACTTTTCCATCTTTAACGGATCGATGTAAGAAGTTTTTAGGGATTAAACAAGAAGTCGTAGATAAAGGAATTTCGTTTCCAGAACTCGTTGAAAAACTTGCAGAATATGAAAAGAGATGTAAACCGACCATTGTTACGTGGGGAAATATGGATATGAAAGTGTTGAAGCATAATTGTGAAAAAGCGGGAGTAGATTTTCCTTTCCAAGGACAGTGTCGTGATTTATCACTTGAGTATAAGAAGTTTTTTGGTGAGAGAAATCAAACAGGATTGTGGAAAGCAATTGAGGCGTATGGAAAAGTAGGGACGGGTAAGCATCATTGTGCGCTAGATGATGCGATGACGACGTATAATATTTTTAAGTTAGTAGAAAAAGATAAAGAGTATTTAGTGAAACCAGCACCTCCAACATTAGGGGAACTCGTTGATTTTTCAAAAGTGTTAAAGAAAGTGAGTACACAGTAACGACCAAATTGCACAGTATGTAATTTGGTCGTTTTGTTTTTTTAAAGTTTATAGTCTTTTTTTAATTGTTCTAATGTTTCTAGACTACGAACTGCAAAAGGTGAATCATCTTCAGAAAATGAATTCATTTGAGTTTCTAATGCTAATTTGAGTGAATCTGTATAATCTGGAATTTCTCCTTCATATTTCTTCACCATTTGCTCTGGAATGTTCGTCTGTTCACGAAAAGCTAAAGCACGTCTTTCGTGGAAAAATGGTACGTCAGCTTGTTTTACGTTATGTAAGTCACCTTGCACCGGATGTTTTAAAACAGCTAATACTTTTACGACGTAACTGCCAGGGCGGCTATTTGTAACTTCGCCAATGTATTTTCCCGTTTTATAAATACCAGTAACGATTTCGCCAATTTCAAATGTTTCTCTCATATTTTTCACCTCAAGTTTATAGTAAGGAAAGTAGGATAAGGAGTCAAAGAAATCATTCGCTTTCGGAATGCCCCCTTGAGAATGTGGATAGGTTCCACTATAATTTAAGATAATATAACAGAAAATTCTGATGTTTTGTGAATCCTATAATAAGGAGTGATCTATATGATGCCATTATATTTTCCAGAAGATAAAACAGAATATATTATTCCAGGGATTGTTTGTGTTCTATTTATTATCGGTGCGGTTGCCACATGGCGTATGTTCATTCGTGTGTCAAAACGAGAAGCAGATCGATTACAGAAAGTTGAAGAAAAGCTGTTAGCTGAAAAGAAACAGTAACTCATTTTTGTATGTTTCCCTCTATGCTCGGACAATCTAAGGGCAGAATGTATTTTGGAGGGAATAAAATGAAAAAACGGCTTTTTTTCAGTTGTTGTTTACTATTTCTGATGGCAGGTTGTGACCAAGGAAAGCCGAAAGAAATTGACGTGAAATTACATAATGCTTCAGGTGATGAAGTGGGGACTGCGAAAGTAGTGCAGCAAACAAGCGGAGTAAAAATTAAGATTAAAGGGGAAGGGTTCACACCTGGCCCGCACGGCATACATGTACATGAAATTGGTGAGTGTAAAGCACCTCGTTTTGAATCAGCTGGAAATCATTTTAATCCAGATGATAAAAAGCATGGACTACTCAATCCGAAGGGGGCAGAAAACGGTGATTTACCGAACGTAATTGCAGACGGTTCTGGGAAAATTAAAGCAGAAATTGATGCGCCACATATAACGCTTGAAGAAGGGAAAACGACGATTCATAGAAAAGATGGAGCGTCTATTATTATTACAGAAAACCCTGATGATGGTATGACTCAACCGACAGGTAAATCAGGTGATCGAATTGCTTGTGGTGTTATTGTAAAAAAAGCGTCGGATATGAAGAAAAAGTAAAAGCTACCGTGCGCGGTAGCTTTTTTGTGTAGTGTAAGTGAAAATATATCAGCGATTATTGGAATATATCGACCGTAACTCAAAATATATCGACTTACCGACAAAAGTTCACAAAGGAGGCTGTCCCAAACAGTCTCCTTTCTTATTATGAAAACGTATGGCGCAGCCTATTTAAAATTTCTTCTAAAACAGACCTTGGACAGCCGATGTTAATTCGAATATGTTCTTCGCCGCCTAATCCGTATTTCTCACCAGGCTCAACAATAATTTTTCCTTTTTCTTCGAGCAATTTAGTGCGCTCATCTTGAGAAAGCTGTAGGCGAGAGCAATCAATCCATAATAAAAAGCTACCTTCTGGCTTCGTTACGGAAAGAGTAGGTATGTGATCTTTAATATATTTACAAGCAAATTGAGCATTATCTTCTATATATAATCGAATTTCATTTAGCCAATCATTACATTCTGTATAGGCACTTACCATCGCTGTATAGGCAAATGTATTTAATCCGTGGAAGCCTTGTCTATATTGGATAGATGTAAAGGCTTGACGGAGTTTTTCATTTGGAATGATAATAATCGATGCTTGTAATCCAGCGATATTAAATGTTTTACTTGGAGCCATACAAGTTATCGTGCGCGCTGCTAGTTCTTCAGATAAAGAAGCGAACGGTGTATGTGTATGATTTGCATAAATAATATCGGAATGAATTTCATCTGCGACAACGATTACATTATATTTGGTACATAAAGATCCAAGCTTTGTTAATTCTTCTTTCGTCCAAACACGACCTATCGGGTTGTGAGGACTGCAAAGAAGCATAAGTTTGACGCCTTGTTGAAATTGCTTTTCTAAATGCTCGAAGTCTATCGCATATGTATCATTTTGTTTCTGTAATGGACTTACGCATAATTGTCTATTGTTTGTTGTGACCATTTCGAAAAATGGGGGATAAATAGGTGGTTGTACGAGAACGGATTCGTTTTCCTTTGTGAAGGCCTGTATGCTCGTACTAAGAGCTGGAACGATTCCGGCGCTAAAGACAATCCATTCTTTTTGAATATCCCAGTTGTACTGTTTTTTTGTCCAGTTACAAATAATATCGCCAATATTTTCGGGAGGAAGTGTATAGCCGAAAATAGGATGCTCGATACGTTGCTTTAAAGCAGTTTGAATTGGTTGTGGTACTTCAAAATCCATATCAGCAATCCACGCGTGGATAAGTTCTTCGTTTTTATATGTATCCCATTTTGTACTATGAGTTCCACGGCGATTGACTGCTTTATGAAATAGTTGCATAAGTTTGCTCCCTTCTTCTGTAAAACCGTTAAGTTATGAAAGTTCTCTCTCTTCTTATAGAATAGCTGATGTGATAGGATAAAGAAAAGTATTAAAAAGTGAAAAGGCGGGAAGCGAATGGGTACATATGAAAAGATGATAGAGGTTGTGAAGAATTGGGATCCGTTTCAAATGGGACCGGAGTTTTATGAAACAGAAGCGAGCGATGTTGTGAATGTCGCAAGTGTGTTTGATGATTCAAAATACATCGCAAAGAAGATTCAACATATATACTTTATGTCTTTTGAGGAAGTACCTGCGCTTGAAAAATGTGAGAAGTTAGCTGTGGAATTACTTGTAATAAAAGAAGGCGGAAGTTGTTCATTGTAGGCTGTCGGAATTTCCGACAGCCTCTTTGATATTATTGCGCAGAAAAAGCGATAATTTCTTCATAAACATGTTCCGGTTTTTCTTCAGGTAGTAAATGCCCTGTATTTTCGTAAGAAATAAATTTCGAATTCGGTAAATCTTTGTGCAGACGATGACCTACATGTACAGGGACGACCCGATCTTTTTCACCCCAAATGAGTAGAGTAGGTGTTTCGATTTTTTGTAATTCAGTTGAAGATAAGTCACCTTCACGATCTCGTATCATACGAGTTAAAGCGGGGAATATACGGTTGTCATAAAAAGGAGCAGAGTAACCTGCCTTCATTTCATCGTCAATTAATGAATGATCATGAACGACATTCATTAAGTTATGAACAATGCCGCGCCGTATAATCCAATTCTTTACGTATAAATGAAAGAACGGTAAATAAGAAGAGTACAGTAAAGGTAAAGTTGCGCGTGCTAAATAGCTAGAGCTACATAGTAAAATTGTCTTTGAAATTAATTCAGGACGTATACGGTTTACGTAAAGTGAAATTTGGCCGCCCATAGAATGTCCAACTAACACAATGTTTGAGAGAGATAAGTGTTCAATTAAATCGATTATAATCGTTGCTAAATTATGATAAGAATACTTAAATAGATGAGACTTATCACTCTTCCCGAACGGTGGTAAATCAAGAGCAATGACTGTTCCTTCTTTCGATAATAAAGGAATTAGACGGCGGTAGCTGAATGAGGAAGATAAAAAGCCGTGAACGAGTACGAAAGTAGGACGTTCTGTTTTATTTTCATGTTCATACAATTCGTAATGAACAGTAGTGCCGCGAGTGGAAAAAGTGAAATAAGGACAAGTAGATTCGTGATTCATTTTTTGTCACTCCATTGATTTTTGTTCATATCATTTCCAAGGCAGAAAAAAATATGTTAACAAAAAAAGGCAAGATGACGATGTCATCTTGCCTTTCGTACATTCAGTATTACCCGCGAACAATATTAGGCGGTGTTTTTCCTTGTAACGCTGCAACTAAATTTTCAGCGGCGGTCATAGCCATTTGTTGCCTAGTTTTTAATGTTGCAGATCCGATATGTGGTAAGGTCACAACATTTTGTAAGGATAAGAGCGGATTGTCTTTTTGAATCGGCTCTTGTGTAAAAGTATCGATGCCCGCCGCAAAGATTTTCTTTTCTGTTAACGCATCGATTAACGCTTCTTCATCTACTGTTTTCCCGCGAGAAGCATTAATGAAGATAGCTGTTTCTTTCATGAATGAAAATTCCTTTTCTCCGATAAGATGGTACGTTTCATCTGTTAATGGAGTAAGAAGAACGATAAAGTCAGACTGCTTTAGAAGCGTCTGTAAATCACAATATGTAGCAGCGAATTTTTGTTCAGCTTCTTCTTTTCGGCGACGGTTATAATAAAGAACATCCATATCAAATCCGAATTTCGCTCGTTTTGCAACAGCTTCACCAATTCGGCCCATACCGATAATGCCGATTGTACTATGGTGTACATCTAGCCCAAAGTGCTCTTTTCCAATTTCCGCATTCCATTTACCATTTTTTACGTAGGAGTCGAGTTCACAAACACGACGACCAGCAGATAACATAAGAGCAAAAACGAGGTCAGCTACTGTATCATCTAGTACGTAAGGTGTATTTGTTCCGATGACATTGCGCTTTTCCATCGCTTGTAAATCAAAATTATCGTAACCGACAGAAATGTTGCTTACTACTTTTAAGTTAGGAGCCGCCTCCAATAATTCTTCATTAATAGCAGATCCGAAATTTAATAAACCATCTTTATCTTGTATTTTCTCTAGTAGAACATCACGAGGTACCTTCTCATTTTGCTCCCATTTTTCATAATCACAGTGTTCTGATAAATAGTTTTCTACAAATGTTGGAACTGGTTCAGCAATATAAACTTTTGGTTTCACGATTCCATCCCCTTTCGCTTTATCACGCATTTTTCTGCTGATTAAAGTTGCACTTTACCCCGCTTTAACGGACAGTAAGCCTCTCGCCTCAAAAAGAAGCTCAAGCGAAGAGGTTAGGCGGGAGAGCAACTGTCCGCAAAAGCCCGATTGGTGCGGGCTAATAATCCATGGGATGAACCTTTCCATGGATTAAAGTTTCACTTTATTTTGACATAATTCACTAAAAAAATCTTCTTTTCAAACTGGAAAGGCTATTTGTATAATTTAGACACAAACGAAAAGGAAGGATGATTTATATGGTGACAGAAAAAGAATTAGAATTATTAGCTTGTCTTGAAAAAAGTAGTCGATTATCTGTAGATACATTAGCGAAGCTGTTAAATATAGAAGTAGAAGAAGTAAAGAAAATGGTTGAAAAATTAGAAGCGGAAAAGATTATTGTGGATTATGTCACACATATCGATTGGACGAAGGTGAAAGAACATACAGGTTTAACGGCGATGATTGATGTGAAAGTTACGCCAAAGCACGGCGTTGGGTTCGATGCGGTTGCTGAGCAAATTTATCGTTATTCAGAAGTGAAATCTGTGTATTTAATGTCAGGGACATATGATCTTTCTATTACGTTAGAAGGAAAGACAATGGGAGAAGTAGCGATGTTTGTTTCTGAGAAATTAGCAACAATTGAATCTGTCGTTTCTACGACAACGCATTTCATTTTGAAGAAATATAAACATGAGGGAATTATCTATGAAAAAAATGATGATGATAAGCGAATTGTGGTGACACCATGAAGCAATTTGAACTATCTAGAGCGGCAGAATCATTACAACCATCTGGTATTCGAAAGTTTTTCGATTTAGCAGCTAATATGAAAGGTGTTATTTCTCTTGGAGTAGGAGAACCAGACTTCATTACGCCATGGAATGTAAGGCAAGCATGTATCCGTTCTTTAGAACAAGGATATACGTCATATACAGCAAATGCAGGATTATTGGAGCTCCGTCAAGAAATAGCAAAGTATCTAAAAAAACAATTTGCAGTATCATATGATCCAAACGATGAAATCATTGTTACAGTTGGAGCGAGTCAGGCGTTAGATGTAGCGATGCGCGCCATTATAAATCCTGATGATGAGGTACTCATTATTGAGCCAAGTTTCGTTTCTTATGCCCCGCTTGTGACATTAGCTGGAGGGGTTCCAGTTCCTGTGGCTACTACTTTAGAAAATGAATTTAAAGTACAACCAGAACAAATTGAGGCAGCTATTACAGCGAAGACAAAGGCAATTTTACTTTGTTCACCAAATAACCCAACAGGTGCAATGTTAAATAAGTCCGAGCTTGAAGAAATAGCAGTGATTGTTGAGAAGTACAATTTAATCGTATTATCTGATGAAATTTATGCAGAACTTGTATACGACGAAGCATATACAAGTTTCGCGAGTATTAAAAATATGCGCGAGCATACGATTTTAATTTCAGGATTTTCAAAAGGATTTGCGATGACAGGGTGGCGCCTTGGTATGATTGCAGCTCCTGTTCACTTTTCAGAATTAATGCTCAAAATTCACCAATATTCCATGATGTGTGCCCCGACGATGTCTCAGTTTGCAGCACTTGAAGCATTACGTGCGGGAAATGAGGAAGTAATTCGAATGAGAGATAGTTATAAGAAACGCCGTAATTTTATGACGACATCTTTCAATGAAATGGGATTAACATGTCATGTGCCGGGCGGAGCGTTTTATGTCTTTCCTTCCATATCTTCAACTGGACTATCTTCGGCGGAATTTGCAGAACAGTTATTACTAGAAGAAAAAGTGGCTGTTGTACCTGGAAGTGTATTTGGCGAAAGTGGTGAAGGATTTATTCGTTGTTCATATGCAACATCGCTTGAACAGCTTATGGAAGCAATGAAGAGAATGGAACGGTTCGTAGAGAATAAAAAAAGGACAAAACACAATACGTTTTGTCCATAAAAGGGGGGGAATACTAGAAAGCCATGTGTTAGTATTCTATCCTAATATTGGAGAATTATACTTACTTAAGGAAATTTTTTCATGAATTTTGAATGAGCTCTGTCATAGTGGTATAATTTACTAATATAAGGTATGCGTATCCTGAGTTGCTTTACTTAGGGTACGTATTAACTAATCGGATATTTAACAATAAATCATCTGCTTTGCTATCTACAATTGTAGAGAAAATGGTAAACGTATGGGAGTGTTTCATATGTCAGAACAATATACAACAGGAGTGGTTGTAACAGGGAAAGTGACTGGGATTCAAGATTACGGTGCATTTGTAGCGTTAGATGCAGAAACACAAGGACTTGTGCATATATCTGAAATTACAAATGGATATGTAAAGGATATTCATGACTTTTTAAAAGTCGGCGATACAGTAGAAGTAAAAGTACTTTCAATTGATGAAGAACACAGAAAAATGAGTTTATCGTTAAAAGCGGCGAAAAGAAAACAAGGACGGATTCTTATACCGAATCCATCTAAGGACGGATTTAATACGCTGCGAGAAAAGCTAACAGAATGGATTGAAGAGTCCGAGTTAACAAAGTAAAAGAGGAGCGCATATGAGCGTTCCTCTTTTACTTTTTCTTATGATATATATTTGCAAATATGATTGCATGCAATCATATTCGTATGTCGGAGGTGAAGTAGAGACATACTGATTAGCGAATTTCGTTCGTTTCTGGGTGAGTACCAAGATTTTCTGATGGTTTAAAGAGTAAACCAAGATTGATAAGCCCAGAAATACCAACGATGCCGTAAATAATACGTGCAAGAGCTGAGTTTTGTCCACCGAAAATGGCTGCCACTAAGTCAAACTGGAAGAACCCGATTAGTCCCCAGTTTACAGCGCCAATTACAGTAAAGACTAATGCGATACGTTGTAAAGTACTCATGAAAAAGCCCCCCTTAATTGTGAAGCATGAGCAAGCGATGAGTTAATTAACTCTTTTATAGAATAGGGTAGTTATGTTGTTTTTATACATAAAAAATGTTCGAAATAGGATGTATATACATCTATACCGAAAAATGCGAATTTTTATGCAAAAAATGAACTTTTTTTAAAAAATATATATTGGTTACGTTTACAAGGGGTGAATCGCTTGATTTACAACTTCAGTTTCGCTAAAGTGAATACAGAAATACATATCCATAATTGGAGGGAAAAAGATGAGTACACATGTAACGTTCGACTATTCTAAAGCGTTATCCTTCATCGGTGAACATGAAATCACTTATTTACGTGATGCAGTGAAAGTAACACATCACGCAATCCACGAAAAAACTGGAGCTGGGAACGATTTCCTTGGGTGGGTAGACCTTCCGCTTCAATATGACAAAGAAGAATTTGCTCGCATTCAAAAATGCGCAGAAAAAATTAAAAATGACTCTGACATTTTACTTGTTGTAGGTATCGGTGGTTCTTACCTAGGAGCACGTGCAGCAATTGAAATGTTAAACCATTCTTTCTACAACACACTTTCTAAAGAACAACGTAAAACTCCACAAGTGCTATTTGTTGGACAAAACATTAGCTCCACTTACATGAAAGATTTAATGGATGTATTAGAAGGTAAAGACTTCTCTATTAACGTTATTTCCAAATCAGGTACAACGACAGAGCCAGCACTAGCATTCCGTATTTTCCGTAAGTTATTAGAAGAAAAGTATGGAAAAGAAGAAGCTCGCAAACGTATTTATGCAACTACAGATAAAGCGCGTGGTGCATTAAAAACATTAGCTGATAATGAAGGTTACGAAACATTCGTTATTCCAGATGATGTTGGAGGACGTTTCTCTGTATTAACGCCAGTTGGTTTATTGCCAATCGCAGTAAGTGGCTTAAATATTGAAGAGATGATGAAAGGTGCAGCTGCTGGTCGTGAGGACTTCGGTACATCAGAACTAGAAGAAAACCCAGCTTACCAATACGCAGTAGTTCGTAACGCTCTATACAATAAAGGAAAAACAATTGAAATGCTTGTTAACTATGAGCCAGCACTTCAATACTTCGCTGAGTGGTGGAAACAGTTATTTGGTGAAAGTGAAGGAAAAGATCAAAAAGGTATTTTCCCATCTTCAGCAAACTTCTCAACTGACTTACATTCATTAGGTCAATACGTTCAAGAAGGTCGTCGTGACTTATTTGAAACAGTTCTAAAAGTAGGTAAACCTACACATGAACTAACAATCGAATCAGAAGAAAACGATTTAGATGGATTAAACTACCTTGCTGGTGAAACTGTAGACTTCGTAAACACGAAAGCATACGAAGGTACATTACTTGCACATAGCGATGGCGGAGTACCAAACTTAATCGTAAATATTCCTGAATTAAATGAGTACACATTCGGTTACCTTGTATACTTCTTCGAAAAAGCATGTGCGATGAGCGGCTACTTATTAGGCGTAAATCCATTTGACCAACCAGGAGTAGAAGCATACAAGAAAAACATGTTTGCTTTACTTGGTAAACCAGGATTTGAAGAATTAAAAGCAGAATTAGAAGAGCGTTTAAAATAATAAAAAGCGGCCGGATTCCGGCCGCTTTTTATTATTTCATCGAAAAGTCCATCAGTATATTCAAACTAGAGTGGGTATGCTAAAGAAAAAGTCTAGGAGGGATGGGCTTGATTCCAATTCAATCAAATTTAGAAGGACGTACATATGCGTTATATAAGTTAGAAGAAATAATGAAGCCACTTGGGTATAGCATTGGCGGCAATTGGGATTATGAGAAAGGATGCTTTGATTATAAAATTGATGAAGAAGATGGCTATCAATTTTTACGAGTGCCATTTACAGCGGTTGAAGGAGAATTAGATGTACCTGGTGTAGTAGTTCGTCTTGGAACGCCGTATATTCTTTCGCACGTATATCAAGACGAACTAGATGATCATGTAAATACGTTAACAGCTGGAACGAGTGGAATGGATCAATTTGCTGAGCCGAAAGATCCAGATGGAGATGTGAAAAGAAAATATATCAATATTGGGAAAGTGCTCATGCAAGAATTAGAGCGTCATTTTACTAATGGTGAATAACAATGAGTATGTCGCTTTCAATGAGAACAAAGGAATGAACTGGATTAATCATATATTGTTCGTCGCGCTTTATACCTAGTAAGAGAATATTTTGTTTTAAAAGAGTATAGCTACAATTCGCAAAAGTTTGTCCGGTACAGGACATGGGAAGCTCCATCAGTTGTAATTTATTATCAGAGATTTCGTCGTAAAGTGAAAATAGTACACCTGAAATGGAAGGGAATAAAAGAGAAGCGGTAAATACATAGCTCGTTAATTTATTTCCTTCTATAATTTCTGACACGCCAGCTCTCGTTGCATTTTGTATTTGTTCAGAAGTAAGAAGTTCAGCGATGCAGTGAATGTTTGGGTTGAGCCCTTTTGCAGTTAAAATATTTAAAATGGACTGTGTATCCGCTAAGCTTTCGTTTTTTTCTTTATCGGCTGTTATTAATATGGTGTGTGCCGTTGTAATATTAGCTTTTAATAACGTTTGGTCGTGATGGGGGCACCCCTTTATAAATTCTAAATGATGAAATGGTTTTGGCAGTAAAGAAAGTGTTTCATCAATTAAAACGATATCCAGGTTTGGTTGTAAGATGTGCATTTGTTTTACAACATGTTTTGCCCGTTCGTTCCAGCCGACAATAATCATATGACCGTTAGAAGTCGCAGCTTCTTCTCCTTTAACTTTCATATATTGTTTATTAATCATTTCAGTAGCAAACAGCACCATATAATAAGAACAAAATCCAGTTCCTAATAAAATAATACTCATACCGATAAGTTTCCCGATTAGTGTATGAGGGGCAAAGTCACCATAGCCAACAGTGAAAATTGTAACGATTGACCACCAAATTCCATCAAACCATGTGGTAAAGTGTGATGGTTCTAATCTATGTATAAGAAAGCCGGAAAAAGCAGTAAGTATAACAATAAAGCAAATTAAACGAAAAATAATGGAATCACGAAATGTATCTACTAAATTCGGACGGGATTTCAATTGCCTATTCCTCCTTACTTTGCAGGACTACATTCATTGTTGCCATTATAGAAAAAAGAAAAACTCTCTAATTTAAAAGAGAGTTTGTTTTACGTTACATACTTTCCACTTCAGTTTGTTGAACACTTTCGAGATGCTGGAGAGCATAGTAAACATCAGCAGTATGTCTTTTTTGATCGATACATAATTTAAGGTGTAAATAGTGAGAACCATTTTCTAACGTTTTAAGCTTCATATTCTTCACTTTTATATCCATTTCTTTTATTTCTTCAATTACAACCGGGATATTGTCCATATTTCGTACAACAAGTTTTACTGCAATATCACGTTGGCGAAATGATCTTGGTCCTATAAACTTCATTGTTAATGGTATAAGTTCAACACTAATCATAAGGAAACACATCCCGAAAATTGCTTCTATATAGAATCCGGCCCCAACAGCAATACCGATACCGGAAGCACCCCAAATCATAGCGGCAGTCGTTAATCCTGCAATACTATCGTTTCCTCTACGTAAAATAACACCGGCACCTAAAAAACCGATTCCTGATACAATTTGAGCGGCAAGTCGAAGTGGATCCATATTCATATGATCAGTATGTGGTAAATTGTAAGCTGCTTTAATAGAAACAATGGTCAGGAGGCAACTAATGATAGAAATAACTAAACACGTTTTTAAACCAAGTGGTTTCCGTTTTAATTCGCGCTCTAAACCGATGGCGAACCCTAAAATAGCCGAGAGACCTAGTTTGATTAATAAATCGGTATAGTCCATATATATTCCTCCTTGTATGGTATCGTATATAAATAAAACGTTTATTATAGAAAGAAACGTTTTTGGATAGAGTGACTTTATATAGAATATATGTAGGAATCTCTTAGAAATGAAAGAGATATTTCGTTTAAGTATATGATATTAAAAAAGAAATGTAGTTAATTTAAAAAAAGTTTATAAAAGGTGTTGCATTTCATTTTTCTGCATGATATATTAATAACCGTCGCTGATGCGGAAACGCAGAAAACGACAAAAAAGAAATTAAAAAACTTAGTTGACATCGAAAAACGAAGATGTTAACATAAGGGAGTCGCAAATGAGCGACCAAGTAGTTCTTTGAAAACTGAACGAAACAAACAACGTGAAACGTCAATTTTTATTTTAGATGCTAGACAAACTAACTTTAT
>NZ_VEPX01000013.1:0-128727 GCF_006349665.1 Bacillus sp. CD3-5 | reverse complement strand
ATTCTTTTTTATATTTTCTGTAAAGAAAGAGGTTGCCCAAAAGTAGCTATTCAGCTACTTTTGGGACAACCTCTTTTTAATGTTTCATATGCGCTTGCAACGGAATGATTTCTTCTTGTTGAGCTGCTCCTAATTCAGTTTCTTCTTGTTTCATGTCAGGTACTTTCTTTGTTAAGTAATGGTATACCATACCGACAAATACAGACCCACCAATAATGTTACCGATTGTAACTGGAATTAAGTTATGAATAGCACCTGCAAAAGAAATTGTCTCAGGATGCGGTGAAACTAAAGATAAAGCAAACAGTGATAAGTTTGCGATGCTATGCTCGTAACCAGATAAGAAGAATGTGAAAACGAGCATCATCATCATAATAATTTTTGCTGTATCACCTTTAACTTGAGAAGGTAAGAAACAAGCAAGACATACAAGCCAGTTACATAAAATTGCTTTAAAGAATAGTTGCATTGTAGGTGTATTCATTTTTCCTTCTACTACTTTATTCATGAAATGACCGTGATCAATTGCTTCAAAAATGCCAGTTGCGTAAAATAGTAAGGCAAAGAATAAAGCACCAGCTAAATTGCCTGCATAACAAGCAAACCAGTTACGAAGTGTATCAGCAATTGTTGTTTCTTTTCTTAAAGTTGCTACAGTGAAGTACATTGTGTTTCCAGTAAACAATTCAGCACCACCATATATAATAAGTATGAGGGCAATTCCGAAAAACATAGAAGCAGCTAAATAAGTTGCTGGTGAATCTGCAATGTGAAAAAAGTTACCTAATTTAAAACATAGTACAATAATAAAACCGATATAAATACCCGCAAGTGCGGCACGAATGAAATATTGCATCGGGTTTGTATCTAACATTTGTTTTTTGCTCTTAGCCAGTTTGACAACATAATCTAATCCTTGTTCTAGCATGAGTAATACGCTCCTTTAGTACATCATCTATAAAGTGAAACTTTAATCAGTGGGGTTTTCTTCATCCCCCATTGATTATCAGCCCTCACCAATCGGACTTTTATGGGCAGCCCGACCCCCACCGAACTTCTTTGCTTTGACTGAATTTCGAGGTGGAGGTCTTACTGTCCATTAAAGTGGGATAAATGCTCCTTATATGAATAAAGTACATCGATTCTGTCATAGTTTCAATGAGTTTGTGCAATATTTCACAAAAAGGACATACATAGACAGAGAAAACGCTTACAAATAATAGTATAATATAATTTTTCTGGACATAGAGAGGGGACAAGGAAAAAAGAAAAAGCACTGTAATTACAGCGCTTTTTCGTCTAAATTCTTTTCTACTTTTGTTTCTACTTCTTTTGAGAAGAACCAACCACCAGCTGCGATTCCAACTAATACAATCCAGAATGTAAGCTTCCATGGTGTAGATTCTGGGAATGAGTGCGGAATTACATTTAATGCAGGGTGTGCTAACGTATAAACTGCTAGTTTCACACCAACCCAACCTACAATTAAGAATGCCGCAGTTTCAAGTCCTGGTTTACGTTTTAAAATTTGTACGAAAGCAGTTGCCGCAAATCGCATAATGATTAATCCGATAAGTCCACCTACAAAGATAACAACGAATTGTCCAGTATCAAGACTACCAATTGTACCTAATCCTGTTTTTGGTAAAGTCATTGCTAATGCAACAGCAGCTAAAATAGAATCAACTGCGAAGGCGATATCTGCAACTTCAACTTTAAATACAGTCCACCAAAAGTTCTCTTGTTTTTTCTTTGCTTCTTTTTCTTCTGTTTCTTCATCTGTATTCTTTTTAACATACGTTTTAAATAAGTGATTACCAGCGATAAACATAAGGTAAATGGCACCGATTGCTTGCACTTGCCATACGTCGACTAGGAACGAAATCATAAATAACGATCCGAAACGGAAAACAAATGCCCCTGCTAATCCATAAAATAGTGCTTTCTTTCTTTTTTCTTCTGGTAAATGTTTTACCATAATTGCAAGAACAAGAGCGTTGTCAGCCGCTAAAATCCCCTCTAGTGCAATTAGGATGAGTAATACCCAACCATACTCCAATAATAATGATACATCCATGTACATTCTCCTCTCATTTCTATAAGTACTAAATAAGTGAAGAATTTCCCCACTATTTAGTTTCCCCATACTCCTGCCTATTAACTTTGGAAGAATTTGGTAATGAATGCAAAAAAGACCTCTGCCGTTAATAGGCAAAGGTCTTGCTAGACATATGTAATGAAAATGCCAACAAAGCCGGAAGAACTAAGTTCTACGTAATGACGACTTTGTTTCCAAGAAATATTCTTGGACGCTACTCCCCTTTGGAGATATGCTATTGTACTCTCATTATATGGATAATTTATACGGTTGTCAACCTGTTAAAATGTCTTCATTCGGATATTTTATTTTCCGGTTCTTTTTACGTGCAAATGAAAAAGCTAATGTTAAAGGCCCCATCTTTCCAAAAAACATCATAAAGATAATAATAGCTTTTCCAATCATCGTTAAGTGTGGTGTGAAATTCATACTGAGACCGACAGTCCCAAATGCTGAAAATACTTCGAAAGCACTCATCAATAGAGGAACTCGCTCAGTAATGCTTAAAATTAAAATAGCCAAAAAAATAAATGAAATAGAAATAATAGCGATGGTTAATGATTTGACAATGAGAGTATCTTTAATGGATTTTTTAAACACGACAATATCATCTTGTTCTTGTAAAAATTTAAATACCCCAAAAAACATGATTAAAAAGGTTGTTAATTTAATCCCACCGCCAGTTGAAGCACTACCGGCTCCGATAAACATTAGAAGCATCATTAATAAAAGGGAAGGCTTTGATAATGCGGAAATATCAACTGTATTAAACCCGGCAGTACGCGTTGAAATAGCTTGGAAATAAGCAGCCATGCCTTCTTCAAATGGGGTAAAGCCTCTCATAGAAAGAGAATTGTGAAACTCGAATATAAAAATAAAAACAGTCGCAATAATATTGATGATTAGAGTAGAAGAGAGCATAAGTTTTGAGTGTAATGTAAGGTTTTTAAAATTTTTCTTTCTTTTTATATCTACGATTACTGTAAAACCAATCCCACCTAAAATAATGAGGGAGGAAATGACGAGATTGACAAGAATGCTGTGAGAGTGGGACATTAAATTATCGCTCCAAACAGAAAAACCTGCATTGTTAAAAGCAGAGATGGAATGAAAAAAGCTATAATAGATCCCTTTAGCAATCCCATATTTCGGTACCCATTCAAAAGAAAGAATGAAAGCAGCGATACATTCGACTGTAAAAGAGAATAAAAATAATGCTTTGGCAAGACGAATGACACCGCCTATATTCGTTTGATTTAATGCTTGTTGCAGTAAAATTCGGTTTTGAAGGCCAATTTTTCTGCCAAGCATAATCGCAATTAAAACGGCAAAGCTCATAATGCCAAGTCCGCCCACTTGTATAAGTGTTAAAATGACACATTGGCCAAATAAGGTAAATACTTTCCCAGTGTCCACAACACCAAGCCCTGTAACCGTACAAGCAGAAACGGTTGTAAATAAAGCATCGAGCCATGAAATAGACGTCGTTGTAGCAATTGGCAATTTTAATAAGCATGTACCGATAATTGATAACATAATAAAAGACAAAGTAAGAACACGGGGAGGACTCATGTGAATGTTAATCCGTTTCATGTTACATATCGTTCCTTTCAGTTTGCTTTTACTAGTATGTGAAAAAGCACCATTATGTATGTTAGAAATAGAAAGAGGCAGAGAATATCTGCCTCTAAGCCATATGTTATATTGTGTTATCCACGTAATTGTTGTTGAGCTAAAGAAACAAGACGTTTTGTTACTTCACCGCCAACTGATCCGTTAGAACGTGATGCAGTATTAGACCCTAAGCTTACGCCGAATTCTTGTGCAATTTCATATTTAAATTGATCAAGTGCTTGTTCAGCACCTGGAACTAGTAATTTGTTTGTTTTTGCCATGATGATACACATCCTTATGAGTAATCCAGTTCAGCTAAGTATGTATCTGAACTGGTACCGTTATTTTATGTGGAACCGGCGTGCTCATACGCGGAAGTAATCGGTGTGATTAGAAGTTATTGGATAGAAAAAAGAGTAGCAATTTTTGCTACTCTTTTTTTAGTATTGTCGCTGTACCTTCCACGACAATATCATCCGATTGATTATATATATTTGTTTGCAACGTAATGATTTTTTTATCGTCACGTTTTTTGATGACCTCTGCCACAACGCGAAGTGTATCACCGATTTTGACAGGAGCGCGGAATGAAACGTTTTGAGATAAATAAATCGTATTTTTACCTGGGAGTTTCGTTCCAAGGATGGTAGAAATAAAACTTGAAACGAGCATACCATGGGCAATACGTTCTTTAAACATTGTCGTTTTTGCAAAAGAGTCTAAAATATGAATAGGATTCACATCTCCAGTCAATTTTGCAAAATTAATAACGTCCTCATCCGTAATCGTTTTTGTAAGTGATGCTTGATCACCGACTTGAATCTCATCATAACGAAGCTCCGGGACGGTTTGTGCTTCTTGAAATGGATTCATTTTGTCCTCCTTCTTTTCCATATCGAAAAATGCTAGCCATCTTGATGTAGTAGGAGGAAGAAAGAGTTTTGTTTGTGCTGCAGTTAGCTCCCACATTTTTCTTACTTGATGGAAGTAAATAGATTTTTTGAGTTTTCCTCGAACTTTTTTGCGAGTTCCAACTGTTTTGTCTTGAAATCTTCCAAAAAACCTTCTAACTGTTTTTGAGCCTCTTCACGTTGTAATTGTTGTTGTTCAATAAATTGCTTCGTTGTTTCTTCAAATTGACCGCTTGTTTGAGTAAGGATAGACAAAGATGTTTTTGTAGGAGAAACAGTTAGCTGTTGCATATGAGCAGAAAACTCTTTCCATTTGTCTTGCCACTCATTAATTTGATCATTTAAGGAGTTTCCAGTTAATTGCTTCACGTAATCTGTATACTGATTATTGAATTGAGTAGTAAATTGTTGCAGTTCTTTTTCTAGTTCATCTACTCCTGATGTTAATTTATGCAAAGCATCTTGTTGTTGTTTTAATGTTTCTAAAGTAAGTTGCTCTAATTGTTTCCCAGCTGAAGAGAAAAGGGAAAGTGATTGAGACCAGTTTTTCCAAAATGCATCGACTAATTCGTATGGTTTAGTTTCCATTGTTTGACCCCCAAATGTTTTTTTACATATTGTGAACGCAGATTACTCTGCTGTATCACCAGGTGAAGATGAAGAATCTTTTTCATCCTTTTCTGGAGAAGTAGAAAATGGAAAGAATGCATTGGTGTATAGCGTGAAAAACGTCCGCAACATATTTTGATAATGCTCAAAAGAAGTCGCACATGTTGTTAAATATTGCTCTCCATATTCAGTTAAAGAATAAATTCTTTTTGCTGGCCCTCCGTCGCTTGTATCCCAAGTAGAAGAAATAAGGTTTTCTTTTTCTAATTTGCGTAGTGTTCTGTACACATTACCTTGGTCAACAGAAGAAAAGCCGATATCCATTAGCATTTGAATAAGTTTGTAACCATGAAGACTCCAGTCTTTAAGACAGAGAAGTAAGAAGGGAACTAAGAAGTTTTTTGGCATGGAGTTTGGTTGTTTTGCTTGGTTGTTCTCCAAACTTTCGCGTTGTTCTGGTTCATTATGTAGCATGATTGTGCATCACCTCATGAATCAGTTAGATGGAATTTTTTGCTTATAAGTGCAATTTACACCTATCTGTTTTTAAAGTCAATACATTTGTTAGAAAATAGAAAAAAATAAAATATAGACTTGAAGTTTTATTCAGAATATTAGAAAATAATGAATAGGTTGAATTGTTTCAAAAACGAAAAAGGGAGTGTAGGTAAAGTGATTGATCAAAAATTCGATCCACTACAAGCATGGAAAAATGCTTATGAACAAACCGAAACATTTTGGGGAAAAGCGCTCAATGAAACAATTAAAACAGAAGAATATTCTGCTTGGATGGGCAGCGTTCTAGATTTGAATTTGTTTTATCAAAAAGCATTAAATGATACGACAAAAAATTATTTAGAGCAGGTGAATGTGCCTACGAAAGAGGATATCGCTAGAGTGGCTACGCTTGTTATTAACTTAGAAAATAAAGTGGATAACATTGAGGAGTTTCTAGAAGATAAGGTAGAGTCAGTAGGACAAGCTCCTACATTAAAGCGCGATGTTACGAAAGTAAAACAAGATATTCGCACATTAGAAACGAAAGTTGATCAAATTTTAGAATTGCTAGAAAAGCAAAATGCAGTACTAGCAAAACTACAAGAACCTGTAAAAGAAGAAGTAAAACCTACGAATAAGCCAGAAAATAAAAAGTGATAATAGCGCTTGTTTATAACATATGAAAGAGAAAGGGAGAATCTCTTTTCTATGTATAAACAGCGAAACATAATTATATAGGGACTCCATAGTATGAGTACCAAAATGATTCATAATAGTCGTTCACAAATTCATTTAAGGGGGAAAAGAAATGGTTCAATTAAATGGAAAAGTAGCAATCGTAACAGGTGGGGCAAAAGGGATTGGAAAAGCGATCACAGTAGCGTTAGCACAAGAGGGCGCAAAAGTTGTTATTAACTATAACAGCAGTAAAGAAGCAGCTGAAAACTTAGTAAATGAACTAGGAAAAGAAGGACATGACGTTTATGCAGTTCAAGCAGATGTTTCTAAAGTAGAAGACGCAAACCGACTTGTAGAAGAAGCAGTGAATCATTTTGGTAAAGTTGATATTCTTGTTAATAATGCTGGTATTACAAGAGATCGTACATTCAAAAAGTTAAATCGTGAAGATTGGGAACGCGTAATTGACGTGAACTTAAGCAGTGTGTTTAATACGACAAGCGCGGTACTTCCATACATAACGGAAGCAGAAGAAGGTAGAATTATTAGCATTTCTTCTATTATTGGTCAAGCCGGTGGATTTGGACAAACAAACTACTCAGCAGCAAAAGCAGGTATGCTAGGATTTACAAAATCATTAGCATTAGAGCTTGCAAAAACAAATGTAACTGTAAACGCTATTTGCCCAGGATTTATTGATACTGAAATGGTAGCAGAAGTACCAGAAGAAGTACGCCAAAAAATCGTTGCGAAAATCCCGAAAAAACGTTTTGGTCAAGCTGATGAAATTGCAAAAGGTGTAGTATATCTATGCCGTGACGGTGCTTATATCACAGGTCAGCAATTAAACATTAACGGCGGATTATATATGTAATGAAGTAAGAAAAAAGTGCATATCCATAGCAGGAATGCACTTCTTTTTTTAGAAGGAAATTGACCAAAAAGGAGATAGAAAAATGACTACATTCGCAACAGAATGGGAAAAGCAATTAGAGCTATACCCAGAAGAATACCGAAAAGCGTACCGCCGTGTGAAAAGGGCGAGTGAAATTTTATTACGTGAACCAGAGCCACAAGTAGGATTAACGCCGAAAGAGGTTATTTGGACGAAGAATAAGACGAAGCTTTATCGCTACATTCCAAAACAAGAAAAAACACAAAGAGTTCCAATTCTATTAATATATGCTCTTATTAATAAACCATATATTATGGATTTAACTCCTGGAAATAGTTTAGTGGAATATTTAGTGGACCGTGGTTTTGATGTGTATATGCTTGATTGGGGCACATTTGGTTTAGAAGATAGTCATTTGAAATTTGATGATTTTGTGTTTGATTATATTGCAAAAGCAGTGAAAAAAGTAATGCGAACTGCAAAATCGGACGAGATTTCTTTACTTGGTTATTGCATGGGGGGAACGCTAACTTCTATTTATGCGGCACTTCATCCGCACATGCCAATTCGTAACCTAATCTTTATGACAAGTCCTTTTGATTTCTCTGAAACAGGATTATATGGTCCTTTATTAGATGAGAAATACTTCAATTTAGATAAAGCGGTTGATACATTTGGAAATATTCCGCCAGAAATGATTGATTTCGGAAACAAAATGTTAAAACCAATTACGAACTTTGTTGGTCCATATGTTGCTTTAGTAGATCGTTCAGAGAATGAGCGCTTCGTTGAAAGCTGGAGGTTAGTTCAAAAGTGGGTTGGCGATGGTATTCCGTTCCCAGGTGAATCATACAGACAGTGGATTCGTGATTTTTATCAAAACAATAAATTGGTTAAGGGTGAACTTGTGATTCGCGGACAAAAAGTAGACCTTGCAAATATTAAGGCGAATGTCTTAAATATTTCCGGGAAACGTGATCATATCGCTTTGCCATGTCAAGTAGAAGCATTACTAGACCATATTTCTAGCACAGATAAACAATATGTATGTTTACCGACAGGGCATATGTCTATCGTTTACGGTGGAACAGCTGTAAAACAAACATATCCGACGATTGGAGACTGGCTTGACGAGCGCTCTAAGTAAAAATAAAAAATCCAACTAGCATATGTTAGTTGGATTTTTTTATGTAAAATAACAAAACATAGAAAGGAGACATTTATATTTTAGGAGTATAATTATGAAACTTATGACTGGTAAGTTGTTTTGGGATACAGGAGCTTCTATGCCTTGTTATCCATCGTTAGAAAATGATATGATATGTGATGTGCTTGTAGTTGGAAGTGGCGAAGCGGGTGCTCAAATAGCGTATTCGTTAGCGAAAATGGGAATGCGCGTTACACTTATTGAAAAAAATATGATTTCATGTGGCAGTACAGCTGCTAATACAGGGTTATTACAATTTCTTCATGATAAATCGTTAACCTCACTTATCCATACATTTGGGGAAGAAAAAGGGGTGCGAGCATATAAACTTTGTTACGAAGCGTTACGAACAATGGAGAAAGTTGTACCGACTCTCGATATCAATCCCCAGTTTATTCCGCGAAACAGTTTATATTATGCAAGTAAAAGTGAAGATGTCTCATTTTTACAAGAGGAATACAAAACGTTACAGAATTATGGGTTTCCAGTTGAGTATTTTACAGCATCTGATATTAAGGAACGGTATCCTTTTACAAGACAAGCGGCATTATATACACACGGTGATGCTGAGGTAAATCCGTATTTATTAGCGCATAGCCTTTTGCATAAAGCAAATCAAATGGGTGCTACTATATATGAACATACAGAGGCCATACATATAAAAAAACGTCAAAATGATCTAATTTGTTATACGAAAACAGGAAATCAAATTGTAGCAAAGAATATTATTATGGCGACGGGTTATGAAGCACTTTTCGGAAAGAAAGAAAAAAATACAACAGTGGAAACATCATATGCAGTTGTGACAAATAAGGTGGATTCATTTGAAGAATGGCATGAGCAATCATTAATTTGGGAAACAGCAAGGCCTTACTTATATTTTAGGACGTATGAAAATCGTATTATTGTAGGTGGATTGGATGAAGCAATGAAAATTCAAACAATCGGTGATACGAAATTATTGCATAAGCGTGATGTCCTTATTAACTTTATAAAAGAGATGTTCCCGCAGTATAAAGATATACAGGCGGAGTATTATTGGGCGGCAGCATTTGGCGGTAGTCATGATGGTCTCCCTATTTTAAAAGAAGATAATAAGATACATAATTTATTTTACGCATTGCCCTTTGGAGGTAATGGAACTGTGTATGGAATGGTATTTGCTAAAATATTTGAGCGGTTATTTACAAATAAAGAAAGTAAAGATTTTTCTTTATTTAATCGATAGAAAAAGGTAGCGAAGTGATGGAATGAAAGATATAAAAAAGTTTTTACAAAAATTACGACCTGTTCAACTCATTGTTTTGTTTTATTTATTAGCAGTAGTTGTATCGGTGATATTGCTTAGTTTCCCGTTTGTTACGAAGTCTGGTGTAAAATGGACATTTATCGATGCTCTCTTTACAGCTGTTAGTGCGGTAAGTGTTACGGGACTGTCTGTTGTTACGATTTCAGATACGTTTACTACGGTAGGAATTATTATTTTAGCCCTTATTTTACAATTAGGCGGTTTAGGAATTATGGCACTTGGTACATTCGTTTGGATTATAACGGGGAAAAAGATTGGTTTGCAGAGAAGAAGACTCATTATGGCAGACCATAATCAAGGGAATTTATCAGGCCTTGTAGAATTGATGCGTTCTATTTTAATTGTAATTATTTCGATAGAACTTATTGGAGCGATATTATTAGGTACAAGATTCCTGCTTTATTTTCCAACTTGGCAAGAAGCTTATTTTCACGGTTTCTTTGCGGCTGTTAGTGCAACTACGAACGGCGGATTTGATTTAACCGGACAATCGCTAATTCCGTATAAAAAAGATTACATTGTTCAAATGATTCATATGTTACTTATTATTTTAGGAGCGATCGGTTTTCCTGTGCTAATGGAAGTAAAACAATTTCTTAGTAAAAGGAGACAGCAACTATTTCGTTTTTCGTTATTTACAAAATTGACGACAACAACATTTTTTGCGCTCGTTGTCGTTGGAACGATTATGATTTTTTTACTAGAACGAAATCATTTTTTAGTAGGAAAGTCATGGCATGAAACAGTTTTCTATACATTATTCCAATCGGTGACGACGCGAAGCGGGGGTCTTGCTACAATGGATATACTTGAATTGTCACAACCGACGCTTTTATTTATGAGTATATTAATGTTTATAGGAGCATCCCCAAGTTCGGTTGGGGGCGGAATACGTACCACAACATTTGCTGTTAGTATATTATCGCTATACACTTTTGCAAGAGGCGGGAGAACGGTTAGAGTCTTCAAACGTCAGCTGCATGAAGAGGACGTGCTAAAAGCATCTGTCGTTATGACGATGGGGATTTTATTATGTGCCACAGCACTATTTATTTTATCTATTACGGAAAATGTACCGCTTATGAGTTTAATTGTTGAAGTCTGTTCTGCTTTCGGGACGACAGGACTATCGACAGGTATTACGCCAGATTTAACAACTGTTGGTAAACTTGTACTCATTGTACTTATGTTTATCGGGCGTGTCGGTATTTTAACATTTATACTAGCTAGTGGCGGAAGAGAACAGCCACCTCGCTATAAATATCCGAAAGAGAGAATTATTATTGGATAGTATGAAACCATTCTACCTATGTTAGGTAGAATGGTTTTTTAGTCATTAATGCCAAATTGCGGATGCATAAAAGTATCCTTCTTATTATCTCCTTCTTTTTTTAGTAACTCTTGATTTTCTTCTGAAATCCACCCAATGTCATTTGTAGGATGGATCCATTCTTCTCCAGCCATAATGGCAGGATCTACATCATCACTCCAATTGTGAAGTGGACTGTTCTCGGAATCATATTTACTGTCTCCGATTACGACGTCATATTGATTGATGAAAGGTTGTTGCATTTTCTTTCCTGTTCCTTTAAAAGATGGGAAATTCATTTGATGCGGGAGCGTTTCATCTAAAATGGGTGACTGGATTTTATCTTTCTTCTTCAAAATAAGAGCTCCTTTTTATTATGATTTCTTCATATGTAGTATTTCCATCTAGCAGTTCTTATGTACTTGTTAACACTTGCCAGTAATAATTATTTTAGCTTGCTTCAAACTAGAGTAGAAAGTGAATTTTTGAGAGCAGGTGAATGTATTGGTAAAAAGAAAAGTGAAACAAAATGCGGCAATCAACAATAATAAAACTCCGAAAGAAAGCTTACCAGATGCAGAATTTGCATTAGAGTATGAAGGAGAAAATAGCGCGAAGTATGCAAATCGTAATTCAAAAAAAGGTAAACAAAAGTGAGGCGTTTTTTACAAACGCCTCATTTTTTTGTGGGATTATAAAGGTTTTTTTAATTATTTGTAAATTTAGTGTTCATTATTAGCAGAAAAATGCGAAAAAACATAGAAGTAGCAACGTATTACACAAAAACAAACAACAAACAAAAGATTAATGTTGGTTTAATACTGCTTTTACACTAGTTGTTTATATTTGAGTTGTACATAAGATTTGTAAAAGGAGAGAGAGACAGTGAAAAAAACAATCTTTAAAGCTGTAGCAACTGGAATGGTATTTTCGTTATTAATGGGGTGTGGTGCAAAGAAAGAAGAAAGTGCTGGGGCAAAAGTAAAAGATGATAAATTATCTGGATCATTAACTGTTTACACAGCAATTGAAGAAGAACTTGTACCAATTTATCTTGATTCTTTTAAAAAGAAATATCCAGATGTGAAGCTGAATATTGTTCGTGATTCAACTGGAGTTATTACAGCAAAATTGCTAGCTGAAGGGAAAAATACACAAGCAGATGTTGTATGGGGAACTGCAGCTTCAAGTCTATTAGCTTTAGATAAAAAAGATATGTTAAAAGGATACTCTCCAAAAGGAGCGGATCGCGTTTTACCGCAATTTAAAGATGATAAACAACCAGAAAAATGGGTAGGAAATACTGCATTTATGACGGGGATTGCTATAAATAAAGAAGAATTAAAGAAGAAAAATTTACCGATGCCAGAATCATACGAAGACTTAACGAAACCAGAGTATAAAGGAACGCTTGTTATGCCACATCCAGCATCTTCTGGAACAGGATTTTTAACAGTTTCTGCATGGTTACAAATTATGGGTGAAGATAAAGGCTGGGATTACATGAAGAAACTTCATGATAATATGGCAACTTATACTCATTCAGGTTCAAAACCAGCGAAATTAGCGGGTGCGGGTGAATATCCAGTTGGTGTATCGATGGTTTATAGTGCTTTGAAAGAGAAACAAAAAGGTGCACCAGTTGAAGTTGTATTGCCAAAAGAAGGATTAGGTTGGGAAGTAGAAGCGAACGCACTTATTAAAAAAGATAATGAGAAAAATGAAAAATTAGCGCAAGCATTTTTAGATTGGGCAATTACTGATGATGTAATGAAGTTATACTTCGAGAAAAATGGATTTGCGACAATTAAAAATGATTATAAACTTCCAGACGGATTCCCTAAAGATGTGACGGAAAAGTTATACAAAAAGAACGACTTTAAGTGGGCAGCAGAAAATCGAGACAAAATTTTAGAAAAATGGGAAAAAGAGTTTGGCCAAAAAGCAGAACCGAAAAAGTAAGTGAGTGGGAGAGAGAAAAAATGAGCGAATATTTATCAATTCAACACATTCAAAAACAGTTTGATGCATTTACAGCGTTAAAAGATATTTCTTTTACTGTGAAAAAAAATGAGTTTGTATGTTTATTAGGCCCAAGTGGTTGTGGGAAAACAACATTGCTTCGAATTTTAGCAGGGCTAGAAGAGGCGACAACAGGTAGTATAGCTGTGAATGGAAAAGATATTACAGCATTACCTCCTGGAAAGAGGAATTTCGGAATGGTGTTTCAATCCTATGCGTTATTTCCGAATTTAACAGCACTTGAAAACATTGAATACGGCTTAAAGACAAAAAAGTATGGAAAAGCAGAAGTAAAAGAGAAGGCGCTATCGGCGTTAGAACTAGTTGATTTACTGAATGTAAAAGATAAATATCCTGCTCAAATGTCTGGTGGACAACAGCAGCGAGTAGCACTTGCACGTGCACTCGCTCTGTCTCCGGATATTTTGTTACTCGATGAGCCGTTATCTGCTTTAGATGCAAAAGTACGTGAAAAGTTACGTAGAGAAATGCGTGATTTGCAAGAAAAAGTAGGAGTGACAACTATTATGGTCACGCATGATCAAGAAGAGGCATTAACGATGGCTGATAAAATTGTTGTAATGAATCATGCGGAAATTATGCAGATTGGCACACCAGAGGAGATTTACCAAAGACCAGCCAATCCGTTTGTGGCAGATTTTATTGGTTCTATTAATTTCTTTTCGAAAAATAACGAAGAACATGCAATTCGTCCGGAACATGTAACAGTCGTACAAAATAATGGTATGAAAACAATTGTAGAAAGCATGGAGTTTCGCGGATCTGTATACCGGACAGAAGTGCGCGTTATAGATGAGAAAACGCATCTATATAATGAGAAAATCGTTGTAGATATATTGGCATCAGAAGTAGAAAAAACAGCTATTAGGAAAGGAAAGCCGATTCAAATCTCTTTCTCAGAAAATCATATGTTGTCATATGGAAAGAAGGTTGTTGTATAGATGGAGATGTTAGAAAATTTAAAGGTAGAAAGTACGAAAAAAAAGATTAAGAGACGTATCGGTAAAGAAGAATGGATACAAAGACTATTAATTATTGGTATGATTCTTGCTTTTTTGATTATGCTTGTATTACCACTATTACAATTGTTTACACAAGCTTTTTATGATAAAGATGGAGCTTTCATTGGTGTTGCGAATTTCAGTAAATATTTCACAACCCCAACATTAGTTCAATCATTACAAAATACGATATGGATTTCGGGCGCGACAACAATTATTGCAGTGACACTTGCTTTCGCTTACGCCTATGCGATCGCTCGTACGAATGTATTTGGAAAGCGTGTATTTCAATATGTCGCGTTGTTACCGTTATTCGCACCAACGATGATGCATGGTATCGCACTTACATATTTATTTGGTAATCAAGGATTAGTAACGAAAGGGATGTTTGGTTTATTTGAAGGTATACAAATCCCTTTATATGGACCAGTAGGAATTGTAATGGCTGAAGTCATGTATACATTTCCGCAAGCATTTCTTATATTATTAATTGCTTTCCAAGGCTCTGATTATCGTTTATACGAAGCTTCTAATATGTTGGGAGCGAGTAAAACAAAGCAATTTCTCACTGTTACTTTACCTAGTGTAAAGTATGGATTAATTAGTGCGATGTTTGTTGTGTTTACACTTAGTTTTACTGATTTTGGCGCACCAAAAATTGTTGGTGGGCAATATAATGTACTTGCTACTGATGTATACAAACAAGTAATTGGACAACAAAATATGCCGATGGGTGCAACTGTCGGAATGATTTTATTAATTCCAGCTATATTTGCATTTGCAGTTGATCGCATTACGCAAAGAAAGCAGGCGAATTTCTTATCTTCCAAAGCAGTGCCATATAGAATAACGGCTAATAAGAAAAGAGATGTAGTCTCATTCATATATTGTAGTGTGATTACATTTATGATTATTCTTTTATTTGTGGCGGTTGGTATTGCTGCAAGTGTGAAAGTATGGCCATATAATATGAGTTTTACATTTGAGCATTTTAATTTTTCGAGTTTAACAGGAGATGGACTTGAAGCATTTAAAAATAGTGTGATTGTCTCAGCAGTTACAGCAGTTATTGGGGCAATTTTAACATTTATGTTCGCATATGCGATTGAGAAAATAGATCAGCTAAAGTTTTTCCGAAAAACAGGCTACTTTTTCTCGATTGTCCCTTTAGCAATCCCAGGTTTAGTACTTGGATTGGGATACGTCTTTTTCTTTAGTCAACCAACGATTCAAATACTTGGACTTTCAGTAACGAATCCGTTTCATTCTTTATACGGAACAATTGCTGTGCTAGTACTAGTAAACATCATTCATTTTTATTCGGTAACATTCGTTACCGCAACGACTGCTTTAAAGAAATTAGACCGAGAGTTTGAGCTTGTTTCGCAGTCGATGGGAATTCCGTTTTATAAAACATTCTTTAGAGTAACAGTACCGATGTGTTTACCAGCAATTTTAGAAATGGTGATGTACTATTTCGTCAATTCGATGGTAACTGTGTCAGCGGTTGTATTCTTATACGCAGCTGATTTTAAACTAGCTGCCGTATCAATCGTAAATATGGATGATGCAGGAAATGTAGCGCCAGCAGCTGCAATGAGTGTACTTATTGTTGTTACAAATATTGTAGTGAGAGTTGTATATGAATGGGGAACGAAAGCACTTCGTAACCGAACTTCACAATGGCAAAAAAGATAAGTGAGAAGGGTGATGGATTGTATGAAAATAGAAGCAGTTATTTTTGATTGGGCAGGTACGACAGTTGATTACGGATGTTTTGCACCACTGGAAGTATTCATAAAAATTTTTCGTAAACGTGGTGTTAAAATTACAGATGAAGAAGCCCGTAAACCGATGGGATTATTAAAGATCGATCATGTAAGGGCACTAACAGAAATGCCTCGTATTGCGAATGAGTGGGAGCGTGTTTTCGGACATTTACCAACAGAAGCAGACATTCACGAGATGTATGAAGAGTTTGAAGAAATACTCTTTACTATTTTGCCACACTATGCCACGCCAATTGATGGGGTGAAAGAAGTGGTTGCTTCATTACGTAAAAGAGGCCTTAAAATTGGCTCAACAACTGGTTATACGAGAGAAATGATGGACATCGTTGCAAAAGAAGCAGAAATACAAGGATATAAACCTGATGTTCTTGTGACGCCAGATGATGTTTCAGCAGGCCGTCCATACCCTTGGATGTGTTATAAAAATGCGATGGAACTTGGTGTGTATCCGATGAATCATATGATAAAAGTCGGGGACACAGTGTCAGATATGAAAGAGGGCAGAAATGCTGGTATGTGGACTGTGGGTGTAATTCTCGGTAGTAGTGAGCTCGGCTTAAGTGAGTGGGCAGCTGAAACTATGGATCCGGTAGAACTTCGTGAAAAAATGGAAGTAGTTCGAAAGCGTTTCGTTGAAAACGGGGCTCATTTTACAATTGAAACGATGCAGGGACTCGAAAACGTAATTGAACAGATCGAGAAACAAGAATTTATTATTTCATAAAAGGGGAAGAGGATCATGACTGAAAATCACTACTTATTATTAACGCCAGGACCATTAACGACAACAAAAACAGTAAAAGAAGTTATGCTATACGATTGGTGTACGTGGGATGTTGAATATAACACGATGGTGCAACAGGTAAGAGCTAAACTTGTATCGTTAGCAACGAAGGAAGAAGAGAGATATACAACAGTATTAATGCAAGGAAGCGGTACGTTTTCAGTTGAAGCAGTAATCGGTTCTGTCATTCCAAAAAACGGAAAGCTGCTTGTTTGTACAAATGGTGCGTATGGTAAGCGAATTGTACAAATGGCAGAGATGTTACATATAGATGTGGTGGTCAGTCAAACAGAAGAGTGGGAGCCTACTAATATTGTAGAAGTAGAAAAGATATTACAACAAGATAAAGAGATTACACATATTGCAGTTGTTCATTGTGAAACAACAACAGGTATTATCAATCCAATTGTAGATGTATGTAAATTAGGGAAGCAATACGGAAAAGTAACACTAGTTGATGCAATGAGTAGTTTTGGTGGTATTGAAATAGATATCGCTGAGTTGCAAATTGACTTTCTAATTAGTAGTGCGAATAAATGTATTCAAGGGGTTCCAGGGTTCGGATTTGTTATTGCAAAGCGCGATGAATTGTTGAAATGTAAAGGGCAGGCACGTTCATTATCTTTAGATTTATACGATCAATGGGAAACGATGGAAAATCAAAATGGAAAATGGCGTTTTACATCACCTACACATGTTGTACACGCTTTTTATCAAGCACTACTTGAATTAGAAAAAGAGGGCGGAGTAAAAGCACGTTACAATCGATATGATAACAATCAAAAACTATTAGTGAATCGAATGAGAGAAATCGGATTTAAGCCACTAGTAGATGAAAAATATCAATCGCCTATTATTACATCTTTCATTTATCCAGAAGAATGGTTTGATTTTGAGCGATTATACAATGAATTAAAGCGTGATGGATTTGTTATATATCCAGGTAAAATTTCAAAAGTAGATACATTCCGCATTGGAAATATCGGTGATGTACATGAGGCAGATATTCATCGCTTAGTTGATAGTATCGCTAAAGGAGTTGTTATAGGTTGAAAGTATTTTGCTTAGGTGGAGCAGGTAAAATTTGTCGTGAAGCAATTTTAGATTTAGTGCAATTTTCATCTTTTGAGACGATTACAGTAGCAGATTTTAACGAAGAAGAGGGGCTTAAAGTAGTAGAATGGCTCAACGATCCTCGCGTTGATTTTGTGAAAGTAGATGTAACGAATCATGAGGATACGGTTGCAAAAATGAAGGGCTATGACATTGTAATGGATGGTACAACAATTAAGTTAAATGGGTTATCTACTCGATGTATTGCAGAAGCAGGTTGTCACGGTGTGAATTTAAATGGATTTGGTGAAGAAAATGATTCGCATTCTATATTTGTTCAAAACGGAAAAACATGTTTACCTGGGTTTGGTATGACGCCAGGTGTAACGCAAATGATGGCGATGCATGCAGCAAATCAGTTACATACTGTAGAGTCAGTTCGTGTAAGTCATGGTTCGTATCGTCCCATTGCTTTTTCTGCATCCATTACAGAAACAACGACATATGAATATGATCCACATTTGCCATCGCGTACAGTGTATGAAGATGGTGAGTTTAAGCAAGTGCCTCCGTTTGCGCGTCCAAGAGAAATTGAATTACCGGCGCCTTATGGTAAGACAACGCAGTATATCATACCGCATTCTGAAACGATTACGTTAGCAAAAGCATTAGAAAATAAAGGCGTTAAACTAATAGAGACGAGAGGAACTTGGCCAAAGCAAAATATGCAGCTCGTACGTGCATTGTATGATTACGGTATATTGCGTAATGATCCAGTTGAAATAAATGGAAAAGAAATCGGCATTATGGATTGTATTTCGAAGTATTTATTGCAATCGAAAGAAGGACAAGAAACAGAGATTTACGGTTATGCACTTCATGTAGAAGTAATAGGTATGAAAAATAATGAGAAACAAAGACGTGTATTATATCATACACACCCGTTATCTGATGGATCTGTTGTAGGATGGGAAAAATTAAGAGCTTATACGAGAAACGTCGGTATTCCATTTGGGATTGCTACAGAGCTAATCGCAAATGGGAATGTAAATAAAGTTGGTGTTGTGACACCCGAGGAAGCTTTTGTCAAACCACAAATTATTTTTGATGAACTAAAAAAGCGTGGTATTCATATTCACGAGGAAGTTTTCGTTGAAAAGGAAAGTTATAACTTTGTATAAGTAAGGCAGTGTATGAGGTAGAAATCAATGGGGTGAGGTTATGTCTGTAGTAGGTGAAGAAAGAAAGCGAACCATTCTTGAGAAGGTAGAGTTTAAAGGGAAGGTAAAAGTTTCAGAATTAGCGAGAGAGTTTGCTGTATCAACAGAGACGATTCGTCGTTATTTAGAAGAATTGGATCGTGAAAAGAAGTTGAAGAAAGTGTATGGTGGAGCCGTCCAACTTCCGGGAGCTGGAATAGAGGCACCAATGTTAGAACGAGAGATGCTACATATAGAAGAGAAGAAGCGAATTGGGTATAAAGCAGCAACATTTGTAGAAGATGGAGATGTTATTGCGATTGATGACGGAAGTACACCACTTCAAATGGTACCATATCTTGTACATCGCAAAAATTTAACGATTGTAACAAGTTCATTTCCAGTAGCAACACAATTAATTTCTTCTATTAATAAAAAGATGTTTCACGGTGAAGTTTTATTTATTGGTGGAAAAGTATCTCCAAAACATTCACGCGTATCAGGATCTATTTCGCAGCAAGTTATCCAGCAATTTCATTTTCATAAAGCATTTGTTTCGATTGATGGATTATTACCTGGTTTTGGAGTTTCTAGTTTTGAATTAGAAAAGGCTAAACTGTCAGAAGCGATGATGAAATTAGCAGAGAAAACATATATTTTATGTGATCATACAAAGGTAGGCGTAAAAGGAAATTACCGAATAGCAGCGTTTTCGCGCATTCAACATGTAATTTGTGATAAGAAAATGCCCTATAGTTTTGAAGAGGAAGTTAAAAGGCATAATATTCAATGGACAATTTGTTAAATACGTAGAACTCCCACCTGATTGTGAGGTGGGAGTTTTACTGCCTGCAAATAGCGGGATAAAAGATTCGTATTTATGCAAAAAAAGTGGACACATTTTCCCATCTCTTTCATATAATTTACCAATACAAAAAAAGTTGGTCGAAGGAAAGAAGGGGAAGTATGTCAGAACGGATATATAATAAACTTGTATTGTATGCAAATATTTTGCAAAAAATTGGTGTCATCAATGAGAAGGAGAAAAATGAAATTCTTCATACGATAGGTAAAAAAGCTCTTTGAATAAAGGGCTTTTATATTTTTTGCCTTTAAAAATATAAATTTAATGTAATATTCTCGTTGACATCGATAATGATATTCATTATCATTTATTTATGAGTAATTGATAATGTTTATCAATTATAAAGATTATATATGATAGGGGATATTATTTTGAAAAAAAATTATATGAAGGCGCTAGTAGTAGCGACAACATTAGCAATTCCATTTGCTGCATACTCTACTCCAGCGTTAGCAGCAATAAAAATTGAAGCAAACCAATCGGTAGCGGCAGCTAGTGAACGTACATACGATACTGAGATTAAAATATATAAGGATCAAAAAGACGAGCCATCTATGGTTTCTCAATATATAAAAGATCCTAAAGTAACGATTGCGGATGGGAAAAAAATTGTAACTGTAACAATGCAAGATAGCGATTATTTTCAATACCTTAGAATAGAGGATAAAAACCAACCTGGCGTATTTCATGATGTAAAAGTTTTGTCAGAAGATAAGAGGAAGAATGGAACGAAAGTAGTTCAATTTGAAATTGGCGAGTTTGAGAAGAAGCACAATATGCAAATGCATATACTTATTCCGGCTATTGGATATGATCACAAATATCAAGTTCAATTTGAAATTAAAGATCCAACTGTAGGTGACAAAGAAACAGAGAAACCAGATGATAACTCTAATTCAGGCAATATGGAGACGGATCATCCAGTTGATAATCAAAATATGATAACAGATAATAAATTAAGAGAGCTTGTTAATAAAAAGGTATTTAATAGAAAAGATTTAAATACACCAATCACGAAAGAAGAGTTATTACAAGTAAAGGACTTGTTTTTAAATACGAATGAGATACTGGATTATAGTGCATTAAAATATATGCCAAATTTAAAATCTTTAACAGTTGCGAATGCGAAGATAAAAGATCCATCATTCTTTACGAGCTTAAAACAATTGAAACATTTAGCTTTACGTGGTAATGAATTTTCAGATGTAACACCACTTGTTAAGATGGATAATTTAGATTCTCTTGATTTAAGTAATAATAAAATTACGAACGTTGCACAACTAATTGAAATGAAAAATGTAAAAAGTTTATATTTATCAGGTAACCAAATAGAAGATGTAACAGCATTAGCGAAAATGGAACAACTAGATTACCTGAATTTAGCAAATAATAAAATTACGAATGTTGCGCCATTAAGCGCGTTGAAAAATGTAACATATTTAACTTTAGCAGGTAATCAAATTGAAGATATTAAACCGTTATATTCATTACCTTTAAAAGACTTAGTATTAACACGTAATAAAGTAAAAGATTTATCCGGTATTGAGCAAATGAAGCAATTAGAAGAATTGTGGATCGGGAAAAATGAAATAAAAGATGTTACTCCTCTAAGTAAGATGACACAGTTAAAACAATTACACTTACCTAACAATGAGTTAAAGGATATTACTCCATTATCAAGTCTAGTAAACTTACAAAAGCTTGATTTAGAAGCGAATTATATTTCAGACTTAACACCAGCTAGCAATTTGAAAAAGTTAGTATTCTTAAGTTTTGTTGCAAATGAAATTCGTGATGTTCGACCAGTTATAGAACTAAGTAAAACAGCCTATATCAATGTTCAAAATCAAAAAGTATTTTTAGAGGAAACAGAAGTAAATAAAGAAGTAAAAGTACCTATATACGAGAAAGATGGTAAAATCTCTACAAAAATTCGTTTAAAGAGCGAAGGTGGTACGTATAGTAATGATGCAGTTAAGTGGAGTACACCGGGTGAGAAAGTATATGAATTTGGTGTAAAAGATCCATTTGCGGATACAGGAATCTTCTTCACAGGATCTGTGATTCAAAATGTGGTAGAAAGTAAAGAAGATAACACTTCTAAAGAAGACAATAATTCTAAAGAAGATGAAAAAGTAGGAGTAGTAGAATTTAAAGATGTACCAAAAGGACATTGGTCAGAGGAAGCAATTCATTATTTAGCGAAAGAAAATATTTTTAAGGGATATGGAAATGGACAATTTGGATTTGGGGATCGTATTACTCGTGGACAAGTTGCGTCTTTAGTACAAAGGTATTTGAAATTAGAAAATAAAGTAGAGCAGAAAGAGAGATTTACAGATACGAAGGGACATATGTTTGAGCAAGATATTGCTACAGTTGCGCAAGCTGGAATTATGCAAGGAGATGGTACTGGGGAGTTTCGTCCAGATGGAGTATTAACTCGATACGAAATGTCTGTAGTATTATATAAAGTATTTCAGCTAAAAGAAGATGAAAATAATAAAGTGAACTTTAATGATGTACCAACTGGTCATTGGGCAGAAGAATATGTGAAAGCGTTAGCGGACAATAACATATCAAAAGGTGATGGAAAAGGAAACTTTTTAGGTGATGATTTTGTAACACGTGAACAATATGCACAGTTCTTATATAACGCAATGACGAAATAAAAGATGAGAAAATACGTTATTCTTTGATTGAAAAAGAATAACGTATTTTTTATGTATAAAATGAAATAGTCAATATACAGGAGTATAGACATATGAATAGCCCTTTTTAAAGAAGAGACGTGAAACTATATTGACAAAAAGGCGTTCTCATGTGATAATTCAATTAAATTTTTAGAATAATCAAAAAAATACTCCTTTTACATAGAAAGGATTCGAACATTATATGAATATTACGCCGGGGGTGACGAAATGTTATTTTTTCTAAAGAAATGGAATGAATTAAAAGATGTGAAATCTGAACTAGCACTTCGTGATTGGTTTTATGGTACAAAAATTAGCTTATCACTTTGTACGTCAAAAGAGCCGTTAACTTTTTTAGTAAACGTTGAGGGAAGAGATAAAGGGTTATTTTCAGAAGAAGATTTTATTGTTGTGAACTGTATGTGTGAACCAGTATTTGAAAATGAAGAAAAACCAGCTGCGGAATCATTTATGCATGCAGATATTTATAAAAAAAGTAGTGCAGAATGTATTCTACAAGTACAGACTGTAGATAGTCATTTAATATCAGAGTTGTATGGAGAAAAAGGGGAAGTAACATTCGATAAACGTAGCGTGGAACGTGTTTTTGGAAAAGAAGGTATAACAGAAATGACAATTCCCATCGTAGAAGATGAGAAAAAATTCGCAGATTTATTAGAGAATAATGTGCCGAATTTTATTGAAGGTGGAGGAGTAGTTCTCGTTCATAATTATGGCATGATTGTGTGGGGAAGAACTCCAGAATACGCGAAAAAATGGTTGGAGGGTATAGAATATTTAATGAACTACCATGTAAAATTGTTAATGATAAAAGGTGCAAAGAGCTCTGTTATATGAAATGTTTGTGATGTCGTTACAAGTCAATAAGTAAATGAAAGCGTTTTAAAAATAATTTTACTCATAAAATATAGGTCTCCTTATTATATATAGATTACATGTTGACATGTAAGGAGGAACATATTTTGCGAGTTAAATATCATTTTCTGCCAAAACAGCAAGTAACATTTTGCAAAATGAACGATTCAGGTAAGAAGGCTCTGCAAATTATGAATGAAACGGGATTTCGAGCAATCCCTGTATTAGCAGAAGATGAAAAGAAATTCATGGGGATTATTTATAAAGTGGATCTTTTAGAAAAGAAGTGTAATGGTGGATTAGAGGAATTAAGTACGGAACATATGCTGGAAGATTCCACTGCATTTATTTTTGAAAAGGACTCTTTTTTCAGAGCATTTTATGTTATTCGTCGTTTGCCGTTTTTAGCTGTATTAAATGATTATAATGAATTTGTTGGCATCTTAACTCATTCCAATATATTTGATGTTATTGAGGATTCATTTGGTATGCGGACGGGTGGTTATATATTAACGATTGCAACACAAGATTGTAAGGGAACGATTAAAGAACTTGGGACATTGTTGAAAGCATTTCATATCGGTGGACTATTTACGCTAGATAACGGCGATCAATATATTCGCCGCGTTATTGTCAATATAACAGATGAGTTAAATGAAAAAAGATTAAAGCAATTAATCGAAAAAATAGAGAAAAAAGGATTCAGGGTGAGTCATGTAGATTATATTTAAGATGAAAAGGAAAGGGAGCAATTTGCTATATGCAGATTGCTCTCTTTTTTAGTTTGAGTCATGAATCTTATTTTGAAACAGGAGGCGGAGATAATGCTAAATCGGATAAAAAAATAAAATCTGCATGTTCACGAATTTTAGGAATAGAGGTTTCTATAACACGTGATGTAATTTCACCTGGAGGCCCAACATGTCCGATAGCTACCATAATCGGTTTTTCTTGAAGTTTTTTAATGAGTAATTGGGCTTGTTTTGAAATATGTGCCGCTGTGTACACGTCATCAAAAAATAATTGATTTTCAATAATTGGTACTCCTAATTCTTTCCCGATTTTTGGGACGACACTCTTAGGATTTGTTTTGCTATCTAAATAAAATAAACCGTGTTTTTTACAAGCTGCGAGTATAAGTCGTACAATTCTTTCGTCTGCAGTCACCTTTGATCCCATATGATTATTCATCCCAATTGCATGTGGTACTTCTTGAATCGCTTGTTCGAGTCGATTATTTATTTCTTCGTCGCTTAAATCAGTTGTAATTGCTTTTGGTCCAAGCCATTCTTTTTTACCTTTAAGCGGTTCCATTGGCATATGTATAATAACTTCGTGTCCTTTCTTATGAGCCGCTATCGCATCTTCCTTTGTGGAAGGAAGAAAAGGCATAACAGCAACAGTTAGTGGAATAGGAAGTGATAACATTTTATCAGTTCCTTTCATATTATTGCCGAAGTCATCAATGACAATAGCTACTTTATTTGTATGGGCCTTGGCCTCAACAGGAAACAAGAAGGATGGTAAAAACATAGTCAAAATAAGCAATGCAATCGTATATTTGTGCATATAAATAGTTCCTTTCTATATTATCAATCACCATTATGGTTTGCGTTTTTATATAAATTAAACAAAAAATGTCGAAGAAAAGTATATGGAAAATAGGGAATCCGCTATTTAATTGGTGTTTGTAAAAAAAGGAGATAAAAAAATTGTCTATTATTGCGAATGTATTTACAAAGATAGAATAATTTGTAATAATTCTCAAAGTGAGGGTAAAGATTTGTAAATTACAGGGAGAAAATGTTAAATTTTCTGATTCTTCAAATTCAAATATGATAAGCAGTTAAAAGTTCAATGGAGAAGTGAAGTAGAGAGCATGGAAGTATAATAAGGGGGATATGAATGTTTACTGTAAAAAGGAAGTACACATTAGAAAAGCTTTCACGTGATATTCATATGAAACGTGAAGAGATGATTCAATTAGGTTTAACGAGTGGGTTAAATAGTACGGAGACGATTCAAGTTAGTCAAGAATTGGACAAGCTTATTTTACAGTACCAGTGTTATAAAGAAAAACAAACACCAAAATGGTTATCAATTATAAAGGTACCTATTTTTCAAATTGGGTATGAAGGGAAATCAAGTAATTTTTGGCGAATGCTTGTGGCTGGTTTTATGAAATAAGTATAATTACCCTTTAGGGATAAGGATAATTATACTATGTGTAACGGAATTTCGATATGAACTGTCGTTCCTTCGTTTTCTATACTGTTAATAAAAATATGCCCGTTGTACATCTCTATAATTCGTTTACATATGACAAGTCCAAGACCTGTTCCAGTATCTTTATTAGTAAAGAACGGATGAAAGAGGTGTTTTTGAATATGTTTTGGAATCCCTTTTCCAGTATCTATAATTTGCAATTGTGCGTGTGTTTCATTGTTTGTTACGAAAATAGTTAGTGTATCGCCAGAAGTCATAGCTTCAATTGCATTTTTTGTAATGTTTAAAACCACTTGTTTCATATGGTCTTTTGAGCACCGGATATGAACAGGACGGTCTGGCAAATGTAAATGGAATACAATATTATGTAGATTCGCCTCAGATTGAATAATTAATGCTACCTCATTTAGAATGGTTCTCACATCATATGTTTGTTCAATGATTGCAGTTGGCTTTCCAAGAATAAGAAATTCACTTACAATTTCATTAATTCGTTCTATTTCTTGTTCGATGATGGAAAAATAGAACTGATCTTGTTCATCTTTATATTTCTCTTTTAATAGAGCGACGAGCCCTTTAATTCCGGTAAGTGGATTACGGATTTCGTGGGCGGTACTAGCTGCAAAAGTTCCAACTAATTCAATTTTTTGTAGTTCATTTTGTTGTCTTTCTAGTTTTGTTTGTCGTTTTAACAACATATATTGAGCGAGTAAAAATAAAATTGATATTAAAAATAAAGTAGCTATACATTCTACGGCAACCCACTGATTTAAAGTTTTTTGATGAATAGGTAACGGAGAAACAGAGACCTTCCAATCTAATCTTTGGAGTGGAGTAGTAAGCATATTAGAATGTGCATCACTTGTTTCGTTATTATCATCGGTTAGAAAAACTACATCATACTTATCAGTTACTTCAAAATGGTATTGTGGCTTAATGGCATTTAAAGATGATGAAATGTAGTCAAAGCGTAAACTTGCTAACAATAAGCCTGAGAGCTCCTTCTGTTTATTAAAAATGGGGGAAGCAATCATAATAGCTTGATGGCCAAGAACACGATCTGTAATGACGGATGATACAGTTGTTTTCTTAGTTTGTAATGCGTTTTGAATATATTTACGATCTGAGACATCAACAGGTGGTCGGTCACCTTCCGATGCGATTGTAATGATACCTTCTGGTGTAGCGTAATATAGACCAGAAAAACGTGCATCGTTTCCATCTGTATCATGTACAATTTCTTTCATCCCATTAATATTTCCAGTCTCGGTTCCTACGACCTTTGCGAGCATTTCTAGGGCAGAAATTGCTTCGCCAAGGTGGTGATCTAAATAGTCTCTATATAAAAAGAGGACCGTATGGGCAACTTGTTTATTTTCTTGTTTCATTTTATACGAATGATATGAATAAAATGTAGCACCAATCCCTGTTGTTGGTAGGATAACAAGCAATATATATAAAACTATGCTGTGGAATTTGAACTTCAAATTTGGTACTCCTTCTTTTTTATTATCATTATATATAAACTATGTTAAAATTGTCATGTTTTTATTCAAGAATCATTCATAATATATTTGGGGAGAGATAATGAATGAGTGAATACTCATTCGGAATTTATTTGAAGTACTATTTTGTTCTTTTTATTATTGAGAATTTAAGTGAAGGGTTGAAAGTTGTATGACATCAAATAATGAACGAGAAGATATTTCTCAATCTTTAAAAGTATTTATTGCATTATCTCGTGTACATCGTTCTGTTATGGATACGACAAATAAGTCTATACAAAGTAACGGTTTAAATCCAACTGAGTTTGCTGTATTAGAACTGCTATATCATAAAGGCGGTCAACCACTTCAGCAAATTGGTGAGCGTATTTTAATAGCTAGTGGTAGCATTACATATGTTGTAGATAAGTTAGAGAAAAAGGGACTAGTAAAGAGAATTCCATGCCCGAATGACCGACGTGTTATTTATGCACAATTAACTGAATCTGGAGAGAACTTTATTTCTTCTATTTTTCCAGGGCATGAGCAAGTTATTCATCAGTCTTTTGAAATGTTAACGAAAGAGGAAAAGGAAGAATTACTGGATCTATTAAAAAAGATTGGAAAGTATGAAAAGTAATAATATGTTCCAAAGGAGCTTTGGATAAAGAAATCCAAAGCTTTTTTGTTTACATGTAATGATGGCAGTATATGCCGTATTTTGTTGAAGAATAAGAGGAGATTTGGAAGTAAGTATTGAATTATAGTAAAGGATGCATTTAATGGAGAGGAGGCTCGTTCATGTCATTTAAAGACTATGAATATAAAAGGCCAAATATTGAAGAATTAAAAGAGAAATTTACAGCTGCTTTAGAGAGGTTTGATAACGCAAAAACTGTAGAGGAACAAAAACAAGTCATTCATTCAATTAACGAAATTCGTAACGATTTTGGTACAATGGGGAATCTTTGTTACATTCGTCATTCTGTTGATACAACAGATGCTTTTTATAAGAAAGAGCAAGATTTCTTTGATGAATTCTCTCCAGTTGTACAAGGATATGGTACAAAGTATTATAATGCGTTAATTCATTCTCCATTCCGTGAAGAATTAGAAGCGTATTATGGGAAGCAATTATTTGCTCTTGCGGAGTGTGATTTAAAAACATATTCTGATGAAGTCGTGAAGGATTTACAATTAGAGAATAAATTATCTTCACAATATACACAATTATTAGCATCTGCAAAAATTAATTTTGCAGGAGAAGAAAGAACGTTATCACAGCTTATTCCATTTATGCAAGGGAAAGAAAGAAGTGAACGTAAAGCAGCAAGTGAGGCGTATTACGGATTTTTAGCTGAGAATGAAGAAGAGTTAGATCGTATTTATGACGAGCTTGTTAAAGTAAGAACAAAAATCGCCAAATCTTTAGGTTTCAAAAACTTTGTTGAACTTGGATATGCAAGAATGTACCGTACAGATTATAATGCGGAAATGGTAGCGAATTATCGTCAGCAAGTGCTAGATTATATCGTTCCCGTCACAACGGAATTAAGAAAACGCCAACAAGCACGTATCGGTGTAGAGAAGTTAGCGTATTACGACGAAAACTTTGAATTTCCTACAGGTAATCCAACTCCAAAAGGAGATGCGGATTGGATTGTTAATCATGGGAAAACGATGTATAAAGAGTTATCGGCTGAAACAGATGAATTTTTCAATTTCATGTTAGATAATGATTTATTAGATTTAGTTGCAAAAAAAGGAAAAGCTGGCGGTGGATATTGTACATATATTGAGAATTATAAAGCGCCGTTTATCTTCTCAAACTTTAACGGAACATCTGGTGATATTGATGTATTAACACATGAGGCAGGCCATGCTTTCCAAGTATATGAAAGTCGTAAATTTGAAATTCCAGAATATAATTGGCCAACATATGAAGCGTGTGAAATTCACTCTATGAGTATGGAATTCTTCACATGGCCATGGATGAAGTTATTCTTTGAAGAAGATGCAGATAAATATTACTTCTCTCACTTAAGTTCAGCACTTCTGTTTTTACCGTATGGTGTATCTGTTGATGAATATCAACATTATGTATATGAAAATCCTGAAGCATCACCAGAAGAGCGTAAGACAGCATGGCGTAATATAGAGAAAAAGTATTTACCGCATCGTGATTATGAAGATAATGATTATTTAGAGCGCGGTGGATTCTGGCAACGTCAAGGACATATTTATAGCTCGCCGTTCTACTATATTGACTACACGTTAGCACAAATTTGTGCACTGCAATTTTGGAAACGTGCAAGAGATAATAGACAAGAGGCATGGGAAGATTATGTGAATCTGTGCCAACAAGGTGGAAGTAAATCATTCTTGGAATTAGTAGAAGTTGCCAATTTAACATCACCATTTGCTGAAGGTTGTGTGAAAAGTGTTATTACAGAAATTGAAGCATGGCTACAAGCAATTGACGACACAAAATTGTAAAAAACATGCGCTTTTTTTCACATGTTTAACATCGACATAATGAGAAAATGATGAGATAATAAAAGAAAATTCAGAATACTAAAGAGGTGTTTCTAATAAGGGGCACCTCTTTTCACCAACAAAAGGGGGGAAAGAAGTATGCTTCAATCTAATATGGATGTGAGTTTAGAAAGTTTGGTGAGCTCATTACAGTCTACCCGAAGCACGCTATTGTCAGAAATTGAAATGTTAAATGATACAGAAGTGAATGTAAAGCCACGTCGTGATAAATGGAGTATTATTCAAATTTTGCATCACTTGCATTTAGTTGAACAATCTGTCACGTCTGCCCTTGTATATGCCTTACAAAAAAATGAAAGAAACACGACTCCATTTAAAGACCTCCAACTTACGCTGGATCGCACACATAAACGAGAAGCTCCTCAGCAAATGAAACCAACAGAAACGCTAATGAAAAAACAGCAAGGAATCCAATTACTAGAACATTCACGACAAGAACTATTACATGCGCTTCATAGCGTTATAGATGAAAAAGACCTATTTGAAAATGGATTAAAGCATCCTGTTTTTAATGATTTGAATTTGTATCAGTGGGTTCAATTTCTTGATTTGCATGAACAAAGACATCTTACGCAGTTAAAAGAAGCGAAACACGCAATTTTACAGCGATAATTAGGAAGAAGTGGGAGACCACTTCTTTTTCATATGTGCATAGTTTTTCTTCTTATTTTGGAATACTACAGAGAGAAAGAAAAGAAGGAGTTGAAAAGTATGTCCAAGAAAAAGAAAGAAGAAGAGCGCGCTTGGAAAGCACGTAAAGAAAATCAAAAACCACATGGAAAAGTGAAAGCTTTTGCTGAATTAGTTGAAGGAACAGAAAAAACGTGATGAGTATTTCATCACGTTTTTTGTATGAGTGGAAAAGTTAATAAGAAAGTTGTACCTGTACCTTTTTCACTTATAATATCAATTTTTCCGTTCATAGCTTGCACAACACTGAATACGACCATCATTCCAAGACCAGTACCTTTTTCTTTTGTTGAATAGAAAGGGGATCCAAGACGTTTTACTTGTTCTTGATCCATACCAACTCCTGTATCTTTTATATATAATTGAATATGCTTATGATCAGGAACTAATGTGAAATAAAGATCACCGCCTTTTGGCATGGCCTCAATGCAGTTTTTTAAAATATTTAACAAACATTGATTTAGTTTTTGTTTTTCTCCCGCGATAAAAAAAGAAGTACTTTGCTTTATATAATGTGTACGCACATTTGTTAAATTAGCAAGCGGTGTAATTAACGATAATGCATGCAGTAGTTCTTCTTCTAACTGTAATGTTTGTTCTTTTTCAATACTTGGTTTTGCAAAGGTTAAATAATCTGTAAGAACGTGATTTGCTTGTTCGATTCCGTTGATGGCTATGTCAATATATAATTTTCGCTCTTGCTCAGTGCATGTATCTGACTGCAAAAGTTGTAAAAATCCTTTTGTTGAAGTTAACGGATTGCGAATCTCATGAGAGATGGACGCTGCCATTTCGCCAATTAAATGAAATTTTTCAGCATTCATAAGTTCGTTTTGGAGACGAACTTGAGTTTGTAATATGTGTAGTAAATATAAAATAAGAATCGTACCAAGTATCGTACATAACTCATACACAATAATATGTGGTATATAATCAGTCTTATTTGTAACCTTTGAAAGGAAGAAAGGTATCCAACTCAATCCGTATGTGAGACTGTATATAATAGCGAGTGTTATTTTTATACGATTAGAAGTTCGATTGAAAAATTTATATGTAAATAGTAGAACAATAAATAGAAGGATAGAACCGATAAGCGATGGGAAAACACCTATTCCTCCTAATAAGAAGCGATATATATTTAATACAACTAATATTGATCCACCAGCAATAGGACCTCCGGTTAATGTACCGACAACTAATACGATATGACGCATATCAAATTGAAATCCATAATTTGTTTTTGCTGCGAAAGTGATACATAGTATAGTAACGAGGCAGCATAATACAATAAATATAGCTGAATTTAATTTAGGAGAGCGTTTCCCTTTTTGATTCCAAAATAAATGGTATACGAGCATTGTAACAAGGATGAATAATATATTTAGAAAGAGATAAATAATAAAGGATTTCAGTGGGATGCCTCCTCTCTTCTTATATTAAATTAATCATACTATAAAATGAAAGAAATGAAATGAGAAATAGCGGAAAAATCAGAAATTTTTTCTGGTAGTATACAATATGTTACAATAAGCTTTGTCAATGAAAGAAGGAATTCCGTGCAATGCGCGGGAGAGGTTCGCGAACTCCCTCTATAAAAAACTATGGAAACAACAATATCTTTAGGTATTGTTTTGTTTTTTTATTGTGACAGTTCAAGAACGTTCTTTCTTCTTATTCGTAGTAGAGAAGGAGAATGAGTGAAATGAAAAAAGAAAAGGCAGTTGTTGTTTTTAGTGGAGGACAAGATAGTACGACATGTTTATTTTGGGCAATAGAGCAGTTTGCAGAAGTAGAGGCTGTAACGTTTAATTACAATCAACGTCATAAGCTAGAAATTGATTGTGCAGCGGAAATTGCAAAAGAGCTAGGAATTAAACATACAGTACTAGATATGAGTCTATTAAATCAACTTGCTCCAAATGCGTTAACGAGAACGGATATGGAGATTACACATGAAGAAGGTGAATTACCATCGACGTTTGTAGATGGACGAAATTTACTGTTCTTATCATTTGCTGCTGTATTAGCAAAACAAGTTGGAGCACGTCATATTGTAACGGGTGTATGTGAAACTGATTTTAGTGGTTATCCAGATTGCCGTGACGTGTTTGTGAAATCGTTAAACGTTACTTTAAATTTATCTATGGATTATCCGTTTGTAATTCATACACCACTTATGTGGATTGATAAAGCGGAAACATGGAAATTATCAGATGAACTTGGAGCATTCGAGTTTGTTCGAGAAAAAACATTAACATGTTATAACGGAATCATTGGTGATGGTTGCGGTGAATGTCCAGCATGTCAACTTCGTAAAGCAGGATTAGATACGTACCTACAAGAACGCGAAGGAGCGAGTAACTAATGGAGAATTTCTTTGGATTTCGCATCGTAGAAAATTTGCAAAAAATGGACAAGGATATTCAGCGTAAACAGCTCAAATATCATAATAAACGAGTAATGGTCAGCAAGGAATTTACTTTTGATGCAGCACACCATTTACACTGTTATGAAGGAAAATGTAAAAACTTACATGGTCACACATATAAAGTGGTATTTGGGATTAGTGGATATGTAAATGAAATAGGTCTTGCAATTGACTTTGGAGATATAAAAGAAATTTGGAAGAATGAAATAGAAATTTATTTAGACCATCGTTATTTAAACGAAACGTTACCAGCGATGAATACAACTGCTGAAAATATGGTCGTTTGGATTTATGAAAAGATGGCAGAAGCGTTAACAAAAGATAATCGTGTGAACGAATATAAAGGAGCTCGTGTTGAATTTGTTCGTCTATTTGAGACTCCGACTAGTTATGCAGAAGTAAGACGGGAGTGGATGCTCGATGAGTAAGATCCCTGTCTTAGAAATATTTGGTCCGACTATTCAAGGTGAAGGAATGGTTGTAGGACAAAAGACGATGTTTATCCGTACAGCTGGTTGTGATTATAGCTGCGCTTGGTGTGATTCTGCTTTTACGTGGGATGGATCTGCTAAAGATCAAATTAGACAGATGACAGCAGAAGACGTTTGGAATGAGCTTGTAGAAATTGGTGGCGAAAATTTTTCTCATGTTACGATTTCCGGTGGAAATCCGGCATTGCTGAAAAATATTGAGTTTCTTCTTTCTATATTAAAAGAGAATGGAATGCGAACGGCAATCGAAACGCAAGGGAGTAAATGGCAAGATTGGTTACTCCAAATTGATGAGGTAACGATTTCTCCAAAACCACCAAGTTCGACAATGAAAACTGATTTTCAGAAGTTAGATGCTATGATTCAGAAACTATCAGGAAAAGATATTAGTTTAAAGGTAGTAGTATTTGACGATTATGATTTCGAGTATGCAGTTAAGATGCACGAACGTTATCCAGATGTACCATTTTTCTTACAAGTAGGGAATGATGATACAAAAACTGTGGATGATACGATGTTGATTAAAAAGTTATTAGATAAGTATGAGTGGCTTATTGAAAAAGCGGTTAACCGTAAAGAAATGAATAATGCAAAAGTATTGCCGCAGCTTCATGCGTTAGTATGGGGAAATAAACGCGGAGTATAATAAGAAGGGATGTTTAAAATGGCAGGAAGATTAGATGAAGATTTAAAAGATGTAACATTATTAGGAAATCAAAATACAAAATATTTATTTGAATATAGCCCAGAAATTTTAGAGGTTTTTGATAATAATCATCCAAACCGTGATTATTTTGTAAAATTCAATTGTCCTGAATTTACAAGCTTATGTCCGAAAACAGGCCAACCAGATTTTGCGACAATTTATATTAGCTACATTCCAGAACAAAGAATGGTAGAGAGTAAATCTTTAAAACTATATTTATTTAGTTTCCGCAATCATGGTGACTTCCACGAAGATTGTATGAACGTTATTATGAATGACTTAATTAAATTAATGGATCCACGTTACATCGAGGTATGGGGTAAATTCACACCACGTGGAGGGATTTCAATTGATCCTTACTGTAACTACGGTCGCCCAGGAACGAAGTATGAACAAATGGCTGACTACCGCATGATGAACCATGATTTATATCCAGAAACAATTGATAATCGTTAATATATAATAGAAAGAAAGGATCTGTATAACATACAGATCCTTTCTTTCTATTATATTATGCATTTTGATTAATGACAGTATAGTTTTTATGACTTACAACTGTAAGAGGTTCCATATCTAGTTCTCTAAAATTCTCCATAATTGTTATATCTACAATAACGGAGTTTTGATTTACTTTTTGAACACGGCCTTGCATTCCACCTTTAAATTCAATGATATCTCCAGTTTCTGCGATCTGCATAAGCAACTCTCCTTGTTACAGTTTTCCCAAAAAAGAATAATTTTGGTTTTTTTTATTTCCTCTTATTTTGAACCATATTGTCCACTTTGTAAATGTTTCCAAAGTAAAAATTCGAAAAATATTCACTTTTTGTAAGAAAATATGCAAAAATGTCATGTTATTAGAAAAAAAGAAAGGTTTAAATGCAGACATCTTTATATAGGGGTATAATAAAAATATACAATAACCTACTAAAGTGGGAGAAATTAGAGGCGGTAAAATGATGTTTGAATTTGTGGGGAGTGTTATAGTATTAACTTTATTTGTATTTTCTTATATAAATTTAAAAAAGATTCGTCATCATGAAACGACTACATATTTTGATGGGATGGATGGGATACATGCTGGGGTCACACATGAGAGTGGGGGGGATATGTAAAGTTGTATAACTTTCTTTTTTTGCGTGGTATGATATGTAAAAATAGTACATAATAGAGTTCGTAAGTGATGAATGGAGAGTGGAAAGAATGAAGATTTCTTTTATTCGTCATGGTCGCTTAAATCGTACTATAGAACCAATGACGGTTACATCCTTTCATGAATGGATGAAAGGATATGACTTACATACTATAACAGAAAAAGCACCTATACCAATGGAAACAAGAGAAGCGGTTGAGGCAGCAAAATTGATTGTATCAAGTGATCAACGGTGTGCTGTACAGTCAGTAGCTGAATTAATGGATTCTTTATCGTTTATACAAAATCCTCTCTTTAGAGAAGCTGCAGTTCCCACGAGCTTTTATGCTCCGAAATGGATAAAATGCAAGCCTAACGTATGGATGTTTATCGGACGAACATTATGGATACTTGGTTACCATAAAGATGTTGAGTCTTATAAGGAAGTAAGAGAGAGGGCGAGACAAGCGGCTTACTTATTACATCGTTACGCTCTGGTACATGGAAGTATTGCTCTTGTAGGTCATAATTATGTGAATGTAATGATTGGTGCCGAACTGAGAGCGATGGGATGGTCTGGTTCTCCTATTTTGCACAGAGGGCCATGGGGATGTACAACATATACGTTTCATGAGGCGATGAATGCAAATGTATTAAATACGAATTTAACATAAAAGCACACGATTTATATAAATCGTGTGCTTTCTTTTTAAGATATAGAAATTTTGATGTTCAATGGTTTTACGAGATGCGCATAAGGTTCGCCTACAAGCATAACGATTTGATCTTTTTTGTAACCTAGTTTTTCGTATAGTGAATAGGCACGTTTGTTTTCTAAATTAACAAGTAATGCGATTTTTTTATGCTCCTTTTCAGTTGCATAAATTTCAGCAGCTTCAATTAATTTAGAACCAATTCCTTTTCCGCCATATGCATTTGAAACGGATAATGTATCAATGTAATATTCATCAAGTTCAGCTTCTTTTTCTAACGTAATTGATTCATCTTTATGTAATTCTCTTAAGTGATGTACAATTGGTGCATCAAGCATTGTTGCTTCACTACCGTGATAAGCGACAATAACTCCAACTGCACCCCCGTCTTGCTCATATACAAAACAGTTTTCATAGCTCAGTCGATTTCTCTCTTTTGAGAACCATGTTTCAAGTCCTAGTAATACTTCTGTCTCAACTGTGCTACCTGTGATTTTTTCAGCAATTTCGTGCAGAGCGTTATACAATAAAGGTGCTACCAGTTTCGCATCTGTCTTTTTTGCTTTCCGAATCATAGTATCCCTCCTAGTTCTATTTATATATTGTAGCATAGTGGTATGGAACTTTGCATAATTGAATGTCGAAATGTTTGATATAGAGAAGTAGCTATGTTAGTATATGATATTTAGTGGACATATAATTAAGAGATATCTTTTGAAAAATAATGAAAATGAAATGAAGGTATAGCATCTGGATAATTTTACAGTTGTTGACCTATAGAATATAAGTTAAAATAAAATATTGCATAGAGGTGAAATACATGGATAAAGAATTAGCAAATACAATTTTGGATCAGCTGAAAAATGGTGAAATAAAGGAGTATGTTGTTACGAAAGATGTATTTTATACGTTCAGAGAAGTTTTAGTAAATCGAGAAGACTTTAAACATTTCATTGGTGACGCACAGCGCGGCGGACAGGTCATTTATACATACTCAGAAACGCCACGTTCGTAACTAGAAGAATATAGGGAGGAGACTTATGGGCGATTTTAAACAAGGCATATTACCGCATTGGGATTATATGTGGAAAGATAGAGCCGGCAACCGATTTATGGGAATGGTCATGTATCCAGAGAAAAGAAAGTGTTCGACAAAAATGCTTCAGAAAATAAAAAGAGCATATGAAGAGGCTGTAGAAATTAAAATAACTGTACAAGTTCAACATACGTATCAGTACATAGAAGGAATGATTGTATACTTTGATGAAGAAGCTCCTGTATGTACAATGATTGATAAAGATGAAAATCCACATCATATATTTGTAAAAGATATTTTGCGTATTGAGTACTCTGCATAATCTTTTCATAAATAACTTGAATTTCCATAATAATAATCTTTTTCTATAATAGTTATCTTTTAGTATGTAACGCGAATCGAAAGTATATGTATAATATTTAATAAAGTAAAGTTGATAAATGTAATCGTTTTTTAGAACAGATTATCGTTTCATGTCTGTTCTTTTTTGCGTGATGCTGGAGAAATATATTCCTCCAGCATTTGCCGTTTTATGACAAAATATATTGTTAACTTTTTTAAAAATAAGGTTAAATTCGTTGACAACTTTTTTGAAAAGCACTTTATTGACATGAGTTTTAGAATGTTGTTTCATAGTCATTGTATTGAAAAAAATCGACGGTCTTGTCGAAAAGTAAAAGTTAAAAAAAGAAAGAATTTATACATATATCTTGTGTCTTATTTTGAAACGTAATACAATATATAGAGAAATCAAGAAACAACATACAGAGAGTATAGATTGAAAAGGGAGGGTCGGAAATGTTAGTTGCATATGATTCTATGACAGGAAACGTGAAGCGTTTCATCCACAAATTAAATATGCCGGCCGTTCAAATTGGTGAAGATCTAGTAATAGATGAAGATTTTATTTTAATTACGTATACAACAGGTTTTGGCAATGTACCAGAACGTGTTTTAGAATTTTTAGAGCGCAATAATGAAAAATTAAAAGGCGTATCTGCAAGCGGCAATCGTAACTGGGGAGACATGTTCGGTGCAAGTGCTGACAAAATTTCTGCTAAATATGAAGTGCCTATTGTATCAAAATTTGAGTTATCAGGAACAAATAACGATGTAGAATATTTTAAGGAAAGGGTGCGGGAGATTGCGACACATTGAACTGAATAATGAAATCACGCAAATGCAGGACGGTTTTTATCAGCTTCATAAAGATAAAGAGGCATTAGAAGTCTTTATGGAAGAAGCTAGAGAGAATACCGTTCATTTTAATAGCGTGGCAGAGCGAATGGAGTATATGAAAGAACATGATTACTATTACAACGTTCTGGACGAGTATAACTTGGAGGAAGTAGAAGAGGTATATAACATCGCTTATGGTGAAAACTTCGAGTTCCAATCTTATATGGCAGCATCTAAGTTTTACAAAGATTATGCGTTAAAAACAAATGATCAAAAACAATACTTAGAAAGCTATGAAGATCGTGTAGCAATTGTGTCATTATACTTAGGACGCGGTGATGTTGCGAAGGCAAAACAATTCGCAAGCATGATTGTCAAACAAAACTACCAACCAGCGACACCAACCTTTTTAAATGCGGGAAGAAGCAGAAGAGGAGAAATGGTGTCTTGTTTCTTGTTAGAGATGGATGATAGCTTAAATTCAATCGGCTTTAACATTAATACTGCAATGCAATTATCAAAAATCGGCGGAGGAGTAGCTTTAAACTTATCTAAGCTACGCGCACGCGGTGAGCAAATTAAAGGTATCGACAACGCTGCAAGTGGTGTAGTACCTGTTATGAAATTACTTGAAGATTCGTTTTCATATGCGAATCAACTTGGCCAACGAAAAGGTGCTGGCGCAGTATACTTAAACATTTTCCATTGGGATATTATTGAATTCCTTGATACGAAAAAAATAAATGCCGATGAGAAGAGCCGTATTCAGTCTCTATCAATCGGAATTATCGTTCCAAGTAAGTTCTTTGAGCTTGCTGAGAAAAACGAACCTTTCCATGTTTTCGCGCCTTATACGGTGTATAAAGAATACGGAAAGCATTTAGATGACATTGATATCGATGAAATGTACGATGAATTAATGAGCAATCCGAAAGTGAAGAAGAAGCCGCTAGATATTAGTGCACGTGATATGCTTATTAAAATTGCTATGATTCAGCTTGAGTCGGGTTATCCGTACTTAATGTTTAAATCAAATGCAAATAATCAACATCCACTGAAGGATATTGGAACTGTGAAGATGTCGAACTTGTGTTAAATATGTAGCACCTTCTAGTAGAAATGCTAGTCGAAAACTCCGTTAAACGGGGAAAGCCTCAAATTTGAGGTAACCTACCGTGCTAAATCTTATCTTAGAATGAAAATATAAAAGTTCAGAATGTATCTTATTATTTTGTATAGCAGAGTTATGGGACAACATAAAGTAATAAGAGACTTTCTGAAAGATTAAGATAAGTAAAAGCCTAACGACTATCCCTTATGGGAGTAGAGCGCAAGCGATTGGCGTTCGAAAAGCGGAGCACCTAATCAGGTAATGCTGTAGGTGATGATATAGTCTGTCCTGTATGGTGACATACAGCAGTTGCATGAGCAACGGACTGAGGAGTAGCGAACTCGGTTGAACATTCGAGACAGAAATCTTCCAGCTTCAAGAAACTTCTGAAATAAATGATTACGGTACAGATGACATTATTCGTCGTGATATTAACTGTAACTTAGGATCGTTAAATATCGTAAATGTAATGGAAAACAAAGAAATTCGTGAAGCGGTTCATGCGGGAATGGAAGCTTTAACAGCTGTTTCTGATATGACGATTATTCCGAATGCACCAACTGTGAAAAAAGCTAATGATGAGCTTCATTCAGTAGGGCTTGGCGCAATGAACTTACACGGATATTTAGCAAAAAATAAAATCGCTTATGAAAGTGCAGAAGCGAAAGAATTCGCTCGTACATTCTTTATGATGTTAAATTACTACTCTATTGAGAAAAGTATGGAAATCGCTAAAGAAAAAGGCGAGACATTTAAAGACTTCGATAAATCTGATTATGCGAGCGGCACATACTTTGAAAAGTATGAAACGACAGATTACAGTCCAGTAACTGAAAAAGTTCAGCAATTATTTGAAGGAATTCATATTCCAACAAAAGAAGATTGGACAAGTTTAAAAGAGCAAGTACAGAAGAATGGTTTATATAACTCATATCGTCTTGCTATCGCTCCGACACAATCAATCAGTTACGTTCAAAATGCAACTTCAAGCGTAATGCCGATCGTAAGTCAAATCGAATCAAGAACGTATGCGAATGCGACAACATATTATCCAATGCCGTATTTATCAAAAGATACGTTCTGGTACTATAAATCTTCTTACGATATGAATCAGTTTAAATTAATTGATTTAATCGCAGAAATTCAAGAACATATTGACCAAGGGATTAGTACAATTCTTTACGTTAATAGTGATATTTCAACACGTGAATTAGCACGTTACTACATCTATGCACATAAAAAAGGCTTAAAGAGTCTGTATTATACGAGAACGCGTAAATTAAGCGTGGAAGAGTGTGTGGCTTGTACCGTTTAATATAAAAAGTGAGACATGATGAGCAGGGTTTTCTGAACCCTGCTCATGCTTAGTTATCATATTTAGAGAAGGGGCGATTGAATGCGTGCGGTAAACTGGAACAAAAAAGAAGATGATTTTAGTTTAATGTTTTGGAAGCAAAACATCGCTCAGTTTTGGACAGAAGAAGAAATCGCGGTGTCTTCTGACAAAAATACTTGGGTGCAATTATCAAAAGAAGAGCAAATTGCTTATAAGCGTGTATTAGGTGGTTTAACACTTTTAGATACGAAACAAGGCGGCGAAGGGATGCCACTTGTACTTGTTCATCTTGAAAATTTACAAGCGAAGAGTGTATTAGCTTTCATGGGTGCAATGGAAGAAGTACATGCGAAGAGTTACAGTCATATCTTTACAACATTAGCTACTGAAGAAGAAATCGATGAGATTTTTGACTGGGTAGATACTCATCCGTTACTTGAGAAAAAGGCTGGTATTATTACGAGTTACTATCGTCGTTTATTAAAACCTGAAGTGACGAAAAAAGAGTTATACATGGCAATGGTAGCAAGTGTGTTCTTAGAAAGTTACTTATTCTATAGTGGATTCTTCTATCCGCTTTACTTAGCTGGTCAAGGAAAACTAACAGCAAGTGGTGAGATTATTAACTTAATAATTCGTGATGAGTCAATTCACGGCGTATTCGTCGGTATTTTAGCACAACAAATCTTCGCGGAACTTTCTGCAGAAGATCAACAAGAAGTGCAAAAAGAAACGCAAGAGTTATTAATGGAACTATATGAAATCGAAATGGCATACACAGAAGAAATTTACACTTCTATCGGTCTTGTAGAAGATGTAAATCGTTTCGTTCGTTACAATGCGAATAAAGGACTTATGAACTTAGGACTTGAGCCGAAGTTTGAAGAGGAAGAAATTAACCCAATCGTTTTAAATGGTTTACGTACAGATACGAAAAACCATGATTTCTTCTCTGTAAAAGGAAATGGTTACGTAAAAGCAACGAACGTTGAAAAGTTATCTGATGATGACTTCGTGTTTAATTTTTAATATATGATCATAAAGAAAAGCTGTCTTATTCATTGATAAGACAGCTTTTCTTTATGGTTTTGTTTACATAACACTATTATTTTCTTATAACGATTTCTGTTTGAAAAATTCTATCTAGCTAACGGATAGAATTTTTTTGTAAGTAAATGGGTATTTACAATCCTTTTGTATCAGTGTATTATTTAACTAGTACACCGATACAAAAGGAGGGAAGAAATGAAAATAGTGTTTTCTCCAAATACACCAATTTACATTCAGGTAATGGAATACATAAAAAAAGAAATCGTAACAGGACATTTATTGCCTGGTGATAAAATTCCTTCTGTACGTGAATTAGCGAGTGAATTACAAGTAAATCCAAATACGATTCAGCGTACATTTCAAGAGCTAGAACGAGATGGAGTTGTTGTAACGCGTAGAGGAATGGGACGATATGTAACGAATGAAGGGGAGAAAATTATGGAGCTGCGAAAAGAGATGGCGAAAGAATTACTTCACTCTTTTATAGATGGAATGGACAATTTAGGTTTTTCAGAAGAAGAAATTGTTACAATTCTTCGTTCTTCATTACATGAGAAAAGGGAGGAGAGCGAATGACAGAGTTATTAAAAATAGAAAACTTATGGAAGAGGTACGGATTGAAAGCTGTGATCCGTGAATTAAACATAGAGATTACTGAAGGGAAAATTATAGGGCTTGTTGGAGATAACGGGAGCGGGAAAACGACGTTATTGAAAATGATTGCTGGTCTGCAGCACCCTTCTGAAGGTAGCATTACAATCGCTGGTCAAAAGGTAGGATTAGAAACGAAAGAAATTGTTTCTTTTATGTCGGATAAACCAGTATTTGATGATTGGATGACGGTAAAAGATTTTTTATTTTTCTACCGAGATTTTTATAAAGACTTCGATATTCAAAAAGCGGTAGATACGGTTGCGGAATTTAAAATACCGTTAGAAGAAAAAATTACAGCTTTATCAAAAGGGATGGTTGAAAAGCTACAAATTATTTTAACGTTTTCTCGGAAAGCGAAGTTATATGTACTAGATGAACCACTAGGCGGAATTGATCTCATTTCTAGGGCACACGTACTGGAACTTATTTTACAGTTTTATCGCGAAGATTGTACGATACTAATTTCGACGCACTTAATAAATGAAGTTGAAAATATTTTTGATGAAGTGATCTTTTTAAAAGATGGAGCAATTGTATTGTATGAAAATGTAGAAGAGTTGCGTTTTCAGAGAGGAAAAGCTGTTACAGAGGTGTTTAAGGAGGTGTTTAGTAGATGAAGCCGAGCTTAATATATATGTACAATATAAATAAAAAGCAAATAATTATTTCTTTGTTATCATTTATATTCGTTGTCGCTGTAGCTTTCGTAAGTTTGGGAAATTATATTAAGCAAGAATCAGGAGAAGTAAGACAAACAATTATAGTTAGTTTCGTTATTCTAGTATATATAACTTTTTTAGCAATGATAGTTATTCAGGCGGTGTCTGCATTTGGAAAAATGACTGAAAGCACATTATTTCGGTTAACATCGATATCCGGTAAAAAGATTGTTTTAGCAATATTGTTATATGCTGTGATTTATTTACTTATTTTTGAATTAATAGGCTCTATTTTTTTATATGGTATTTCTATGAAAATAATAAAAGGTACAGAGCTCTATGAAGTATTATTTACACAAAGTGTATTCAATCCACTAAAGCACCTCTTTAGTACTATGTTATATGTATTTAATTTATCTAGCATATTGCTAGTATTACTTTTTTCAGTAGCAAGCGTTAAAGTGTTTTCTTTGAAAAAGAAGAAGTTAAAATATCCAATTATATTTTTCTTATTTTTACTAGTAACAAAATTATTAGGTACTATATATGGAATGTTGGGTGGTCTTGCACCTACTGCACCTTTAATAAAAAAATTAGTATATATAGATGAATCATCAGGGGCGGATGTGTTGCTCTATCCGGAAAAACTTATGAATTTATATAGCCTTAGTTTTTCTATAGGAATATTTATTCTACTTGTTTATATAACAGGTCGCATAATCGATAAAAAACTAGAAGTCTAAAGGAGGAATCGGCATTGGGAAACGTAGTAGTAAAGTTGGAGAATGTTCGAAAAAGGATTGGTGGAACGGAAATTATTCGCGGTTTATCATTTGAAGTTCGCGAAGGGGAAGTGTACGGGTTCCTTGGACCGAATGGTAGTGGTAAAACGACGACAATTCGTATGATGACAGGTCTTATTTCAATGACAGAGGGCGATATTACAATTTGTGGTCATAGTATTCGCACGGAGCGTGAAAAGGCACTAGAGCAAATTGGAGCAATTGTAGAAAATCCTGAACTATATGATTATATGACAGGAATGCAAAACTTAAAGCATTTTGCGAACATGGCCATTACACCAATTAGTAAAGAGCGCATTGCTGAGATTGTAAAGCTTGTTGAACTAGAGCATGCGATTCATAAAAAGGTGAAAACATATTCACTTGGTATGAAACAGCGTTTAGGAATTGCACAGGCATTACTTCATCAGCCGAAAATTTTAATTTTAGATGAACCGACAAATGGATTAGATCCAGCTGGTATTCGTCAAATTCGTGATTATTTACAACGTTTAGCGAAAGAAGAGAATATTGCTGTAATCGTATCAAGTCACTTATTAAGTGAAATTGAACTCATGTGTGATCGCGTCGTTATTATTAAGCAAGGTGAGTTTGTACAAGAGTACAACTTACATGAACAAGCAAAACATGATGAGACAGTAGTTGTAGCGTTTGAAGTAGATCAAGTACAGAAAGCAAATGAAATCGTTCAAGGTAAGGCGCAAGGAAATGTCATTGTAGTATCTGTAACGAAAGAAGAAATTCCACAACTTGTAAAGAAACTTGTGAATGACGATGTGCTTGTATACGGAGTTACTGTTCAAAATAAAACGTTAGAGGACGAGTTCTTAGCGATTACAGGGGGAGTGAAAGCGTAATGTTGAAATTAATTCAAAATGAATTTTTAAAGTTGCATGCGAAAAAAGGTATGTATATTTTAATTGGTGTTATTGCAGTATTGGAGATTTTGGGAGTTTTAGCGATGCTGAAATGGGGAGACGGAACTGAATTTAAAGGATCCTATTTAGATTTTGCAAGTTCAGAGATTGGTTTAATTACTTTGTTTGCAACAATTTTTGGAATTACGATTGCTTCTCGTATGATTACGGATGAGTTTCAAAAAGGTACAATTAAGCAGCTATTAATCCGTCCAAGAAAACGAATGACAGTTTTATTCTCTAAATATATTACAGTATTACTTACTATAGTATTTATCATATTTGCTAACATGATCATTTCAATGATTATCGGCGGAATCGTAATGGATGGTAGTAAAACAGAATTAACGTTAGGAATCGTAATGAAATCTACTGTATATCAAGTACTTTCACCGCTCTTCTTTGCGACACTTGCATTTTTCTTAGCGAACGTATTTAGAAAGTCTGTCTTACCATTAATTATTACGATGTTCCTCTTCTTCTTACAAGGAGCAATTAATATGATGTTAATGATGTTTGCAAAAGGTGTAGCGAAGTTTGTAGTGTTTTTCCATTTAAATTTAAGTGTGTACGATAGCAATAAATTAGTAAGCGGCGGAGCGGAACCTACATTTACAGAGTTTACATTTACAACTTCCTTATTACTTGTAGCTGTATACTTTGTTGTATTACTTGTAGCATCAAGTGCATTATTCCAAAAACGTGACGTATTATAATAAAAGAAATCCCCGCTTGTAAAAACGGGGATTTTTATTACATAACTTTTTCATAGATTTCAAAGGAAAGAAAAAATTACTATATATGTCGTTCGAAATAATTTGAGAAAAATAGGAAGAATTTCAACTATATTTATATTAATATTTAGTTATCACACCATTTATTTTTACTATCTTTGGAGGTGTTCTATGTGCACTATGCATTTTCACGTATAAGACTACGCAGCTTTTTTGGATGGATGATTATAGGATTGTTCCTTACGATGATCCCATTAAGTCTAGCCAATGTTTCTGAGAATACGATGGAGGTTATTTCACAAATAACTTTATTTTTTGTATTTCCGTTATTTTGGTTATACGTAAAAACAAATAAAAATAATGTTGTATTCAATAGTTTTTTTGATAAACCAGGACGTTTACCGTGGGGATTAATTGTATTAGCAACGATAATGGGAATGATTTTTTCCGTTGGTATATCTCATATTCAATTTTACATATTAGCACATACGTTACCGAATTTCTTAGTTACTATGTTAGAAGACGGAACTGTTATTAATACGAGTAACATATATATGACGATATTTACTTTCATTTCAGCATGTGTATTAGCACCTATTATGGAAGAGGTTATTTTTAGAGGTTTCTTTTTACAGCGAATGGCTTATAAATGGGGGATTAAAAAAGCTGTCATTATATCTTCCATTATTTTTGGCTTAGGACATTTTGATGTTATTGGTGCGTTCATGTTTGGTGTTGTTATGTGTCTTTTATACATAAAGACACAAAATATATGGACGAATATCGCTGTACACGCTTTAAATAATTTCATTGCAACAAGTATGCAATTTGTTGGCGGAGAAGAGAGTAGCGCAATTTCAATTCCTGAATTACAAGCGCAAAGTAATGTATGGATCGGTATCGGTCTTACAGTTGTTGGATTACTTTGGTTAATTCCTTACGTTTGGAAACAATGGCGTACGGTAAAAGAAGTGGGTGTGCCACCAGTGCGCTTCATAAATGAGGAAAAAGTAGTGAGTGCATCACAAGAAAATGAAGTGTATAGTCAAGTGATTGTAACAGATAGATTGATGGCTGTAGAGCTACCAGATGAGGCTGTAAATAAGCTCGGGTTAGAAGAAAATGATTATGTAACAGTATCTGTAGAAGACGATAAAATCGTTATAAAGAAAGCGCATGATAGATAAGTAAAAAGTAGCTCCTTGTGAGCTACTTTTTACTTTGTGATAATTTCCACACGAAAATTATTGCCGTTCTTTACATATTTAATATCTGTAACAGTGCGGACTGCTTTTAAAATCTCAACTTTTTCACCAATTCGAGGGATAGTCGGAACATTGTCCCAAATGCCAAGCAAGTCATCTAATTGTGCCGTTTTTTCATAAAACCAGATTTTCAATGTAAAGCCCCTTTCTCGAACTATATGTATTTTAATACATAATATATTATTTTTATTCTTATTGTAAGGGGTTTTTATATATTTTATGAATAAAAATTAATTAATCTTCTGGAAAGATATGTTCAATATCAGGAGTAAGAGATATTTCTGATAATACGATATGAGAAACAGTCGTTGCATATGAAGAAACATCATTAATAAATTCTTCAAGTTCAACGAGTGAAGGAACAGAAATTTTTACAATGTAGCATAAGCTTCCTGTTACGCGGTAACAAAAACTTGCAGATGGATAGGACTGAATAAACTGTTGCATACGTGTTGTATCACCGTTTTTTAAAGTGATTTCTAAAATACAGTCTAAAACAAGTCCTGCTTTTTTATAATCGATATCGATTGTGTACTTTTGGATCACGCCTTCACTTTCGAGTTTACGAACACGTTCTGCAGTAGACGGAGCAGATAAGTTTACTCGTTTCGCCAATTCACGCATGGAAAGGCGACTATCATTATATAATTCATTTAAAATTTTTCGATCAACACGGTCTAGTTGCATTTGTAAATATACCTCCAGTAAAATGATAATTTTTGTAAAGGAAAAATATAAATTAAGATTCATATGAAATGTAAAGAGAACTTTATTTATTTTACAATAAAATAGAAGGAAATAGGAGGGGAAATGATGGAGAGAATTTCATTATCAAATGTGGGAAATACAAAGTTTCAAAAGTTATTAGGGCATAATCCAGAGTTATTACATTCATGGAGTATGGTAGAGAATACATTGTATAGTAAAGGAACTCTCTCGGCAGAGTTGAAGGAGCAAGTAAGAAGAACATTAGCTTACGGGAATGAATGTCCGTACTGTATGGCAAAGGGAAGGCCTGATGATATGCAAAAAGTAGAGGAAATAAGTGTAGCCGTTACTTTTGCACATACGTTTGTTCATGATAAACAAGCGATAGATGACAATATGTTTCGTGTGTTGAAACAATACTGGACGGAAAAAGAAATTGTAGAGCTTTGCGCTTATATTTGTTTTATTACTGCGTCACAACAATTGGGTTTTCTGTTTCAATTGCAGCCGAAAGAAGGAGAAAATGATGAATAATCAAATAGCACTTATTATAATTGATGTACAAAAGGCGTTTCAATTACCATACTGGGGTGAGAGAAATAATCTTTTTGCTGAAGAAAATATGAGAATTTTGTTAGCAGAATGGAGAAAAAGGAAACGACCAGTTTTTCATATTCAACATGTAAATAAAGAAAATGATCAGTCGATGTTTTATGAGGGAGCGGAAACAGTCAACTTTAAAGAAGAGTTGCAACCACTACCAGGTGAAGTGGTTATTCAAAAATCTGTTAATAGCGCATTCATTGGGACAAATTTAGAAGAGCAATTAAGAGAGAACAAATGTAATGCAGTAGTGATTGTAGGATTAACGACAAATCATTGTGTGGAGACTACGACACGAATGGCAGGGAATTTAGGATTTAAAACATATTTAGTGAGTGATGCGACGGCTACTTTTAACCGTAATGGTCTAGATGGTAAAGAGTATAGTGCAGAAGATATTCATAATATGACACTTGTAAATTTACATGAAGAGTTTGCTACAATTATGACGACAAAAGAAGTATTGAAATTATTTTAAGAAAATAATTGCGAATTATGTAGAAAAAAATAAGAATATTTCGTATAATTTAAGTACAATTATTTTGAAAATAGGGGTGGCATCATATGGAGCAAATTCCGGTAAAGAGAATAGAAGAAGTACTTGTTGTAGCAGGGGATGACAAACAAAAGCAAAAGGAATTTTATGAATTGCTCTTATCTACTGAGTTTTATGTTGCTGGCTCACTAGAAGCAGAGGAAGGGGCAACAGAAGGGATACTTCGTTTGCGTCATTTCCAAGGAGAGGGTAGATGGATCGTTCCGTTCTTTACACAAATGGAATTTGTAAAAGACGTGTTGCCAGAAGGAACACCCCTTATTACGATACGTGGGAAAGAATTATTTAGTAGTATTGAGAAAGATGCTACAGCCGTATTAAATGTCGGTACTGATATAAGTAAAACATTTATTCCAGAAGAAATTGCAGATATCGCATCTGGACGAATTTTTAATTATTATAAATAAAAGGAAAAGCGTAATCGCTTTTCCTTTTTAATTTGAACACGGAGTGGCTATGCCAGAAGAAATAGAGAGTGTTTTATTATTTGTATTTATTGTCGCTGTAGCTCCAAGAGGGATTCCGATGTTTGGGCTTATATGTCCAATCGGTAAACCGAATAGGACAGGTATAGCATATGAAGTGAAATATTCATATAGTATTGTTTGCAATGATTGAGATGGTTTAGAAGGAGTGCAGTCATGACAACTTGTAAAAATAACACCACTACATTCATTAAACTTTCCAGATAAAAGTAGCTGATTTAACATACGATCAACGCGATACGGTTCTTCCCCAATGTCTTCAAGCAATAAAAGTTTATTGGCTGTATTTATCTCGTAGGAGGAGCCAATGATACTCGTTAACACCGCTAAATTGCCGCCAACTAACTGACCTGTAACTGTACGGGAAGAGCTAGGTACGATACATTCTGAAGCAGATAAGATAGTTGAATATGGGTGAAATAGTTGGTTGAAAGAAGATAAAGAAAGAGAATCTACACCTTTACCTAATTCTTCTACCATTGGGCCATGAAAAGTAACAAGCTTTGCATAACGTGAAAAGGCAGTGTGTAAAGCTGTAATATCGCTATATCCCCAAAAGATTTTAGGGTTTTGCTGAATGATTTCATATTGAATGTGAGGGAGGAGACGAGCACTTCCGTAACCACCTCGTGCACAGAAAACGGCCTTTACTTCATCATTTGAAAATGCTTCATGTATATCATCGAGCCGAACTTGATCCCTTCCAGCTAAATATCCGTACTTCTCATAAACACTCTTCCCGATTACTACAGATAAACCCATTTCTTGTAGTACGTTTACCCCTTTTAATACATTTTCAATTGTTGGTGGGCCGGACGGTGCAATAATCATTACTGTATCACCTTGTTGTAATGCATTTGGATATATCATTGTTTTCAGCCTCCTTCACTTTCAATATATTCGCTTCATAGGAAGTTCAATCCTTGTAAAAGAAGGGGAAAGTTTGTCAAATAAAGAAGATATAAAGGGAATAGGAGGAGAAATGATGTTTACAAGTCGAGTTATAGATACATTACAAATTAAGTATCCCATCATTCAAGCGGGTATGGCAGGTGCAATTACGACGCCTGAGCTTGTTGCAGCTGTAAGTAATAGCGGAGGATTAGGAACGCTTGGAGCAGGCTATATGAGCCCTGAACAAATTCGTGATGCAATTTATAAAATAAGGGAACGAACGGATAAGCCTTTCGGTGTGAATTTACTGCTAACGAAAGAGATACAAATAGAAGAAGAGAAGATAAATTTGGCCAAGGGATTACTTAGCGGAGTGAATAGAGAATTCGGTATAGAGGAAGAAGAGCAGTTAAAGCTTCCAAAAAGTTATAAAGAACAATTACAAGTGTTAGTAGAAGAAAACGTGCCAGTCGTTAGCTTTGCATTTCAAACGTTAGAAAAAGAAGAAATAGATGAATTGAAAAGAAGAGGAATTAAAGTCATCGGAACAGCTACTCATGTGGCAGAGGCGAAAGTACTTGCTGAATTAGGAGTAGACATTATTGTCGGTCAAGGTAGCGAGGCGGGGGGGCATAGAGGAACGTTTATCGGGAAAGAACAGGACGCTATGATTGGGACGTTCGCATTAATTCCGCAGTTAGTAGCAGCTGTCCCTCATATCCCGATTGTTGCAGCAGGTGGTGTAATGAACGGACAAGGGCTTGTTGCGGCATTTACACTGGGGGCAGAAGCTGTTCAAATGGGATCAGCCTTTTTAACGAGTGAAGAAAGTATTACGCATGATGTATATAAACAAGCGGTTTTACGTAGTACAGATACGAGTACAACTGTGACTCGTGCGTTTTCCGGGAAATATGCACGGGGTATTCGTAATGAATTTATAGAGAAGCATGAAGGGAAAGAAGAAGGGCTTCCGATGTATCCAGTGCAAAATGTATTAACCTCTAAAATACGCCAAGAAGCAGCAAAACGTAATAAAGGAGAATATATGTCGCTTTGGGCAGGACAAGCGTCATCATTAGCACGAATGGAATCAGCTCAGCATGTAGTGGAGCGAGTGATGAAAGAAGCAGATAACGTAATCGAACAATTGCAAAATGTATATAGAAAAAGACCACTTGAATAATTCAAGCGGTCTTTTCTTTAGTTTGCTTTATAAAATTGTTGGATGGCTTCATCGATATAAACCCAGCCTTTCCAACCTAAGTGCATGTGATCTTTTAAGAAGTACTTATCATACTCATGATTTGAGAAGTCGGCAATTGGATAGCCAGCTTTCTCAATTTGCTCATGAACTTTCTTATAGTACAATTCTCGGCGTTCTTTCGGGAAGCCAGCGTAATCGTACCAAGGACCTTTTACAGGAACAGAAATGAAGAGTGGTTTTGCACCAGATTGTTTTAATAAATCAAGTGCAATTTGTAAATCTTCATATTCTGGCGATTGATCATAAGCATCATTTTTTAAGTAGCCTTCACGTTGTTTTAATTTCTTCTTGATTTTGCTGTTGAAGTAACCATCTTCGATACCATATTCGTTAGATCCAGATTCCGCTGCACCTGTTTGATCTGCATGTTTACGAGCTTCATCCCAGTTCATTTGTTTTAATGAAGGGTCAAGTTTTTCTTTATGCGGTTTAATATTAAACATTGCTGTAAATAAATCTTTGCGATCTAAAATGTTTCGATAAATATAAGCGAAAGGTTTAGCAGCAAGTGCTTTTACTTTATGCTTTGTATCATCGTAAACGATACCTTCAAGCGAAATTTTAAGTAAAGTTTCTTTCTTAACAATCTCAAAGTTTAATAAACGTTTTGCAATTTGCTTTTTCATTTCAGGTTTTACATCATCGTTGAAAATGAAGTGGTAACCTTGTTGTTTTGAAAAGTTAGGTGCAAAGTGTGTTTCATCAATACCTTGTGGCACAAACCATTGCGGAGAAAGAACGAATACCATTTTCTTATCCTTCAATTGATCCATTGTAGATGCAAAGTTTAATACATGTACAAGATCTTGTGTTCCACCGCGTCCAAGTAGGAATGGTGTGAAGCCTTCAGGCTTTACTTTGAAATAGTTTGATGGATGGTAAGCATCCATACGTGCGAATTCTGATGATCCATACATCGGAAGGTATTTCGAGTCTGCTAACATCTTTTGCTGTAAAATCATACTTTGAATCTTTTCTTCTTTTAAAGAAGTTGCAGCTTGTTCTACTTTTTCATCACTTAAAAGTGGAAGTAGGAAGCGCGTTGGAATAAGTAAGAATACAGCAAAAAGGGCCAATGCTAAAAGCATCGGACCAAATTTTGCTTTGTTCATCGGATTTCTTCCAACTTCTTAATAACCATGTTTGGAGTAGCCCACTCGTCACGGTCAAAATCAGAAATAGAAACTTCAATATCTAAACGCTCTTGGAATTCAACTAATAAAGATACTACAGCGAAAGAATCAAGAATACCTTCTTCAAATAATTGAACATCTAAGTTTTCTTTCACAATATCGTTTTCACATACTTCTTCTAAAATATCTAATACTTGCTCTTTGAATTCTGCCATTTTTAAAATCTCCTTTATATCCGAAATATATTATATGTGCAACTTCTTATTAGTTATAAGAAGAGTGCATTAAAAGTATCTGTTAAGGTGTCCAGAGAAAATAAGGAAACCGAAACATACAACGTGGAACGTAATTACGATCGCAAGGACGTGTGTAAATTTATTGTTTGGCCAAAACTTATGCTTCTTGTTTTTTCGTTCGAAAATATCGAATAAAATGAACAGTGCGGCATGATAGAGACCATAAATAATGTATTGATACACATGCTCACCAGTAATATGCCAAATTCCCATGATGAAAAAGTTTAAAAATGCACCGATATACGAAATTGTGTAACGGTTCTTAATTAACTTTTTCTTCGTTGCAAAAAAGACGAAACGCATGTAAATAAAATCACGGAACCAGAATGATAAACTCATGTGCCAGCGGTTCCAGAAGTCTTTAATATTACGGCTAATGAATGGCTTATTAAAGTTTTCTGGCGTCTTAATTCCCATCATATAACTTACACCAATTACAAATGAGCTATAACCAGCAAAGTCGAAGAATAAATATAAGCTATAGCTATACATGTAAATCATATTAGATAGAATTGTATCTTGCTGTGCAAATGCGGGATCCATAAAATATTGTTTTATTAAGTAAGCGATAATAAATTTATACAAGAAACCTTGGAAAATACGGTTTAATCCTGTATATAATAAGTTTTGATACTCCTCAGCGCTAGGTGGCTTTTGAATATCTTTTTGGAATCTACGGTAACGATCGATAGGTCCCGTTGAAATAGCTGGGAAGAATAAAACGAATTCCCAAAAATTAAAGAAGGATAGTTCTTTAATTAAGCCATCACGAACCTCAAATACCATTTGTACTGCTCTAAATGTTACATAGGACATTCCTAGAAATACAATAAACTTTAGATCAGGTGCAAACGGTGCGATTTTTGCCAAAATAAGTGGCAAAATCGATAAAATAACAGCTACACAAAAAGTGAGTGTACTATTCTTTTGTTTTCTTAATAATAAATAGCCTTTAATTAAGGCATATTGCCAAATAATAAATGCGGCTAACATAATTGCTTGCTTCGGTTTATCCGAGAAGATAATAGCAAGCATGACTAGTGTTAAAACGGCATTATATTTACGCAACATTTTACCTTTTAATCCAGCTATGATAGTAGGTATTAATAAAATGCCCACTATAGCGAAAAAATAAAATGATCCATATGCGGTCATGCTGTAACCTCACTCAATAATTTTTTGCGATCTACCTTTCCATTTGGTGTCATTGGAATAGAAGATTGATACATGAATTTACGTGGAATCATGTAGTTTGGTAATCGCTCATTGAGTTCTTTTTTGATTGCAGATGTTAATTTGAATTCTTTTTCAAATGAATGTTCTCCAGGAACAACAACCGCTAATAAATAATCGTATTTCTCACCTTTTTTAATTGGAACGATAACTGCTCCTTCTACGTAAGAACAAGCACGAAGGTGATGCTCAATTTCTTCTAATTCCATTCGATAACCATGCAGCTTAATTTGGAAATCAAGACGACCATTATAGAATAGAAGACCATTTTCAACATAGCCAGCATCGCCTGTTTTATAGGCGCGCTCACCGTCAATCATAGTAAATGCTTTTTCTGTTAATTCAGGGCTTCCTAAATATCCAACGCTTACGCTTGGACCAACAATTACGATTTCACCTTTTTCACCATCAGGCGCAATCGTACCATCTTCTTTCATAATAAGAAGGCGGCAGTCTGATTTACAGTAGCCAACTGGAAGTGATTTGTATTGATCAAGCACTTCTTCTGTAACGTGAATACCTGTTACAGCGACAGTAGCTTCAGTTGGACCGTACGTATTCATAATTGTTGCTTTTGGGAAACGCTCAATTAATTTTCTAGCTACTTCATTTGGTAACACTTCACCGCAGAATAAGAATGTTTTCATGTTTGGTAGCATACTCTCAGAGAAAGATGCTTCCATTAAACACATCTCTGCGAAAGATGGTGTGGAAGTCCATACTTGTATATCCGATTGCTCTAAAGAAGCAAACAAGTCTTTTGGACGTGCAATCATATCTTTATCGATTGCCCAAAGTGTCCCACCTGTTACTAATGATGGGTAAATATCCATGACAGATAAATCGAATGAGAAAGGTGCTTGGTTTAAGAATACTTGCCCCGTTTGTAAGTTGAAATCTTCTACAGCCCATTTTGTAAAGCTAACAAGGCAGTTATAAGTAATCTGAACCCCTTTCGGATTACCTGTGCTTCCTGATGTGTAAATAATGTAGAAGTTCTCATCACCTTTTACCGCATGTTCAGGATTTGGAGTGTTCCCTTTATGAGTAAAGAAAATATCTTTTAAGTTGTCTTCACTTACGATGCGAACTGGTAAATCAGTTACAGTTACTGCTGTTGCCGATAAAAGTAATTTCGCACCAGAATTTTCAGCAATACGTTGTACACGATCAGCTGGGATAGATAAATCTACAGGGATGTAAGCATGTCCAGCTTTTACACATCCTAAAAAGTTAATAATCATTTCAGGTTGCATATGGCCATACACCATAATTGGTGAACGATCGTCTGGATACTCAGAAGAAATCCAATGTGCTAACGCATCAGAATCTTCCTTTAATTGTTTGTACGTAATTTTCGCATCTCGCCAAACAAAAGCGGTTTGATCAGGCGTTTCTGCAGCCCACTTTTCAATTTGTTCTAATAACTTCATAACGTTCCCACCCTAGAATTCATTGTAAATAAATGTACTTGTGTTTGTATCATGGAATCCATACAACCAAAGTAATGCAAATAAAATTGCAAGGTAATAAACCGTCTTTGCAACCCATTGTGTGAGTGGTCGAGACCATATCTCTTTTAATCTTTCCATGTCTTTCCCTCTCTTAATGAAATAATAGCTCTTTGTAGGTATCATGTCCTACATTATTGTGAAAAAAACAAAATCCCACATTTTAGGTAAAAATAAGTCAAAAGGCTCTTTTTTGATATTAGCACTAAATACTAAAAAAGAAAATCCCTAACTTAGCAATTATATTACATTCAGCATGAATTTGTAATGGGTTTGACATGTAAATAGAAAGGAGATTGTGTGAATACATAAAAGTGGACTATAAGAATACGTAAAAATACAGTATTTGTTTTTATTAATCATTCAAGATGGAGTAAACTTTTAAATTTCTAGTTATTTTGAAAAGGAGGAAATTATCATGAATAGAGTGTGGAAGAATCTAATTTCGGAAGAAAATATCGTGAAATGGAGAAGGCACTTCCATAAGTATCCGGAATTATCATTTCATGAAAAAGAAACTTCGCAATTTATATATGATACATTATGCTCATTTTCTTCTTTTGAAGTAACGAGACCGACGAAGTATAGTGTACTAGCAATTAAAAGAGGTGTGAAGCAAGGGAAAGTAATTGCGATTCGAGCTGATATAGATGCTTTGCCAATTCAAGAGGAGACAAGTAAACCTTATACGTCTGTGAATAAAGGTGTAATGCATGCATGTGGGCATGATGCTCACGCGGCTATTTTGTTGGGTACAGCAGAAGTGCTAGCAAATATAAAGGGAAATTTTTCAGGTGAGATTCGTTTATTCTTTCAGCATGCAGAAGAGGTGTATCCTGGCGGGGGACAAGAAATGGTTGAAGCAGGCGTAATGGATGGTGTTGATTATGTAATAGGTTTACATGTTATGTCAGGACTTGAGAGCGGGAAGATAGGCATTGCGTATGGGCCGATGATGGCTGCACCAGACGTATTTACAGTTGAGATTCAAGGCAAAGGAGGACACGCGGCGCGACCAGAAGAAACGATAGATCCTATTGCTATCGGAGCACAGATTATTACAAATCTACAACATATCGTATCAAGAAATACAAGTGCTTTTATGCAAAGGGTTGTTTCAGTTACACAATTTCATGGGGGAACGGCTGACAATATTATTCCTAGTACAGCAACTTTAATGGGAACTGTTCGTTCATTTAATCAAGCATTGAGGGTGGAAGCAGAAGGGAAAATCGAGAAAATTGTGAAAGGAATTACAGAAGCACATGGAGGATCGTATACATATACGTATCGATATGGATATGATCCCGTTATTAATGATGAATATATTACGAAAATAGTAGAAGAAAGTGCACTACATTTGTTTGGGAATGAGCGTGTTGTGAAGCTTGAACCTTCTATGGGTGGAGAAGATTTTTCAGCATATTTAAGAAAAGCACCTGGTTGTTTCATTAAATTAGGAACAGGTAATGAAAATATATATACTTGTTATCCACATCATCATCCGAAATTTGACTTGGATGAATCAGCATTAATTTGTGGAGTGGAGCTATTTTTAGAGACGACTATAAGATTACTAAAATCATAGAAAAACAAAAAAAGGCAACTGCACTCTATTGCAGTTGCTTTTATTTCTTTCCGTCAGAGAGGGCTGAGAAAGAACTATGCTCATTTATAGTATATGAATAGCTAACGGACAAGCTTGTACATTTTAATCATTTTTAAAAAAAAGTTGTTGACAGTGATAATCAATATCAATTAATCTAAAAATAGTTGAAATTGATAATTATTATCAATAGGATGGATGCGACATGTTAATGAGAAAAAATTTTCACCTTCTGCGGAGGGGATTAAAAGATAAAAATAAAGATGTTGATCAGCATATGGAATGGCAAAGAAATGTAATTCGGTCTGAATATGTAGATGAGAAGAAGAGCATTCAAACAGAAAAAGAGATACAAAGTAAAGGGAGAGGTTCAGTTGAGTAAGTTAGTAATGATTTTTGCAAGTATGAGTGGAAATACAGAGGAAATGGCTGACCATATTGCCGGCGTAATTCGTGAAACAGAAAATGAAATTGAAGTTATTGATATTATGGATTCACCAGAAGCTTCTATATTAGAACAGTATGATGGAATTATTTTAGGTGCATACACTTGGGGAGATGGTGATCTTCCTGATGATTTCTTAGATTTTTATGATGCAATGGATTCTATTGATTTAACTGGGAAAAAAGCAGCAGTATTCGGATCGTGTGATTCGGCTTATCCGAAATACGGAGTGGCAGTTGACATTTTAATAGAAAAGCTACAAGAGCGCGGGGCAGCAGTTGTGTTAGAAGGACTAAAAGTAGAATTAACGCCAGAAGATGAAGATGTAGAAAAATGTTTACAGTTTGGAGCTGAATTTGTAAAACACTTTTCTTAATGGCAGAAGGGAGAGGAAGAGGAAGAGCAAGTGCATGAGAAAATCGCAATCAAAACGATGACAGATTATCATTTGTATGATTTTATGCGTTGTCCGCATAAATTTTATTTCCGTCATATAAAAAGAAGAGAACCTTCTTCGTTTGAATGGCAACAAATCGCACAAATGATTGTGAATCGAATTATTAACGAATATTACACACTACCTGCGGGCCAACAAACGAAAATCGTACTTTTAATATTAATAGAAAAGTATTGGAAAAAAGTAAGGATTAATATGTTTGCTTCAAAGACGGAGTATTATATTGTGTTAGCGAAGCTAACGGATCATTTATTACAGTTTGTTGAAAGAGATGATAGTCAAACACCGCCGTTATTTTTATATGAAAAATTTCAAACATATATGGAAGAGTTAGGTGTCCACATGTCATTGACATTAGAAGTTGGTGAGTGGAGTACTGGGGCGTTTGTAATTAAAAAGTATGTTGTCGATGCGGATGAGGAAATGCTTGCTCTTTGTCAAAAGTTAATAACAGTATTCAGTTATAAAGCTTTCGGCATTCTTCCAGGGAAAATTGAAGTTATTAATTTAATAGAAGGAACTAAGTATGAGTACATTCCGAAACAAGAAGATATAACAACTGGAATGGCTGATTTATCTAGAATGAAAGAAATGTTGCAGCAACCTGAGCACTACACAGAGCGTCATTTTCGTTCTGAGTGTATAAGTTGTGCATTTCGTAGCGAATGCCAAGGGGAAGAAATAAAGGAAGAAGCGAAGCAGAAGAAAAATATCGTACATTAAAGGATGCAATGTTGCATCCTTTTTTTGTATTGACATGAAAAGCTTTTCATCATTTACCGTATATTTGTAGCAGATTTTAATAAAGGGAGGAATAATCAATGAAAGATGAAACGAAAGTATTTCAATGGTTAAAAGAACAAAATGCTCCTTTTGGGATTCAACTGCAAATTTTACAAGCATTTCAACTATATAAAGTCATTATTGAAATGGATAAAAAGTTAATGATGTATGAGGAGAGGGAATATAGGGAGAGAATGTAATCTCATCCCTGCAGTATTACTTTCAGTTGTTCTATACTTGCTAGAAATTCAAGTTCATTCTTTGTTTCAAAGTTATAAATTATATTATGTAGTAAAGGACTGTATTGATAAAAATTTGTGATACGGTGAATGAGTAATGGATCATGGTGTGAAGTAAGTGTACAGTATTGTTCATATACTGATGTAGTAAATTCATGTCCGAAATCATCATATAGCCCAGCAAAGTCAAAGGCAGGATCTCCAATTTGAGCATCACCAAAATCAATGATTCCTGAAATGGTTTTATTTTGGTTATCAAATAAAATGTGATGATGTGTAAAGTCAGCGTGAATGATTGCATTTGGAAATACCGATGTAGCTATACAGGCAAAAAAATTCTCGAATAAACGGTTTAAGGTTGATTTCTGGAACGAAGTTAGACTGTTAGTAACATACTCATTTAATTTAGTTTGTAGCTCTTTCCAGTAGGTAAGTGTTTTTTCGGTAGGGAACCCTAACGCTGTAACACTTTTTAGAGGAATGCTATGTAGAGCCGCAAGGAAAGTAGCTAATTGTGTAATAATTATTTTTCGTTCTTTTTCATCTAAGTTCGCAACTATTTCTGTTTTTAATGGTTCACCATGAATGAGAGTATAGTAACTACAAAGAGGAACCTCATCAGATTCATTTTTATAAATTAGGTGATATTGTGGAACTTCGATTTCTTGTAGTGATTGAGTGAGAATTGTGCACAGTTCTTTTTCTAACGGAATTCGCATTGCATATTCCTGTTTTCGCGGGAAACGAAACAGTAGTTCATCATTTACAATAACCGCTACATTATCCCATCCTTCTTCATTTTGTTTATATGAGTGTATAGAAAGATTAGGCAAAGCTTCTTTTATATATTGTTTGTAAGAGTCCATACTTGTTCCTCGTTTCTAATTTAAGTTATTCCACTTTATGATATCAGAATTTTCTTTCTATATGTTAAAATATAACTATCATTATGAAGAAGGGCGGGAGAATTACGAAGAAAAGAATGGTAATCATTTCTCTATGTATCGTTTTTGGACTGTTTTGGTCATATAAAGAAGAAGTTTTTGCTAGCTATAAACCGATTGATCAGTACGGATTAAATAAGGAATTAAAGAACAAAAGTATAGAAACTTTAACTCATAATGAAATGAAAAAGGTAGGAGAACATTTTGTGACCGAACAACTATCAGTTTTTGAGTTTACTAATAAAGAAGATGTGAAACGAAAAGGTGAAGAACTATTTTTAAATAGAGGGTATGAACAATTAATGAAAAATTATTATCCAAATCGTTTTCAGGATTTAGAGTATAAATTTACAAACGAGGAGATACGTGAAGTGAAGGATGAAAGTTTTCTCTATAAAACTGTAGCGTACGTGACGGGTATTGAAAATGGTAAGAGAAGCGAAATGAAATTGAATTATGAAATGAAAATTGTAAAGGTTAATCATGCATTAAAGGTGTTAGAACAAAAACAGTATGTACAATAAAGAGAAACATAAATCAGTACCATAAATAGCGGGATAAAAAAATCCCCCAGTTCTTTGAGGGATTTTAAAGGTTTTCATTTTGTTGCCCAATTTCTTTTTGAGCAATATATAAATTTCCTTGCTCGACTTGTTTTTGAGTAAGAACAGAATCACCTGCATACCCTTTTTCTGTTTTCACAATTCTTTTTGAACGATTGGAATTTTGTTTCTTCATATAATAAACCACCTTTCATCAAAAATAAACGAAAATGATAAGCACGAGTAATACAGCAGCAAAAATGGTAATACCCATTAAAAACGAAGTGTTTTTATATTTAGGTTGTTTATGTACATCTTGCCGATAACCAGGTGAAATTTCAGGGGCGAATTCTTCGTCGAATGATTGCTTTTTTTCTTTTTCGTCCATATGTATCCACCTTTCTTTTTCATTATGTTATACGTTACAAGAAAAAATATGCATAAAGAAAACAACCGCTATATTATGAGCGGCTGTTTTGCGTTGTATATTTTCTCTGAACTTGAAAGAGACGGATAAGGAGGAAGGTTGCTCCAAATGCTAGACCGATAATAAGACCGATCCAATATCCTTTTGCTGCCCAATCAGTATAGGTTGCTAATATGTAACCGAGAGGGAGACCAATTACCCAATAGGCGATTAATGTCATAATTAAGGCGACATTTACATCTTTATAACCACGTAGTGCCCCTTGTACAGGAGTTGCAATTGCATCTGAAATTTGAAATAAAATCGCAAATATAAGGAATTCTTTTGCTAAATGATGAACTTGTATATCTGTCGTATAAATCGAAGCAATTTCATCATCAAAGAAGTAAAGAAGAATGGAATATAATAGGGCGAATGCAAGTGCTAAGCCAATCCCGATAAATCCATATTGTTTTGCGTTATTATATCGTTTCGCTCCAACTTCAAATCCAACAGAGATGGTCATGGCCATTGCTAAACTTAAAGGAGTCATATATAGCAAGGAAGCGAAGTTCATAGCCGCTTGATGAGCTGCGATTGTTGTCGTACTAAAATTACTCATCATAAGTGTTACCGCAGCGAAAATACTCGTTTCAAAAAAGATAGCAAATCCGATAGGGACGCCAAGTTTTAAGAATTCTTTCCAACTCGAAAGAGAAGGGCGATATAATTGTTTAAAGATATGGAAAGATGCAAAAGGCTCTTTCGTACGAATAATCATAACGGTAATAATTAAAATGCACCAATAGGTTGCTGCAGAAGCAATTGCTGCTCCGACACCACCGAGTTTTGGAAAACCGAAGTTACCGAAAATTAATACATAATTTAATACTACATTAATTGGTAATGATAGTAATGTAATGATCATCGTTGTAAGAGTTTTTCCTAATGCATCAATAAATCCGCGTAAAACTGTGTAAGTAAATAAAGGGATAATTCCAATTGCGATAATACTTAAAAATTGTGCTGCAATACGTTCTACAGGTCCTTCTAATTGCATGCCATTTAAAATAGGTGTAACAGTAAAGAAACCGATAAGGATAACAACGAGGCTAGCGAAAATGGCTAAATATACTGCTTGTATGACAACGTGAGGAACATCCTCTTTTTTCTTAGATCCAACGAGTTGTGCAACAATTGGAGTCGTAGCCATCAAAATTCCTGTTAATCCCGTACTAACTGGAATCCATATACTTGTTCCGATAGCAACACCTGCTAAATCAATAGGGCTTGCATGTCCTGACATTGTCGTATCGAAAAAACTCATTGCAAATAATGACATTTGCGTAACGAAAATCGGGAAAAATAGTAATACAAATTGCTTTAATTTTTGTGATAATGAATTAGTTTCTTTCATAAAATCCCCTTTCCGCTAAAAAACAAACTCTAACTATCATACAATTTAATCAAAAAATAGAAAAGAAATACGCGCATGCAATATGTACAATCAATAAAAAAAGGATGCACTTTAAAAGGGGATAAGGTATTATGATAAGGTGTGAAAAATTACATATTTGTTATTAAGGAGGCACTACTCGTGGCTGATTGGTTAATTGGAATAATCATGGGTGCTGTTGAAGGTTTAACAGAGTTTTTACCAGTTTCATCAACAGGGCATATGATTTTAACAGGTCATTTACTTGGATTTGACGATGAGAGAGCGAAAGTTTTCGAAGTTGTTATTCAATTGGGATCGATTTTAGCAGTTGTAGTTATATTTTGGAAGCGTCTATGGTCTTTAGTAGGTATAGGAAAAGTAACAGATGGACCGTCGTTAAATTTATTACATATTATTATCGGGATGATTCCTGCCGGCGTACTTGGCGTATTATTCCATAGTGCGATTAAAGAAGTTTTATTTGGGCCAGGCCCAGTTGTCATTAGCTTAGTGGCTGGTGGTATTTTAATGATTGTTGCTGAGAAGTTTTCGAAACCAAGTACAGCAAGAACATTAGATGAAATCACATATAAGCAAGCATTTACAATTGGAATGTTCCAATGCTTAGCACTTTGGCCAGGATTTTCTCGTTCTGGTTCTACAATAAGTGGTGGTTTATTAGCTCGCGTATCACATACAGCGGCAGCTGAATATACATTCATTTTAGCAGTACCAATGATGGTAGCTGCAAGTGGTTTAGATTTAATTAAAAGCTGGGATATATTAAGTGCGGCTGATCTACCGTTATTTGCAACAGGATTTATTACAGCATTCGTTGTTGCGATGCTTGCAATTGTTTCATTCTTAAAATTACTATCTCGTGTAAAACTAACACCGTTTGCTTACTACCGTTTCATTTTAGCTGCGGTATTCTATTTCTTCATTATGTAAGAAATAAATTCTTGGTAACACCCTATAGAATAGACATTTGAAAAAAGTCTATTCTATAGGGTGTTTTTTATCGTGAGAGAAAATTTTTACTCTCATATACTTGTATTTCACCATATGAAATATGACATAATGATGTCGATATAATAATTTTAAGGAAATCGATAGTGTATTTGAGAGGGGCAGTTTAGTGAGTTTTGCAATAGAAATAGTAATTCCAGCACCAATTGATGTTGTATTTGATTATGTAAATAATGACGAGAAAATAATGGAATGGAGTACCTTTATGGTGGAAAATAGGTATCCTCCACATGTAGATGTAAATAATCCTCGTGAAGGTGATAAATATATATCCGTGCAAAAGATGGGGAAGAAAATATATGAGCTTGAGGCAGAAATTTTAGAGTGTGAAGCACCTTATATCGTATCAATTGGATGTGAAATGAAGCAAGGCTATACAGCCGCAACTTATATGTTAGAAGAGGATGAGGAAGGTACATCACTTACTTTAATTATAGAATTTGAACCGAAGAGTTTTTTATATAAGATTATGTATAAGTTGACTGGATGGATGACCCGTGCAGTATATATGGGTGAAATGGAACGGTTAGCAGAGTGCGTAGATGCTGCATATTCTCAGAAAAAGGATTGTAATTTTGCTTAATAAAAAACCTGCCGAAATCGGCAGGTTTTATTTTACTACTTTCTCAATCATGCTTTCCATTACATGTTCCCAAAGAGAGGTATCATCCGCTAATGTAGCACGGAAATTAGCGTACATTTCTTTTTGTTTCTCTTCGAATGTTGGATCTTCTTTTTCAGGCAATGTAGCGCGCATTGAAGTTACTAACTCTTGTACTTTTGGAGCACGTGGTCCCCAAACAGCTTGTTCATTTCCATCTTTATCAATGAAAATAAAGATTGGAATCGCACGAGCTGTTCCATTTGTTAAATATTGATCCATTAATTCTAAGTTTTCATCGCGAATTAATAATGACATTTCAATATTTGCAACTTCAGAAATTCGTTTCATAACAGGTACGCATAAAAGAGCGTCACCACACCAATCAGCTGTTAATACGATAACACGCCAGCCGTCATTTTGACGTTCTTCTAATACAGGAAGTAACTCATTTGGAATTAAAAAGTTATTGTAAATGTGCAGTAGCTCGTATTGATTTACTTTCATTTCATTCACATATGTATCAAAGGACATACCTTTATCAGCCCATTGTTGTAAGTTCATAAGTAGCACCTCTTTAGTATGATTTGTTTTCATTGTACCAATTTTTATATAGAAAAGCTTGTATTCTTACTCTTTCTTGTCGCTTAATAATTTATTTACTAGGAAAAAGAATAGTACGACACATAATTCAGCTATGTTGGACAGTTGTACGCTTTCTATCCATTCGTCGGCGGTATGTATGACGAACCAATCTAGCGTAATTTCAATGATTGCGAAAAGAGTAATAGAAAGCCAATTTGGCATGTTTTGTGTCATTGGATATAGCAGTGCCTTGAAGAAACTGAAGATGAAAAATATAATACCGTCTAAGAAAGTAATTAATAAAAAAAATAGAAGTAAGGCAGTGCGCGATCTATACTCTACACCAGTAATATGAAAGATTCCTACATATACAAAAAATATAAATGCAAAAATTACAATGAGGAACAGAATAACAAAACCAATGATCAAAGTTTTATCTTTTAGATTGAAATTCGAAAATTTGTCTTCTTCACCCACTATCCCAACTCCTTTTTTTGGAAATTTAACTTCATTTTATCATGAAATATCTATTAAAAAACTACGAATTATGGGAAAATAAGGTGACAAAAAGTAAGATTTCATGTAAAATTATTAATAAGGTTTTTATTTAATCAAATGAAATAAAAGGGGCTGTCAAAGTTGTCTCAAAATCGAGAGCAATTAATGGAAGAACTATCGACAAATGTTTTTGCTATGTTCCGCACGTTGCGTAATGATATTGGAAAAATATTTGGTGGTTACATACCGTGGAATGAGTTCATCGTCCTTAGAATATTGAATCGTACGAATAAAGAAATGGTATCACGTGTGGCGAATGAGTTAAATGTGTCGAATAGTCATATTACAGCTGTTACAGAAAAATTAATTAATAAAGGTTTTGTAACTCGTTCACGTTCTACGTCAGATCGCCGAGTTGTATATTTGGAGATTACTGAACAAGGAAAAGATTTAGTTGCAAAAATGGAAGGTGCAAAAAAACAATATTTGCAAGAAAGATTTTCTACGCTCTCAGAAGAAGAAATGAATATAATGATATCTATTTCTAAAAAACTTATTTAAGTCATTATAAGTGAGAAAACGCTTACACTCCGAAAAAGAAGACTTTCCTTATATGAGGAAGGTCTTTTTTCGCATGTAAAAGATTATAAAAAAGAAAATATGTAACATACTACTAATAAAGGAAGGGGGCAGAAATATGACAAATCGAAATGGTAGTAAAGGGAGCGGAAATCAAGGCTCACCGAAATCAGGGCAATTTCAACAAGAGTTTAGTGCAGAATTTGAAACTGGTAACGATAATAAAGGAAAAGAATATCGTTCGAAAAAGGGAAGTAAATCAAAAAAGGAGTGAATCATTTCACTCCTTTTTTGATTTAAGATGCGGCAGATTGATCTGTATTATATTTTTCTTCTGATTTTGCGACAATCATTGCGCAAATTGCATCACCAGAAATATTTACAGCTGTTCTTGACATATCTAGAATGCGGTCAATACCGATAATTAAGGCAATACCTTCTACCGGTAGATTTACTTGATTTAAAACCATCGTCAGCATTACAAGCCCAACACCTGGTACACCAGCAGTGCCGATACTAGCTAGTACAGCAGTTAATACGACTACAGCTAGTTGGGAAATAGTAAGTTCAACGCCGTATACTTGAGCGATAAATACAGTTGCTACACCTTGCATAATGGCAGTACCATCCATATTAATTGTTGCACCTAGTGGTTGTACAAAAGAGCTGATTGCTTTTGGAACACCAAGCTTCTCTTGTGCGGTTTTCATTGCAAATGGAAGAGATGCATTAGAGCTAGATGTACTAAATCCAATCGCCATTACTGGTCCGAAATGTTTAAAGAAACGGACAATGCTTTCTTTTGCTAATACTTTTAATAAGCCACCATATACGAAGACACCATGAATAATAAGTACTAGCATAACGACAATCATATACTTGAACATCGCAGCGACGCCTGCAAGACCCATTTTACCGACGGATGAAGCAAGCAACCCAAATGTTCCGATTGGAGCTAATTTCATAACGAGATTAACGAGATACATCATTAATTCGTTGCCCTGTTCAAGTAATGAATGAATACCTTGGACACGTTTTCCTAAAATAGCTATACCAAGTCCAATTAATACGGCAAAGGCAATAATTTGTAACATGTTTCCATCAGCCATCGCTTTTGCTGGGTTATCTGGTACGATATTTAGCAATGTATCAACGAAAGATGTTTCGGTTTTTGCACCTTCATATTTAAGCCCTTCGGTTTTAAAATTACCGCCAGATCCTGGTTGTATAATCAGTGCAAATGTAACTGCAATAGAGATGGCAACGGCTGTAGTTACAAGAAAAAATGAAATTGATTTTAAACCAATTCTTCCAAGTTGCTTCGGGTCCCCAAGACCAGCAGCTCCAAGTACGATAGAAATGAATACAACAGGGACAACTAGCATTTTAATGAGGCGAATAAACAATTGACCAAGTGGATTGAACACATATTGATTTAATGGTTCAAAAATGGATGGTGCAGCTAAATTTAAAGTGAGTCCGACAACTAAACCGAGAAATAATGCAATTAAGATTGCTTTTGTTTGTTTCAATAAAACCCCCTCCTTATTTTTGTGAAATTACTTTCTACATTAATTGTACCGAAAAACTACCTATTTTGACAATATTTTCTGAATATTTAGTACAAAAAGTATCTATTTAAATATAGATTGCTTTTACGAAAGTAAGCAGAAAAAGCTAAATAAACTATTTAGAAAACAAAATAGACCATCACATATGATGGCCTAGGGAAGGGGACAATTTATGTCAATTTAATTAGGGATGGAAGTTGTTCAAGACACTGGGGAATGTCTTATAAATTAGGGAGGAACAACTTCGATACATATACTATAAAATGTGGATGTGACGCCCATGTGAACATAGAGTGAAAGAGAGAGGGAGTTTTAAATAGAAGATAGAAAGACAAAAAATAAGACCATCACGCAGGATGGCCAAAGGAAGGGGACAATTTATGTCAATTTAATTAGGGATGGAAGTTGTTCAAGACACTGGGGAATGTCTTATAAATTAGGGAGGAACAACTTTGATACATATACTATAAAATGTGGATGTGACGCCCATGTGAACATAGAGTGAAAGAGAGAGGGAGTTTTAAATAGAAGATAGAAAGACAAAAAAATAAGACCATCACACAGGATGGCCAAAGGAAGGGGACAATTTATGTCAATTTAATTAGGGATGGAAAGCTGTTCAAGACACTGGGGAATGTCTTATAAATTAGGGAGGAACAGCTCCGATACATATACTATAAAAGATAGATGTGACCCCTATGTGAACATAGAGTGAAAGATATGAGGATTTAAGCAATGATACATATAAAATGATTGTTGTGAGAGTTATAGAGTAAGGATACTTATAATAGAAAGAGTCTTTTCATAAATGAAGTGAAGTTCGAGTATAAATAAAAGTTGAAAACTATGAAAAAAAGGATTATGCTCAACTATATTATAAGAATATAAGGTTTATCCTGCTATTTAAGGTTTTTTATAAGCCTTTAGTTATGAGGGGGAAAAGGGAGCTAGTGAATATGGAAGTAACAAAAAGACAAAGGCTGTATAATCGTTTTATACGATTAAATCCACCACAAATATTAGCATTAGGTTTTTTCTGCTTAATTGTGGTTGGCGGTTTGTTATTAAAGTTACCATTCGCAACGAAAGTACATATTAGTTGGGTAGATGCTTTCTTTACGGCAACGTCAGCAGCAACTGTAACGGGGTTGGGAGTAGTAGATACTGCAAGTACGTTTACGATGTTTGGCGAAATTGTAATTATGTTTTTAATTCAAACGGGCGGTTTAGGTCTTATGACAATTGCCATTTTAATTGTTTGGGTATTAGGTAAAAAAATCGGATTACGTCATCGCTTATTAATTGGAGAGGCATTTAATCAGACGAATATAGGTGGTCTTGTAAAATTAGTAAAACGCGTCTTTATATTTTCAATTTGTATTGAGTTGATTGGGGTTATCTTTTTATCGTTTCGCTTTATTCCAGAGTTTGGCTTTGGAAAAGGTATACACTATAGTATTTTTCACGTGATCGCATCTTATAATAATGCCGGATTTGCTCTGTGGCCGGATAATTTAACGAGGTATGTAGGCGATCCGATTATTAATATTGGGATTTGCTCTTTAATCGTAATAGGTGGTCTCGGATTTACCGTACTAATTGATATATGGTATAGCCGGAGTTTTCGAAAGCTATCGCTTCATTCCAAAATCATGATTATTGGAACGGTAGCGCTAAATGTGATAGCGATGATTGTGATTTTTGTATTGGAATATAATAATGTGAAGACTTTAGGGAATTTACCGTTAAATGAAAAGTTATGGGCTTCTTTTTTCCAAGGGATTACTCCTCGTACGGCTGGATTTAATACAGTTGACTACGGTGGAATGGAAGAATCATCTATATTATTTACGATGGTTTTAATGTTTATTGGTGCAGGAAGTGTATCAACAGGTGGAGGGATTAAATTAACAACGTTTGTTATTTTAGTTACATCTGTTCTTTCTTTCTTTAGAAAGAAAGAGGAAATCGTATTATTTCAGCGCACAATTAAAATGTCGACAGTAACGAGAGCATTAGCAATTGCTGTGGCCAGTCAAATTCTCATTTTTGCAGCAGTATTTATATTAATGCTTACAGAAGACTTCAGTTTTATTCAGTTACTATTTGAAACAATTTCAGCGTTTGGAACGGTAGGATTAACGATGGGAATTACTGCAAAGTTATCAGCGTTTGGAAAATGTATTATTATGTTTGTTATGTTTTGTGGATTAATCGGACCGTTAACACTTGTATTTTCTTTAGCGCGACCAGCAAAACAAAAAATTAAATATCCGTCAGAAGATGTATTTACAGGATAAGGTATCTCGCATAAGCGAGATACCTTTTTCTTTTTAAAAGAGGGAGAACAATAAGCCGATAAGCGCTACTCGGAATAAAATTGCAATGAGTGCTGCAATTCCGCCGACAATCGCAGCGATACCACCAGTTACAGTAGCTCCGCGGTTATAAGCGTAAATACCTAGTAGTACAGAAACAAGACCGAATAATGTTGGGAAGGTGAAAAGTGATAAGATAGATAAGGCAAGAGCGATAAAGCCAGCCGTTGATCCAGCAGCGGACGATCTTACATCATCTTTATGTTCCTTCTCATCGTAATCATAATCAATGCGCTGTGGCGCAACCTCAGCTGCATATTCTTCTTTATAGTCACTATAATCACTATCTATTCTATCTCTTTTTTTATACTCATCAAATTTCTCAGTCAAAGTCATGACTCCTTTCATAACAAGGTTCAATAGTAGTATGTATCTCTTTTCCCTTTTTATCCGAGTATGTACAGGGAGTAATATCCATTTAAAAGGTGAAGATTGTTTTTTTGAAATAGGAAAAGTTAGTATGACTTCCTCTATTTTGGAAAGTATAAAAAAGAATAATGAGGAAAGGGTGCAATACATAATGGAACATCCAATTGAAAATTTAATGAAAACAGCAATGACAAATTTAAAAGAGATGGTAGATGTAAATACAATTGTTGGCAGCCCGGTTTCAACAGCTGACGGAAATGTAGTATTAACAGTATCTCAAGTGGCCTTTGGTTTTGGAGCTGGCGGAAGTGATTTTAAAGGTGATTTTATTTCCGAAAAACATAAGAACGGACAAGGGCAACATAAAGAGCACAAACAAAGTCATCCATTTGGAGGCGGGAGCGGGGCTGGGGTTTCTATTAGCCCAGTTGCTTTTTTAGTAGTTGGTTCTAACGGTGTGCAAGTATTGCACCTCAATAGTAGTACACATTTAATTGAGAAGGCTTTAAATACTGTACCAAGCACTGTAGATAAATTTGTAAATAATCGTCAAAAGTGAACTTGCATTTTTTAGGAATTATGATATATTAGAACAAGTGTGCTTTATGATGATCGGAATAAATGAACTGTAAATATATATGATGTGTGGAATAAGGGAGAGGAATTTATGATTAATATCAAAAACTTAGTAGTTGGCTTATGTATGTTAGTAAGCGGCTTTGTTGTATATGTAATAAAAGAAAAAGCTCCATTCTAAAACAGACAAACCGTTACTGTCTGTTTTAAATTTGTAAAAAATGTTGACAAGTTATCGTATTGATGTTAAAATTTTAATTCGTGTCTCGGTTACAGCTAGTGTAAAGTAAATAAATCTTATAAATATAATACGAAAAGTTTGCGAAAGATCGGGTAATCTTACCAACAACTTTTGTGAACAAACCCTATAAATTATAATTATAGGCTTTATAGGTATACTAGTGAATCAAGGAGCGGTCAGTGGAACCGTAATGATGAGAGAGAGGTAGGGCTTTCATCCAGTATATGTTACTTTCCCGTTAGGTGAATATAAAAAAGAGGACTCCTTTTCAAAAGGGGTCCTCTTTCATTTTTTAAGTGCGACTTTCAACTTGTTGACAAATTTCATCCGTTGTTAAACCATGAGCTGTAATTACTGAACCCTTAATTGATGCATCTGCAATACCCATCATATTAGAATCTTGCCCAGTTACAACGCAACAGTCGCATCCTTGTGCATCCTGTTCGGAGTTAAGGGGAACGACTTCATGTCCTTGTTGCTTAAGAGCTTGCTGAACATCTGTTAGCGAGTTTTCAACACCGATTCTAGCCATAATTCTCACCTCCTACCATCTAGTTGCTAGTATGCTCAAGTACATCGCATATATTTATGAAAGATGGTAGGATACATTTAGCCGACTTTAATGGGCAGTAAGACCCCCACCTCAAAATGCAGCGAAAGCAAAGAAGTTAGGTGGGGGATGAAGAAAACCCCCACTGATTAAAATTTCACTTTATTTGTTTAGTCGTTATATACACCAGTAAGCATTTGGCTTACGAATTGATCGTTTAAAGTATCTTGGGCGGAAGAAGTATTTGAATGGATGTCGATGGAAGCAATAAAATTGTTATGTTTTTTATTATTTGGTTCTACCTCTACATAATTATCGAATTTACAAAAACCTTTCGTATCCATTAGATCAAATAGTTGAAGCATTTCTACTACCTCTTGTCTCGTTCCTTTAATTTGTACACACGCCATATTGATTTCCTCCTTCATTTTGACAAATTGTTTTTTTAAAATAGGATTATGATTCCGAAATGGAAAATATGAATGTTATTTTTAGACAGCGTTATTTTTACTATTTCCCCCTTTTTCAGCAAAAGTCGTTGTATATTCCCGAATTTATAAAAACGGACGTCCGTTTATTGAATACAATAGATTCGTATCAATTGACGAAAATCCTTCTTTTAAGCAAATATTTTTTTAATGGAAATTGACGAAAAAAATTTTTCGACTTTTTGTAAACGTTAACAATGTTGTTAAATCAATATAATTAAAGATGTACGTACGAATAAAAATTATAAATTTTCTAAAAATTCACTTGATTTATTTAGAAAGGAGAGTAAACTAGGAAACAATAAAAAATTCATAGAACATAGGAGGCGCTTTCCAGTGAACGAGCAATGGATTTTCTTAAATGGAGAATTTGTTCCAAAAGACGAGGCAAAAGTATCAGTATATGATCATGGTTATTTATATGGAGATGGAGTATTTGAAGGAATTAGAGTCTATAGCGGTAATGTTTTCCGTTTGAGAGAGCATCTTGTCCGGTTATATGAATCAGCAAAATCCATCATGTTAGAAATTCCATATTCTTTAGATGAAGTAACGAATATTGTTGTTGAGACGATTCGACAAAATAGATTATCTAATGGATACATTCGCCTAGTTGTATCGAGAGGAGCAGGAAATCTTGGGTTAGATCCTGATTCTTGTAAAAAACCGAATGTAGTAGTAATTGCAGAGCAACTATCTTTATTCCCGCAAGAATATTATGAAAAAGGGATTCCAGTTGTAACAGTTGCAACGCGCCGAAACCGTCCAGATGTATTGTCGCCTCAAGTAAAATCTTTAAATTACTTAAACAATATTTTAGTTCGCATCGAAGCGAAATTGGCTGGAGTACAAGAAGCGCTTATGTTAAATGATCAAGGATACGTAGCTGAAGGCTCAGGAGATAACGTATTTATTGTAAAAGGAAATAAATTAATTACACCACCAAGTTCTGCTGGAGCGTTAGAAGGTATTACACGAAACGCTATTTTAGAAATTGGTGAAAAACTTGGATATGACGTTAGAGAAGAGTTATTTACAAGACATGACGTATATGTAGCTGATGAAGTATTTTTAACAGGAACAGCAGCTGAAGTAATTGCTGTTACGACAGTAGATGGTAGAACGATTGGTTTAGGGCAAACGGGTCCACATACGAATCGTTTATTAGAGGAATTCCGAAAGTTAGTTATAGAAGATGGAGAGAAAATTTACGAAGAAAATAAAGTTGGATAACAACTTTTTATAACATAAGAAAGCGTTGATAGGGAGGAGTAGTTGATTGTGAAGCCTCACAGAGAGTCGGTGGTTGCTGGAAACCGATGGTTCACGTCGACGAACATCGCCCTTGAGTGCTAAGCTGAAGCATTTGTCTAGGCTTAGACGGTAGCTCCGTTATTAGCTAGACTCATTTATGGGTCACTGAGGCAAGAGTATTCTTGCAAAGAAGGGTGGTACCGCGAAATCTTTCGTCCCTTCAGCACATAGCTGGAGTGTGGACGTAGGATTTTTTTTATTGATAAAAGTTTTTAAAAGGGGGCTTATAAGAACAATGTCTTCAAAAACGGAAGAGAAACTGGCAACTGGTGCACAGCTATTGTTAGAAGCGCTAGAAAAGGAAGGAGTAGAAGTGATTTTCGGTTATCCTGGTGGTGCTGTTTTACCTCTTTATGATGCACTCTATGACTGTGAAATTCCGCATATTTTAACAAGGCATGAACAAGGTGCTATTCACGCTGCTGAAGGGTATGCCAGAATTACTGGCAATCCAGGGGTTGTCATTGCAACGAGTGGACCGGGTGCTACAAATGTGATTACTGGTCTAGCAGATGCGATGATTGATTCGTTACCACTTGTTGTATTCACAGGGCAAGTAGCGACAACGTTAATTGGAAGTGATGCTTTCCAAGAAGCCGATATTATGGGGCTTACGATGCCGGTGACAAAACATAATTATCAAGTGCGAAAGGCTTCAGATTTACCTCGAATTATTAAAGAAGCATTTCATATTGCTAGAACAGGAAGACCAGGGCCAGTCGTTATTGACCTTCCGAAAGATATGGTAGTAGAGCAAGGCGAACGATGTAGTGATGCGCAAATGGATTTACCAGGATACAACCCGAATTATGAACCGAATCTACTTCAAATAAACAAATTATTACAAGCAATTATGGTTGCAAACAAGCCATTAATTTTAGCTGGAGCAGGTGTATTGCATGCGAAAGCTTCGAAAGAATTAACAAGTTTTGCTCGTAAATACGAAATTCCTGTTGTGCATACATTACTTGGTCTTGGTGGCTTTCCGCCAGATGAAGAGCTTTTTCTAGGGATGGGAGGAATGCATGGTTCTTACACAGCTAATATGGCGTTATATGAATGCGACTTACTCATTAATATAGGCGCTAGATTCGATGATCGTCTTACTGGAAATTTAGCTTATTTTGCGAAAGAGGCGACTGTCGCGCATATCGATATTGATCCAGCAGAAATCGGAAAAAATGTACCGACTGAAATTCCTATTGTTGCAAGTGCTAAGCAAGCGCTCCAAGTATTACTTCAACCAGAAGGAAGCAAAGAAAATCATCATGAGTGGATCTCTTTATTAAAGAATAGAAAAGAAAAGTATCCATTCTCTTATAAACGAAATTCTGAAAGTATTAAGCCTCAATATGCAATTGATATGTTATATGAAATTACGAAGGGAGAAGCGATTGTAACGACAGATGTGGGGCAACATCAAATGTGGGCAGCCCAATATTATCCGCTGAAAAATCCAGATAAATGGGTAACTTCAGGAGGACTAGGAACGATGGGCTTCGGATTTCCAGCAGCAATTGGTGCCCAAATTGCAAAGCCTGATGAATTAGTTATTGCAATTGTTGGTGACGCTGGATTTCAAATGACTCTGCAAGAATTAAGTGTGTTAAAAGAACACTCTTTACCTGTTAAAGTATTTATTTTAAATAATGAAGCTTTAGGGATGGTAAGACAATGGCAAGATGAATTTTATAACAAAAGATATTCGCACTCTTTACTATCGTGTCAACCAGATTTCGTTGCTCTTGCGAATGCGTATGGCATAAAAGGGGTTCGCATAGATGATCCACTTCTTGCAAAGAAACAATTGCAGCATGCAATTCAATTACAAGAGCCAGTTGTAATTGATTGCCGTGTACTTCAATCAGAAAAGGTAATGCCGATGGTTGCGCCCGGGAAAGGTGTTCACCAAATGGAGGGAGTGGAAAAAAGGTGAAGAGAATTGTTACAGCAACAGTTCGAAATCAAAGTGGTGTGTTAAACCGAATTACAGGTGTTATGACACGAAGACATTTTAATATTGAAAGTATTTCAGTAGGTCATACGGAATCATCGGACATATCGCGGATGACGATTGTTGTACACGTTGAAAATGAACAGCAAGTAGAGCAGTTAATTAAACAACTTCATAAGCAAATTGATGTTTTGAAAGTATCAGATATTACAGAAGAAGCGATGATTGCAAGAGAACTCGCACTTATTAAAGTAGCAACATCAGTAGCAAGAGCAGAATTATACAGTTTAATTGAACCGTTTCGAGCCGCTGTAATAGATGTTGGGAAGGATTCCATAGTTGTGCAAGTAACAGGTACACAGGAGAAAGTAGAAGCATTAATTGAATTACTTCGTCCATACGGTTTGAAAGAAATTGCAAGAACAGGTGTAACAGCTTTTACGCGTAGTATGAAAAAACAAGATAAGCAAGTTATGTTAATTCAATAATCATTTAAATATAGGGGGAAATGAAAATGGCAAAAGTTTATTATGAAAAAGATGTAACGGTAAATGTATTAAAGGAAAAGAAAGTAGCAATCATTGGATATGGCTCGCAAGGTCATGCGCATGCGCAAAATTTACGTGATAACGGATTTGATGTAGTAGTAGGTTTAAGAAAAGGGAAGTCTTGGGATAAAGCGAAAGAAGATGGATTTTCTGTATATACAGTAGCAGAAGCAGCAAAGCAGGCTGATGTAGTAATGATTTTACTGCCAGATGAACTGCAACCAGAAGTATATGAAGCGGAAATTGCGCCAAATTTACAGGCAGGAAATTCTCTCGTTTTTGCACACGGATTTAATGTTCACTTTGATCAAGTGAAACCACCAGCGAATGTAGATGTATTTTTAGTAGCACCAAAAGGGCCGGGACATTTAGTTCGTCGTACGTTTGCTGAAGGAGGAGCTGTTCCTGCATTATTTGCAGTATACCAAGATGCAACAGGAGTTGCGACTGAAAAGGCACTTTCTTATGCCGATGGAATTGGAGCGACGAGAGCTGGTGTATTAGAAACGACATTTAAAGAAGAAACAGAAACAGACTTATTTGGAGAGCAAGCTGTACTTTGCGGCGGAGTAACTGCGCTAGTAAAAGCTGGATTTGAAACGTTAGTTGATGCGGGATATCAGCCGGAACTTGCATATTTTGAATGTTTACATGAACTGAAACTTATTGTTGATCTTATGTATGAAGGTGGACTTGAAAATATGAGATATTCAGTTTCAGATACAGCGCAGTGGGGCGACTTCGTATCAGGGCCACGCGTTGTAACGGAAGATACGAAGAAAGCGATGGGTACAGTGCTAGCAGAAATTCAAGATGGTACATTTGCAAGAGGTTGGATTGCAGAGCATAAAGCAGGAAGACCGAATTTCCATGCGACAAATGAGAAAGAGAATGAACACGAAATCGAAGTAGTTGGACGTAAATTACGTGAAATGATGCCTTTCGTACAGCCGCGAGTAAAGGTAGGGATGAAATAATATGAAGCAGATTTTGTTCATGGATACGACGCTACGTGATGGCGAACAATCACCAGGAGTGAATTTAAATGAACAAGAGAAATTGCAAATTGCAAGGCAATTAGAAAGACTAGGGATTCATGTTATGGAAGCTGGCTTTGCAGCAGCTTCCGAAGGGGATTTTCAATCGGTAAAACGTATCGCAAATACAATTCAAAATGCTACAGTTATGAGTTTAGCTAGAGCGAAAGAAAGCGATATTCGAAGAGCATATGAAGCTGTGAAAGGTGCGGTATCTCCCCGTTTACACGTATTTTTAGCTACGAGTGATATTCATATGAAATATAAACTTTGTATGTCAAAAGAGGATGTGTTAGATAGTATTCATCGTTCTGTTACACTTGGAAAATCATTATTTCCAACAGTACAATTTTCTGCAGAAGATGCTACAAGAACAGCAAGAGATTTTTTAGCTGAGGCAGTAGAAGTTGCGATTCGTGCAGGAGCCAATGTAATTAACATTCCAGATACAGTTGGATATACGAATCCAGAAGAATATTATTCTCTTTTTAAGTACTTACAAGAATCCGTTCCTTCATATGAAAAAGCAATTTTCTCTTGTCATTGTCACGATGACCTTGGAATGGCTGTAGCAAATTCGTTAGCTGCAGTTGAAGGGGGAGCATTGCAAGTAGAGGGAACAATTAATGGAATTGGTGAAAGAGCAGGGAATGCGGCGTTAGAAGAGGTTGCAGTTGCTCTTCATATTAGAAAAGATTTCTATCAAGCAGAGCCTTCTATGACGCTAAAAGAAATTAAAGCGACAAGTACATTAGTAAGCAGATTAACAGGTATGGTTGTACCGAAAAATAAAGCAATCGTGGGAGCGAATGCATTCGCTCATGAATCCGGAATTCATCAAGATGGTGTATTAAAAGAAGTGACAACGTATGAAATTATTGAACCAGAGTTAGTAGGCGAATCTCAAAACTTATTTGTACTTGGAAAACATTCTGGACGTCACGCGTTTACAGAAAAAATGAAAGAGCTTGGCTATGAATTTACAAAGGAAGAACGAGATGCAGTGTTTGAAGCGTTTAAAAAATTAGCTGATCGTAAGAAGGAAATTACGGAGGAAGATTTACGAGCACTTATGCTTGGTGAAGCAGCATTTGCGGCTCAGCAATATAATATTACGCAACTGCAAGTACATTTCGTATCAAATAGTACACAATGTGCGACAGTTGTACTAAAAGATGAGGAAGGAAATGTATTCGAAGATGCAGCTACTGGCTCTGGTAGTATTGAAGCAATTTATAATGCAATCCAAAGAATTTTAGGATTAGAATGTGAATTGGCGGATTATCGCATACAATCCATTACACAAGGTCAAGATGCACTGGCTCATGTTCATGTTGAATTAAAAGAAGGAGCACATCAAGTATCAGGTTTTGGTGTTGCGCAAGACGTATTGGAAGCGTCGGCAAGAGCATATGTCCACGCAGCGGGGAAATTGAAATCTTTTATCCAGCTTGTGAAATAAGTGTTTGATAGGTGAGAGGGGCTATTCTCACCTATCAAATTAAAGTTCTGAAAATTCAGTTAAAAGAGGTGTTGAAATTGGAAAAACGTATCGTTTGTTTAGCTGGTGATGGGGTTGGACCGGAAGTTATGGAAAGTGCGAAGGAAGTATTGCATATGGTAGAAAGGTTATATGGTCATCATTTTCATTTGCAAGATGAGTACTTCGGCGGGAGTGCTATCGATTTAAATGGGCAACCATTACCACAACGAACGCTTGCCGCTTGTTTAGCAAGTGATGCGGTTTTACTAGGAGCAGTTGGTGGACCAAGGTGGGATAGTGCGAAAGAAAGACCAGAGAAAGGATTATTAGCTTTAAGAAAAGGGCTCGGTGTATTTGCGAACGTTCGCCCTGTAACGGTAGAAAGTGCAACGGCACATTTATCGCCATTAAAAAAGGCTGATGAAATTGATTTCGTTGTCGTTCGTGAATTAACAGGTGGGATTTATTTTTCTTATCCGAAAGAACGAACCGACGAAGTAGCAACGGATACACTTACGTATCATCGCCATGAAATTGAACGTATCGTTTCTTATGCTTTTCAATTAGCAAGTAAACGGAAGAAAAAAGTAACATCTATTGATAAGGCGAATGTTTTAGAATCTAGTAAACTATGGAGAACTGTAACAGAAGAAGTAGCACTTCGTTATCCAGATGTTGAACTAGAACATATTTTAGTAGATGCAGCTGCTATGGAGTTAATTCGGAATCCAGGACGGTTTGATGTAATTGTAACAGAAAATTTATTTGGGGATATTTTAAGTGACGAAGCTTCCGTATTAGCTGGATCATTAGGAATGCTTCCGTCAGCAAGTCACGCGGAAAAGGGCCCTTCGCTATACGAGCCTATTCACGGATCAGCACCGGATATTGCCGGGAAAAATAAGGCAAATCCAATTGCGATGATGCGCTCTGTTGCGATGATGCTTGGGCAATCGTTCGGATTAACGAGAGAAGGGTGTGCAATTGAAGAAGCGATTTCAGCAGTCCTTAAATTAGGAAAATGTACAGCAGATATCGGGGGGACTGAAACGACAACTTCATTTACGAAGGCAGTAATGCAAGAAATGGAAGAGCAAGCACTAGTAGGGAGAGGAAGATAATGGGGAAAAGGTTGCTAGATAAACTTTGGGAAAGACACGTAGTTGCGACAAATGAAAATGGATTAGATTTATTATATATCGATCTGCACCTTGTTCATGAAGTAACGTCACCGCAAGCCTTTGAAGGCTTGCGGCTTACAAATCGAACGGTACGCAGACCAGATTTAACGTTCGCAACGATGGATCATAATATTCCAACGAAAGATGTTTGGAATATTACCGATCGCATTGCGAAGCAGCAACTAGATACACTTCGGGAAAATTGTAAACAATTTCAGGTGCCGTTAGCGGATATCGGAGATGAAGAACAAGGGATCGTTCATGTTATAGGGCCAGAACTTGGGCTCACGCAGCCAGGAAAAACAATTGTTTGTGGTGATAGTCATACAGCGACGCACGGTGCGTTTGGTGCGCTAGCGTTTGGTATTGGTACGAGTGAAGTGGAACATGTATTGGCAACGCAAACGCTGTGGCAAAGAAAACCGAAAGCGATGGGAATTGAACTAAAAGGAAAATTAAAGAAAGGTGTTTACGCAAAAGATATTATTTTGCATCTCCTTTCAAAGTACGGTGTAGCAGTTGGAACTGGATACGTAATGGAATTTTACGGAGAGACGATTCAGGCTATGGAGATGGAAGAGAGAATGACGCTTTGTAATATGGCGATTGAAGGAGGAGCAAAAGCAGGTATTATCGCGCCAGATGAAAAAACAGTTGCTTATGTAAAAGGACGTAAATATGCACCGAGAGACTATGAAACTTTCGAGAAGAAATGGTCTGAACTTTATACAGATGCAGATGCAATTTATGATTTACATATTTCGATAGATGTTACAGATTTAGCGCCATACGTTACGTGGGGAACAAATCCGAGTATGGGAGTTCGTATTGATGAGAAATTGCCAGAAAAACATGATGTAAATGACGAAAGAGCATTTTCTTATATGGGATTAAGCCCTGGACAAAGTACGTATGACATTCCAGTTCAGCATGTCTTCATTGGATCTTGTACAAATTCCAGGCTCTCTGATTTAGAAATTGCTGCAGCTGTTGTGAAAGGGAGAAAGGTAAAAGAAGGTGTGCGAGCCCTTGTTGTGCCTGGATCGAAAAGAGTAAGGGAAGCAGCGATGCAAAAAGGACTGCACCGCATATTTGAAGAAGCAGGATTTGAATGGAGAGAACCTGGATGTTCCATGTGTCTTGGAATGAATCCAGATCAAGTACCTGAAGGAGAGCATTGCGCTTCCACTTCAAATCGAAATTTTGAAGGAAGACAAGGAAAAGGGGCACGAACACATTTAGTTAGCCCAGCAATGGCGGCAGCAGCTGCGTTATATGGGCATTTTGTTGATACTAGAAAGGAGAGTTATGATGGAGCCATTTCGTATTCATAAAGGTACTGCCGCAGTACTTATGAATGATAACATTGATACAGATCAAATTATTCCGAAGCAATATTTAAAGAGAATTGAAAGGACGGGATTTGGAAAATATTTATTTGATGAGTGGCGATATGATAATGAACGACAAGAAAACCCTAATTTCCCGCTTAATGCACACGAAAGAAAAGGGGCAAGTATATTAATTACAGGTGATAATTTTGGATGTGGTTCTTCAAGAGAACATGCACCTTGGGCACTTGCTGATTATGGTTTTCGCGTAATTATTGCGGGAGGGTTTGCAGATATTTTTTATATGAATTGTATGAAGAATGGTATGTTACCAATTGTAATGGATAAAGAAATGCGAGAAAAGCTTGCCAAAACGGATGCAAGAGAACAAATAGAAGTAGATTTAGAGAATGAAGTCATTACAACGAGTACGCACAGGTTTCATTTTACAATCGAAAAAATGTGGAAAGAGAAATTATTAAATGGTTTAGATGAAATTAGTATTACAATGCAATATGAACAAGAAATAAAAGAGTATGAAAGAAGGGTAGCTGTATATTAAAAGATAACGGAATTTTTAAAATGTATTTACATTCAGAATTAAGTGTTATATACTATGTAAAAATTAGAGGAGAAAGGGAGTAAGTATTATGAAAACAATGCAATCTATTAAAATGCTTACACAACTACATCATCATACATAAAGCCCTTGAACCTAGCGTGAAAACGTGTAGGTGCAAGGGTTATTCCCGTTGTACCTACACGCTACGAAAGAGCCTTGTAGGTATATTTTATCTACAAGGCTCTTTTTATTTTCGGTTTAGGTGCATGAAATAAGCATACATTAGAAAGGGAAAGGTGTGAGAATTTCGATGACAAAATGGAAACGGGCAAATCCAAATGGAACGAGAGATTATTTATTCGAAGAATGTACGTTAATTGAAGAAGTGGAGCAAAAATTAAGGCGTACTTTTTTAGAGAGAGGTTATGAAGAAATAAGGACACCAACAATTGAATTTTATGATGTGTTCGCCTTTCAAAGCAGGCCGATAGATGAAGAAAAGATGTATAAATTTTTTGATGAAAAGGGACGGATTATCGTATTGCGTCCAGATATGACAATTCCTTTAGCGAGAGTGATGGGAACACAGAGGTGTGATACGCCACTTAAAGTAACATATAGCGGAAATGTATTTCGAGCGAATGAGTCCCTTGCTGGAAAATATAATGAGATTGTACAAAGTGGTATTGAAGTTATCGGTATTGATAATGTAAGAGCTGAAATTGAATGTGTTATAAGCGTCATTCAATCACTTCAAAAGTTGAAGGTGCAATCTTTTACAATAGAGATTGGGCAAGTACAGTTATATAAATGTATTGTCAAAAAGCTCTCCATTCATGAGGAAGAAGAGAAAGCTCTTAGAACATATATTGAAAGTAAAAATTATGCTGCTCTATCAAATTTTATTAGAGAAAAGAAATTAGATCGATGTGATGAAACAGTAAGTTTACTAGAGAAATTACCAAGGTTATTTGGGAATTTAGAAGTAATTGAGGAAGCAGAAAAACTCGCCTCCAGTAATGAAATGAAAATGGCCATTGCCAGAGTGAAAGAAATATATGAAGCAATTGACAAGCTAGGCTATGGATCGTACATATCCATTGATTTAGGTATGATTCAACATTTGGACTATTATACAGGTGTTATTTTCAAAGGGTATATATATGAAATTGGGGAAGAAATTGTTAGTGGCGGAAGATATGATGAGTTAATTGGAAATTTTGGAGAAATGTTGCCGGCTGTTGGACTCGCGGTGCAAGTTAATCAAATTGTAAAGGCGCTGCAAGAGCAGCAAGAGCCATATGAACGAAAGAGAATAGATATTATGATTCATTATGAGTTAAATAGATTAGCAGAAGCGGAACGGTTACGAAATTTACTTCAAAAGGACGGGAAAAAAGTAGAGATATCTTTATTTTCTAATTTAAATGACACCTTTCAATTTGCAAGAAAAAATCAAATCGTAACGGTCGTTGAGGCAAAGAACGAATCGTTAGTGGAATATGTATGGAAAGAGAAATGGGTCATCCAGAAAGAAGGAGAAACTTCATGCGTAACATTCAAATTGCGTTAACGAAAGGGAGATTAGAAAAACATGTGATTCCGCTCTTTGAGCAGATTGGAATTGATTGTTCAGAGCTCAAAAATAAAGGAAGAAAACTGGTCTTTCAAAGTAAAAATACGGACATCTCATTTATTTTAGTGAAAGCAGTAGATGTTGCTACTTATGTAGAACATGGAGTAGCGGATATCGGAGTCGTTGGAAAAGATATTTTAATGGAAAACGAGAAAGATATTTATGAAATGTTAGATTTAGGAGTAGGCGTGTGTAAGTTTTGTGTCGCTTCTATTCCTACGTATAATCCGAAGAGCTACCGGAAGAAACGTATTGCGACGAAATATCCACATATTACTTCTAACTATTTTCATAATAAAGGAGAGGATGTAGAAATTATTAAAATAGAAGGTTCTGTAGAAATTGCTCCTATTCTTGGATTGGCAGATGCGATTGTTGATATTGTTGAAACAGGAAAAACATTACAAGAAAATGGACTCATTGTATTTGAGGAAATGTATTCTATATCTGCTCGAATGATTGTAAATAAGGCTGCATTAAAAACTAAAAAAGATGAAATATTCAGTATTATAAATGTGATGGAGCAAGAAATTTTGTCAGGAAAATAGGGGGACTTGTAATGGAGATCGTTTTTGAAGATTTTCAAAAGGCTTTATCGAAAATAAAATTACTACGAGAAAATGCCAATATAATAGAAGAAACTGTTCAAAGAAGTGTAAGTGAAATCGTTCAAAATGTAAGGGAGAGTAGGGATGATGCCTTATCTTTTTATACAAAAAAGTTTGATGGTGTAAAGATTAAAGAGTTTCGTGTAAGTGAAGAAGAAATAAAACGAGCGAGTATGTTTGTAGAGAATTCATTTTTAGAAGCGTTACAAGAGGCGAAGAAAAACATTATTTCGTACCATGAAAAGCAAAAAAGACAATCGATGTTCGATTGCGCGAGTAAAGGCATCATTAGAGGACAAATCATTCGGCCGTTAGAGAATGTAGGAGTATATGTTCCAGGCGGAACTGCTTCGTATCCTTCGTCAGTATTAATGAATGTATTGCCAGCAAAGCTCGCTGGTGTGAAAAAGATTGTAATGGTAACACCGCCAAGAGCAGTAGGAATTGATCCGCATATTTTAGTTGCTGCAAGCCTTGCAGGAGTAGATGAAATTTATACGATAGGTGGTGCGCAAGCAATTGCTGCTTTAGCATACGGGACGGAATCGATTCCGAAAGTGGATAAAATAGTTGGACCAGGAAATTTGTACGTCGCTTTAGCGAAACGAGAAGTATATGGAATAGTAAATATCGATATGATTGCTGGACCGTCAGAAATTGTAGTTATTGCAGATGAAACTGGCAATGCAAAATATATTGCTGCTGATTTATTATCACAAGCAGAACATGACGAGAGAGCGACAGCAATTTGTATTACAACGAATATAGAATTAGCAAAAGAAGTAGAAAAAGAGATAGAAAGGCAGTTAGAAACATTACCAAGAAGCGAAATTGCACGTGAATCAATAAAGAGAAATGGAGCCATTTTTATCGTTCCTTCTTTAGATGAGGCGCTAAAGTTATCGAATGAAATTGCCCCGGAACATTTAGAGTTACATATAAAAGAACCGATGAATGCTCTAGCTTATGTGAAACATGCAGGATCTATCTTTCTTGGACCATATGCACCAGAACCACTCGGGGATTATTTAGCAGGACCGAATCACGTATTACCGACAAGTGGAACGGCAAGGTTTTTCTCGCCGTTATCAGTCGATGATTTTGTGAAAAAATCAAGTTTTCTATCTTATACGGAGGAAGCATTAAGAGATGTAAAACATCATATTGTAGAACTTGCCAATAAAGAAGGGCTACATGCGCATGCGAGAGCAATTCAAATAAGATTTGGGGAGGAAGAATAATGCGGGAGTCTAGTCAAATACGTGAGACGACAGAGACAAAAATAAAATTAAGTTTACAGCTTGATGATGGGAAGAACGTTTCTGTACAAACGGGAGTTGGTTTTTTTGATCATATGCTAACTTTATTTGCAAGGCATGGAAGATTCGGTTTGCAAGTGGAGGTAGAAGGGGATGTATTCGTTGATGCACATCATACAGTTGAGGATGTTGGGATTGTACTCGGAAATTGTTTGAAAGAAGCATTGCACAGTAAAGAGGGGATTAACAGGTACGGCTCAGCATATGTACCGATGGATGAGTCTTTAGGCTTTGTTGCAATTGATATAAGTGGACGCTCATATATTGTATTTCAAGGAGAATTAACGAATCCGAAGCTTGGGGATTTTGATACAGAACTAACGGAAGAATTTTTTAGAGCAGTTGCTCATGCTGCCAATATTACATTACATGCTCGTATTTTATACGGAAGCAATACACATCACAAAATTGAAGCGTTATTTAAAGCGTTTGGTAGAGCGCTTAGAGAAGCAGTTGAAAGAAATGCCAATATTACTGGTGTAAATTCAACGAAAGGGATGTTGTAATTGATTGCCATTATAGATTATGGAATGGGAAACATTCGTAGTGTAGAACAAGCATTAAAGTATATTGGAGCAGCGTATATCGTAACGAGTGATAAAGAAGAGATTTTTAGAAGTGATGGAGTGATTTTACCAGGAGTAGGTGCATTTCCAAAAGCGATGGATGTATTGGAGGAAAAAGATTTAGTACGTGTGTTACAAGAAATTGGGCGTTCCAGAAAACCACTTCTAGGTATTTGTCTAGGAATGCAGCTTTTATTTGAAAAAAGTGAGGAACTACAAGACTGTAACGGGTTAAGTTTATTGCCAGGCGTTATTCGAAAGTTAAAGGTTCCTTATAAAATTCCTCATATGGGATGGAATGAGTTAAAGAAAGAAGGAGAAATAGCGCTTTGGAATGGAGTAGAGGACGGTTCTTTCGTATATTATGTCCACTCTTATTACGCAGATTGTCCAAATGAAATTGTATATGGAATAAGTGAATATGGAGTGAAAGTACCTGGTTTTGTAGCAAAAGGAAATATATATGGTGCACAGTTTCATCCTGAAAAAAGTGGTGACATAGGAATGCAAATGTTGAAAAATTTTAAAGGAGTGGTAGAATCATGGAAATCTTCCCAGCTATCGATTTAAAAAAGGGACGATGCGTTAGACTGTATCAAGGAGAATTTAGTAAAGAAACAGTAATGAATGAAGATCCGGTTGCGCAAGCGATTATATTTGAAAATTTTGGAGCGAAACGGTTGCACATTGTTGATTTAGATGGTGCAGTTGCTGGTGAGTCGTTAAACTTGTCCGTCATTGAAAGAATTTGCAAGGCAGTACGTATTCCAGTGCAAGTTGGCGGAGGAATTCGATCACTTGTAGCCGTAGAGAAATTATTTTCAGTAGGGGTAGATAAAGTGATTTTAGGAACAGCTGCTCTTTATGATAAGCCATTTTTAGAAGAAGCAGTTTTTCTATATAAAGAAAAAATCATCGTCGGAATTGATGCGAAAAATGGTTTCGTAGCAACGAGAGGCTGGCTTGATATGTCTGAAATTTCTTACATTGATTTAGCAAAACAAATGGAGAATGTAGGTGTTCAAACGATTGTATTTACAGACATTTCGAAAGACGGGACACTTGCAGGACCGAATATAGAACAATTGGAGTTACTACAAAAAAGCGTTTCTACTCGACTTATTGCTTCTGGAGGAATTGCATCTATACAAGATGTGAAAAAGTTAAATGATATGAATATATACGGCGTCATAATTGGTAAGGCTCTTTACGAGAAAACGATTGATTTAGAAGAAGTGCTAGAGGTAACAAAGTTATGTTAGCGAAACGCATTATTCCATGTCTAGATGTGAAAGAAGGGCGAGTCGTAAAGGGGGTAAATTTTATAGGGTTACAAGATGTCGGTGATCCTGTTGAAATAGCAGCTTTATATAATGATGCGGGAGCAGATGAAATAGTATTTTTAGATATTACGGCAACGCATGAAGGACGAAAAACGATTATAGATGTTGTAGAAAAAACGGCTTCAAAAGTATTTATTCCTCTTACAGTTGGAGGAGGAATTTCAAGTGTGAAAGATATGTACAATTTACTAAGAGCTGGAGCAGATAAAGTTTCAATTAACTCAGCAACAGTGCGAAATCCAAAATTAATCGAAGAAGGGGCAGAGCATTTTGGCTCACAATGTATTGTTGTAGCAATTGATGCTAGAAAAGTAGCGGAGGATAAGTGGAATGTATATGTGAACGGCGGAAGAGTTGATACAGGAATGGATGCAATCAGGTGGGCAAAGCGTGTTACAGAGCTAGGCGCAGGCGAAATTTTATTAACGAGTATGGATGCAGACGGAACGAAAAACGGATATGACCTTCGTTTAACAGAAGAAATTTCAAAAAGTGTTTCCGTACCTGTCATCGCGTCAGGTGGATGCGGTCATGCTGATCACATTATAGAAGTGTTTCAAAAGACAACAGTTGATGCAGCATTAGCGGCATCAATCTTTCATTACGGTGAGGCGACAATAGGGGACGTAAAGAGAAAGTTAAGAAATGCAAATGTTGAGGTGCGGCTATGAAACCTAACTTTTCAAAAGGACTATTACCAGCAGTTGTAATTGAAGAAGATACAAAAGAAGTTTTAATGCTAGCTTATATGAATGAAGAGGCATATGAAAAAACAATAGAAACGAAAAGAACATGGTTTTATTCTCGTTCAAGAAGGTCGTTATGGAATAAAGGAGAAACATCAGGTAATGTCCAAAATGTGCAATCTCTTTATTTAGATTGTGATCAAGATTCAATCGTTGTTGTCGTAAAGCAAGTAGGACCTGCATGTCATACGGGAGAAAAAACATGTTTTCATTACAAAATTATATAGGGGGATACATATGAAAAATGCCTTTACATTACTATTTGAAACAATTAAAGAACGAAAGAGAAATCCACTTTCTGAATCATATACAAATTACTTGTTTTCAAAAGGAGAAGATAAAATTTTAAAGAAAATTGGTGAGGAATGTACAGAAGTAATTATTGCATCCAAAAATAATGATAACGAAGAGCTAGTGAAAGAAATGGTTGATGTAATGTATCACTGCTTCGTTTTATTAGCCGAAAAAAATATATCATTAGAAGATATTATGGAGGAAGTGACAGAAAGAAATGGGAAGCTTTCGAGAGTAGGGGACAGAAGAGAAATAGATACATTATAGGGGGAATATGTATGAAGGTGGATTATCACATTCATTTAGAAGAAGGGCCATATTCAATAGGATGGCTAGCTAAAATAAATGAATCATTACAACATTATGAACCGCTAAAAGAAGAAAAACATTCTATGGAATGGCTTGTGAAAACACAAGAACGCCTGCAAAGACGTGTGAATGAAGGGCCATTTACAATGAAATGGATTGATTTATATTTAGAAGAAGCTTTGCGAAAAGGGATAAAAGAAGTTGGTATTGTCGATCATTTATATCGTTTTTATGAAGCGAAAGAATACTATGAAAAATATGTTGATATTAGTGATTCGGGTCTTGGACGTTTACAAAAGGAATGGTTAGACCAAGTAAGGGTAGCTTCACTACATGATTTTACAAAGGCAATTGAAGAGGCGAAAGAACGGTGGAGTAAAAGAGGTGTTACGCTTAAACTTGGAATTGAAGCAGATTATTTTATTGGTGGTGAACAACAATTACAATCTTTACTCGCATTAGGAGATTTTGATTATGTAATTGGTTCTGTTCATTTTTTAAATGGCTGGGGATTTGATAATCCAGATACGAAAGAATATTTTAAGGAACATGACTTATATGTTTTATATGATACGTTTTTCAAAACGGTTGAGTGCGCAGTTCGTTCTGAGTTATTTGATATTATTGCTCATCTTGACAACATAAAAGTATTTAATTATCGATTAGATGAGAATGAACAACTTTCTTATTATAAGAAAATTGCGCGTGCATTAGTAGAAACAAATACAGCAACGGAAATAAATGCGGGATTGTACTATCGCTATCCTGTGCGCGAAATGTGTCCGAGTCCGCTATATTTACAAGTATTAGCTAAACACGAAGTTCCGATTACACTCTCTTCAGATGCTCATTATCCGAATGATTTAGGAAAATATGTGGAAGAGAATATAAAGACGTTACGTAATCATGATATTGCTCACTTAGCTACATTTACGAAACGAGTTAGAACGATGAGATTACTAGAAGAAGTAACAATTTCAAAATGATCACGATTTTTTCATGAAAACCCATCTTTTTGTTCAAAATAAGAAAGAATAAAAAGGAGGGTAAGAAATGTCGAAACAGCAAAATAAGCAAAATGTACAAGGTGCACAGCAACAAGCGTATACTTCTGAAACGAATGCTACATCTCAATCCGTTATTGAGGAACAAATTAGTGATACAGTTGCAGAAGGAACGATCGATGTGAAGCTTGGAAAACAATCGCAAGAAAAAGCATAAGAAGAGGGGGAGACTTGCATCTCCTCTTTTTTTGTGGAAAAGTGTCGATTTTCAAAACTATAATCAAATTCCTTGGTTTTTATATGTGGATTTCTTACAATGAAAGATAAGAGAGATCTTATTTTCTATAGAAGAGGTGTTAGTAGTGGCAAAAATATTAGTAGCAGGGAAAATTCCAGCAATCGGATTAGAACTATTAAAGGATCATGATGTAGAAATGTACGATAAAGAGGAGTTAATTTCTTTAGATGAATTAACAGAGCGTGTAAAAGACAAAGATGCATTGTTAAGCCTACTTTCTACAAAGGTGACAAAAGAAGTGATTGATGCGGCACCTAATTTGAAGATTGTTGCAAACTACGGTGCTGGTTACGATAATATTGATTACTCATATGCCGAAAAAAAGGGGATTGCGGTAACGAATACACCGAAAGTATCAACGGAAGCTACCGCAGAACTAACATTTGCACTTCTTTTAGCAGCGGCACGTAGAATTCCTGAAGGTGATACGCTATGTCGTACAACTGGATTTAACGGATGGGCACCGTTATTTTTCTTAGGCCGCGAAGTACATGGTAAGACAATTGGAATTATCGGCCTTGGAGAAATCGGAAAGGCAGTTGCAAAGCGTGCGAAAGCGTTTGGAATGAATGTTTTATATACAGGACCAAATCGAAAGCCTGAAGCTGAAAGTGAACTGGAAGCAACATATGTAACATTGGAAGAATTATTACAAACAGCAGACTTTATTACAATTAACTGTGCGTATAATCCGAAATTGCACCATATGATTGATGAAGAACAGTTCAAAATGATGAAGAAAACAGCGTATATTATAAATGCTTCACGTGGACCAATTATGCATGAAGCGGCACTTGCTCATGCTTTAAAAACAAATGAAATTGAAGGGGCAGCTCTTGACGTGTTTGAATTTGAGCCGAAAATTACGGAAGAGCTAAAAGGATTAAAGAATGTGGTACTTGCTCCTCACGTAGGAAATGCAACATTCGAAACGCGTGATGCGATGGCCGAAACGGCGGTAAGAAATATTTTAGCTGTATTAAATGGCGAAGAAGCTGTAACGCCTGTTAATCAAAAAGTATTCGTTACAAAATAAAAAGAAACCTTCCGATTCCGGAAGGTTTCTTTTTATTTTTCTTTATTTGCTCTTTTTGATGGTCTTTGTCTAAGGAATTGAGATAGCATGTACAAAATATATAGTGGAATAGCAATGAATAAGAAAACAGAAAAATTACCGAACCCTGTTTGGTACATTGTGATAATGATGCCCACTAAAAATAGTGTAATAATGATGCTATATCGTGGAATTGGTACATCTTTTAAACTTGGGATACGAATGCGGCTCACCATTAAAAATGCGAACGTTACAAATACTGTAATAAGAACGATTTTTGGAATGGTATGTGAAAATAATGTTAAGAAAGCAACAAGCCCTCCCGCTGCTGTAATCGGTACCCCAGTGAAATATTTCATTGAAGTAGAAGATGGTGTTACATTAAATCGTGCTAAACGATATGCTCCGAAAAGAGGGAATAGCCCCGCTATGTATAGTCCGATGATTCCATAATTAGAGAAAGATGTGTAATACATGAGAACAGCAGGTGCTGCACCAAATGTTACGACATCCGCAAGCGAGTCAAGCTCTTTTCCCATTTGTGAATCAACACGTAATAAACGAGCAACACGCCCATCAAGACTATCTAACATCATCCCGATAAGTACTAAAATAGCAGCTGATTTATAATATCCTAAAGATGCATAGCCGATTGACAAGAATCCACTATATAAATTTCCGAGCGTAAATAAGTTTGGAATAGCTGCTCTATACAAAATCTGATCCCTTGCTTTCTGTAATAAATTCTTAATTAGTGTATGAAAGTTTACTTATTTTATCATACCATAAATTTCTTCTTCACACGAAAGAAATTCCCAATTTGTGAAAGATTTCATATCAGAATGATTTGAAAAATAAGTGAAAAAAGAAGGGGCTGTCTCATAAGTCTCTTTCGAAGTAAGATCACATGAAATTGAAAAGGCAGAAACGTTATAAAATTAACATTTCTGCCCTTCACTTTTTATTCGATTTTGGCTAAAAAGCACTTTTTGGGACAGCCTCTTCTTGTATTATTCAAAGTTCGTTATCATAGTTCCAGTTTTATACCGATTGTTAGGATCGAAACGTAACAAATCTCCATAAATGAGTTTGTCGGAAAGTTTCAATTCTGTTTTTGCTTTTTCAATATTCGGTTGACATAATGAGATGTCTGCTTCTTCACCTGTGTTTCGTTTATAGCACATGTTTTTTGTATACACATAATCTTCCGAAACGAAGCTACCATCACGCATTACCATAAGTGGATCTTCTTCTTTAATAAATAAGTCAGTTCCAAATTCAACTGATTTATTTGTTTTAATACCAAGTAAATGAAGTAGCGTTGGTTTAATATCAATTTGACCAGACACTTTAGAAATGACTTTTCCTTCTTGACCAGGTACATGAATTATGAGAGGGACGCGTTGTAATTGCATAGAATCAAATGGTGTAATAGCGTCTTTCCCAAGGAACTGAGCCATAGCTGCGTTATGGTTTTCAGAAATACCGTAATGATCTCCGTAAATGACAATAACAGAGTTGTCATACAGTCCTTCTGCTTTTAATTGTTTAATAAATTGTTTAAGAGCTTCATCCGTATAACGAACGGTTGGGAAGTAACGGTTTACAACGCCACTTTCCGAATTAAACTCATCAACATATTGATCTTCTGGATTTAGAAGAAATGGAAAATGGTTTGTTAAAGTAATGAATTTTGTATAGAACGGCTGTGGTAAAGATTTTAACTTTGGAATAGATTGTTCAAAGAACTCTTTATCTTTTAACCCCCAACCGACAGACATTTGTTCCGTGCCTACGTAATCACTTAAATTAAAGTAACGATCATATCCAAGTGCAGGGTACATTACATCACGATTCCAAAACGTTTTATCGTTTGAATGGAAGACAGCAGAAGAATATCCGTATTTCTTTAATTGTTCTGGTGTAGCTGTATATTCATTTGTTGCATGAGTAAAGAATACAGAACCGCGGTCTAACGGATAAAGTGAATTTTCAACGATAAATTCAGCATCAGAAGTTTTACCTTGCCCTGTTTGATGATAGAAGTTATCGAAATAAAAACTATCTTTAATAAATTCATTTAAAAATGGAGTAATTTCTTTTCCATTTATTTTTTTATTAATAACAAAACTTTGTGTAGATTCCATTGAAATCAAAATTACATTTTTACCTTTTGCAGCTCCAAATAAGTTCTTATCAACTTGCTTATCTTTTGAGTCTGTATAGTTTTTAATTTCAGAGAATCCGTCCCCACTTGCAAATACACGTTCAGCTGAAGATTTTGATTGCAGTGTAATATCAAATAGATGATATGTGTATAAACCTAAATTTTTCACGACAGTTTGACGGTCAAACGAGCGTGAGAACATTTGTGGTTTATAAATAATGGAAACAACAATTTGTAGTGCTAATAGAGCTGTTACACCGCTAAAGAAAGTTCTCTTCTCAGAGCGAGAAAGCGGCGTTTTGTCGCAAAATGATGGGAATTTACGCGAAAGAAACATTAAGATGATCGCATCTGCAAATAACAGTAATGTTTTATACGTAAAGAGTTCTTTTATACTCGTCCCTAAATCAGCCATATTATTTGTTTGAAATAATACTGGGAACGTAACGAAATCGTTATAAAACCCATAAAACATTGCATTTCCAAATAAAATGAATGACAGTATAAAACTAATTCCAACTATAATGCGATTTCGGTGTTTAGATGCAAATAATGCAAAACCGAAAAATAAAAGTAACGCAGCTAGTGGATTCATAAAAAGCATAAATTCTTCAAAGAAATTATCAATTTTAATATCAAACGCTAGCTTGTACACAATATATGTTTTTATCCATAATAAAACGACTGCAACGAGTGCGAATCGCAGTTTTGGAAACAGACGTTGTAGCATAATATACTCCTCTCCTAAAAAGCATGACGGTTCTTGTGGGCCTATTTGATTAGCGCCTCATTTTATATATACGAACAGTCCTTTATTATTATGTTTATTATACTATGAGTATCATTATACGAAAATAAAAGAGAGTTGTGGACTTTTTTATAACAATTGAGTAGAAAAAGGGCAGTAGGAGACAATAAAATGGAGTTTCTATGTATGATTATTATCGTGCGCGGAAAGAATCGTGTAACAATACGGAGGTTATAATGCGAAAATTATTATATTTTATAGTATGCAGTAGTGTTATACTTTTTGCTTCACCAAGTGTGTCGGTAGCAGAGTATGATGCACCTCTTATGGAAGATGCCCTTTATTCTGTGTTATTTCCGAAAATAAATAAAGCAATCGAAAAACAATATGGGAGCTTGAAGCCTTATCAATGCCCGAAAATTATTAGTTTAAAAAAAGTGTATAGCGGCACATATTTATTTCAAGCGAGTATTGAAGTGACAAAGTATGAACGTGTTGCAGGGAAAATTGCGCCACCATTTGAGAAGGTAACGATTACATTTAATAACGAAGAAGGCGAATGGGAAGTGATAAAGGTTTCAGTAAAGCGCTTACCAAACGATACGAAACTAAACTGTCAAAAAGCAATATAAAAAATTGTTTGACAAATAAAATGGTCCTTTGGTATTGTTAATAGCAACAATCAGATGTTTGAAAATTAAATAGACTTACCTCATCTACTCTCAAAGGTAGAGGCCGCGATAGGAAAGAGTAAGCTATGGGAGATTTAATGGAATCTGTGATCATAGGTTGAAAGGGACTATTGCCGAAATATAAGAATAACCATCTTATTCATATATTGGGACTGCATTGAATAAATGTAGTACTGTCATAAGATTTATTTTATGGAGAGCTATTTGGAGATGTTGATGCGGTTTCTTATTTTGAGGAGATAACAACTCGTTTATTTTTTCAATATATATTTTTCCTAATAAGAAACGCGTGTGAACATTGTTCCGCGCGTTTTTTGTCTATCTAAAAGCGTGCTGCAATGAATAGAAGATTGGGGTTATGAGTTTTAGAGGAAATAAGGGAGGAATTCAAATGTATTTACACGGCACAAGCCGAATCAATGGGCAAGGACACTTAGAAATTGGAGGGTGCGACACGACGCAGCTAGCAAAACAATATGGAACACCACTTTATGTATACGATGAAGAGTCAATTCGAGGAAAGTGCCGCGCGTTTCATCGTGCTTTTAAAGAAAGTGGGTTCTCTTATCAAGTAGCATATGCAAGCAAGGCGTTCTTGTGCATGGAGATGTGCCGAGTAGCTCGTGAAGAGAATATGTCATTAGATGTTGTTTCTGGAGGAGAATTATATACTGCACTACAAGCAGGATTTCCTGCATCGCGCATTCATTTTCATGGCAATAACAAAACAGATGAAGAAATTGTGATGGCTCTTCAGGCGAATATTGGTTGTTTTGTCGTAGATAACTTCTTAGAATTAGAAATTTTGCATGATTTAGCAGTGCAACATGGGAAATTTGTGAACATATTAATTCGTGTAACGCCCGGAGTAGAGGCGCACACACATGAATATATTACAACAGGTCAAGATGATTCAAAATTTGGATTTGGCGTGTCAAATGGTCAAGCGATGCAGGCAATTGAGCTTGCTTTACAAAAATCAAATTATAACGTGTTAGGAATTCATTCACATATTGGATCACAAATATTTGAAACGGCTGGCTTTGTGCGAGCGATTGAAGTTCTTCGTCAATTTTTAGAAGCAGTGAGAGAGCGAACAAACTATGTAGTAAAAGTGCTAAATGTAGGGGGAGGATTCGGAATACGCTACACAGAGTCCGATACACCATTAACTCTTGAGACGTATGTGCGAGCTGTAACAAGTGCGGTGAGAGAACAATTTACGTTATGTAATTATCCATTGCCAGAAATATGGGTTGAACCAGGCCGTAGTATTGTGGGTGATGCCGGAACGACACTTTATACAGTCGGATCTGTGAAAGACATTCCTGGTATTCGGAAATATGTATCAGTGGATGGTGGGATGACTGATAACTTAAGACCTGCTTTATATAACGCTCGTTATGAAGCGATGTTAGCGAATCGAGGGAATGATGAGAACGAGGAAGTTGTTTCGATTGCAGGGAAATGCTGTGAGAGTGGAGATATGTTAATTTGGGATATTAATCTACCGAAAGTTGCTTCTGCGGATTTACTAGCAATTTCTTGTACAGGGGCATACGGGTACTCGATGGCAAATAATTATAATCGGATTCGTAGACCAGCTGTCGTCTTCGCGAAAGGTGGTACATCACAAATTGTTGTAGAGCGCGAAACATATGAAAATATTATTGGGAACGATCGCATACGTATAAAAGAACTTGTTTAAATGAGGAAAAAGGAGTTGTTCGGATGGGCAATTCCTTTTTTATAAAATAAAATAATTAAAATATATCGGAAAACTAGGATTGAAAAAAATCAGAATTGTGATAAAATACAAATACAAAGCTTATCAAGAGAAGCGGAGGGAACTGGCCCGGCGAAGCTCGGCAACCTGCTTATAGAAAGCAAGGTGCTAAATCCAGCAAAATGGAATCCATTTTGAAAGATAAGGTAAAATATATTACCGAACAGTCTTTTCGAAATGGGAAAGATTTTTTTTATGAATAAAAAGGGGGGCTGTTCGCGTGAGCGTACGGGAACATTTTGAGGAAGTATCTGAGAAAATTGAAGCGATGCTTGCTGATATGAAATATGGTTCAATTACAATTGTTGTGCAAGATGGAAAAGTCATTCAATTAGAGAAAAGTGAAAAAGTACGTTTAAAGTAAAAAGCGCTGACTAGAAAAACTAGAGGCGGTTTTAACCTATTTTATTAGGTTAAAACCGTCTTTTTGCTTTTACAGGGGGAAAAAACATGTTGACGTATGAAACGTGGGAAGAAAATGATGTTTCATTTTCAGAAGAAGATGAAACGAAAGGCGCGTTATCTGTATTAAGTTGGGCTTATAAAGAATATAAAAGTGAAATTGTATACGCATGTAGCTTCGGAGTGGAAGGGATGGTACTGCTGCATCTTATTAACCAAGTAAATCCATCTGCTAAAGTTGTTTTTTTAGATACTAACGTACATTTTCAAGAAACGTATGAATTAATTCAAAAAGTGCGGGAACGATTTCCTTCATTAAATATTATAGAAAAACAGCCAAAACTTACACTTGATGAACAAGTCAACTTGTATGGTAACAAGCTATGGGAAAGCAATCCTAATCTTTGTTGTAAAATTAGGAAAATTTTACCGTTAGAAGAATCATTAGCGAATGAAAAAGCGTGGATATCGGGACTGAGGAGGGAACAATCAGAAACCCGTAAGCATACAAAGTTTATAAATCAAGATCATCGCTTTCGATCTATTAAAGTTTGTCCGCTCATTCATTGGACGTGGAAAGAGGTATGGCGATATGTATACAAACATAGTTTGCCGTATAACCCATTACATGACATTGGATATCCAAGTATTGGGTGTGAGAAGTGTACGTTACCTGTAGGAGAGGGTGGCGATTCAAGGGATGGTAGATGGGCAGGGAAAGTAAAAACTGAATGTGGCCTTCATTATCAATAAGGTGAATTTGAAAATAAAGCTAAGAGAGGGTTTAGAAAATGAGTACAAGAAACGAATTAGTAAATCTTTTAGACGAGACATATGATGTATCACAAATTGAAAAAGAAATTGAGCTAGACAACATTGCGTTAAGTGATTTAGAGCTATTAGCAACAGGAGGATATAGCCCGCTTACTGGTTTTCTAGGAAAGAAAGATTATGATTCGGTTGTAGAAACGCTTCGTTTAAATAATGGAAGTGTTTGGAGTATACCAATTACATTACCAGTAACGGAAGAGGTAGCAGAGACGCTAAAAGTTGGAGAGGAAGTAAAGCTTGTTAACGGTGGAAACGTATATGGTGTCATTCAAATAGAAGATATTTTTGTGCCTGATAAGGAAAAAGAAGCGTTACTAGTATATAAAACGACGGATGAGGCTCATCCGGGAGTGAAAAAATTATATGAACGACCGAACGTTTATGTCGGTGGGGCTATTGTTCTTACGAAACGCTTTGAAAATAATCCGTTTCCTTCTTATCATTTAGACCCAATTGAAACGAGAGAAGAATTTAAAAAACGTGGTTGGAAAACAGTAGTCGGATTCCAAACGAGAAATCCTGTACATCGTGCCCATGAATATATTCAAAAATCTGCTCTTGAAATTGTAGATGGTCTCTTTTTAAATCCCCTCGTTGGGGAAACGAAGTCGGACGATATTCCTGCTGATGTAAGAATGGAAAGCTATGAAGTGTTACTTCAAAACTATTATCCGAAAGATCGTGTCTTTTTAAGTGTATTTCCTGCAGCGATGCGTTATGCAGGACCGAGGGAAGCAATATTTCATGCACTAGTCAGAAAGAATTTTGGATGTACCCACTTTATTGTAGGGCGAGATCATGCAGGGGTAGGAGATTATTACGGTACTTATGAAGCGCAAGAAATTTTTACAAACTTTACAGTAGAAGAATTAGGGATTACACCGTTATTTTTTGAACATAGTTTTTACTGTACGAAATGTGAAGCAATGGCTTCGACGAAAACATGCCCGCACGGAAAAGAAGATCATGTTATTTTATCGGGTACGAAAGTAAGAGAACTATTACGAAACGGTGAGATTCCGCCAAGTACATTTAGTCGTAAAGAGGTAGTGGAAGTGCTAATTAAAGGCTTGAAAAAAGAAGTAGTAACAGAATAGGGAGAGAATGAGATGGACACAAATATTACTTGGCATACAGCTTCGGTTTCAAAAGATGAGAGAAGAGTGAAGAATGGGCATCATAGTTTTGTAATTTGGTTTACTGGTTTATCAGCGTCGGGTAAATCTACAGTAGCAAACGCGGTTGCTCGTAAACTATTTGAAAAGAATATTGGAAACTATGTACTTGATGGAGATAATATACGCCACGGTTTAAATAAAGATTTAGGTTTTTCTGAAAGTGATCGTATGGAAAATATAAGACGGATTGGCGAAGTGGCAAAGCTATTTGTAGATCAAGGTACTGTTGTTCTTACAGCGTTTATTTCACCGTTTCGAGTAGACCGAAAACAAGTTAGAGATCTATTAGCTGCAGATGAATTTATAGAAGTGTTTGTAAAATGTCCAATTGAAGAGTGTGAGAAACGTGATCCGAAAGGGCTTTATAAAAAAGCAAGAAAAGGTGATATTAAAGACTTTACAGGTATCGATTCACCATATGAGGAACCAGAGAAAGCGGAGTTAATTGTACAAACGCACAAGTATTCTATTGAAGAATGTGCAGAACAAATCGTGAAGTACTTACAAGAGCGTAGTTTTATATAGGGGGATAAAAAATGAGTTATGAAAAAGTATGGGCTAACAATGAAAAATTAAATCAAACTGAGAAAAATAAATTAAAAAAAGATGGATTGGAAATCTTTAATGACATTCCTTACTATGCAGAGAATGGCTTCGAATCTATTCCGAAAGAAGAGTGGGACGCATTCAAATGGGCAGGGTTGTATTTACAAAGACCGAAAGAAGCTGGTTATTTTATGATGCGTGTAAATATTCCTTCTGGCATTATTACGAATGCACAGGCAGAAGTGCTTGCTTCTATCGCTGAGGATTATGGACGTGACGTAATAGATATTACGACAAGACAGGCGATTCAGTTTCATTGGTTACAAATTCATCAAATTCCAGATATTTTTAAAAGATTAGCAAGAGTTGGGTTATCTTCAGCTGGGGCGTGTGGTGATATAACGCGTAATATTACAGGAAATCCACTTGCTGGCATTGATGCAAATGAATTATTTGATACAACGCATATTGTGAAAGAGGTATATGACTACTTCCAACATAATGAAGAGTTTTCTAACTTACCACGTAAATTTAAAATGTCTATTAGTTCTAACATTTATAACGCAGCAAACGCAGAGATTAACTGTGTTGCATTTACACCTGCTACGAAAGAAATAGATGGTGAGAAAAAAGTTGGTTTTCATATAAAAGTAGGCGGTGGGTTATCGGCTCGTCCATATTTAGCTGATGAATTAGATGTATTCGTTTTACCAGAAGAAGTCAAAGCGGTAGCGATTGCGATTGCTACGATATTCCGTGATTTTGGATATCGTGAAAAACGTCATTTAGCTCGTTTGAAATTTCTTGTTGCAGACTGGGGAGCAGAGAAGTTTAAAGAGAAACTAATAGAATATACAGGACCATTACAAAGTAAAGGAGAAAGTGCTCTTAAAGGCTGGAATGCGGGATACTTTTATGGTGTCCAAGACCAAAAACAAGATGGACTAAAATATGTAGGTTTTAATGTGCCGGTAGGACGCCTACATGCAGAAGAAATGTTTGAGATTGCAAGAATTGCTAAACAATATGGAAATGGACAAATTCGTACATGTAATTCACAAAACTTCATTATTCCGAATGTTCCGCCAGAAAATGTAACTGGCTTGCTAAATGAGCCGTTGTTTGAAGCGATATCAGCAAATCCGAAATCGTTTATTGGTCACGCGGTTTCTTGTACTGGTATTGAATATTGCAATCTTGCATTAGTAGAAACGAAAGAAAGATTACGAAAAATTGCCGAATACTTAGATACACAAATTGCACTCGATGTTCCGATTCGTATTCATATGGTAGGATGCCCGAATTCATGTGGTCAACGTCAAATTGCTGACATTGGATTACAAGGTGTAAAAATGAAAACGAAGGAAAAAGGAATTGTTGAAGCCTTTGAAATATATGTAGGTGGAACGCTGTTAGATGGTGGTGCTTATAACCAAGAGTTAAAAGGAAAAATAGATGGTGAGGATCTACCTGATGTACTCGTATCATTTATAAGTTATTTCAAAGAAAATAAATTACTAGCTGAAACGTTTTATGATTTTGTAGGCCGTGTTGGTGTAGAGACATTACAAACAGCGTTAAATAACGTGTTAGAAGAAGTAATAGCGTCTTAGGAGGGACAATATGGATTTATATCGATTTGAAGCTGTATTAGAGAATAGTATTGTTCCAATTGTTGTTGTTGCTGAAAGTGAAGAAAAGGCATTTAAGATGGCGGAGATTGAACTTGAAAAACATTTTTTACCGTTACCAGAAGTAAAGGAGATTGCTCTATTTGAAAAAAAGAAGATTCGAAAAAGCGCGGCTTTTGTTATTCATGAGTAAGGAACATTGAAATATGAAGAAATGAAAACTTCCATTCCTATATAAGGATGGAAGTTTCACTTTAATAGTAGAAATGAGGAGAGATGATGGGAAAAGTATATATCGTTGGAGCGGGCCCTGGAGATCCAGATTTAATTACTGTAAAAGGATTGAAATGTATTGAGAAGGCAGATGTTATTTTGTACGACCGTCTCGTAAATAAAGAGTTGCTTTCCTATGCAAAGTCTGGAGCGGATTTAATTTATTGCGGAAAACTACCAAATTATCACACGATGAAGCAAGAGACAATTAACACGTTTCTTATTAAATATGCGAAAAAAGGAAAAGTTGTAACGAGGCTAAAAGGTGGGGATCCATTTGTATTTGGTAGAGGAGGAGAAGAAGCTGAAGCGTTAGCAAAGCAAGGTGTACCGTTTGAAATCGTTCCTGGTATTTCAGCTGGAATAGCTGCTCCTGCTTATGCTGGTATTCCAGTGACACATCGTGATGCAAGTGCAAGTTTTGCTATTGTGACAGGGCATAGAAAAGAAGATGCTGAAGAGGAAGTGAAGTGGGAAAATTTAGCGAAAGGTGTAGAGACTTTAGCTGTATATATGGGGGTTAGCAATTTACCCTACATATGTGAGCAACTGATAAAGCATGGAAAAAATAAAAGTACGCCTGCTGCTATTATTGAGCGGGGAACGACATCTATGCAGCGCACAGTTGTTGGGACGTTAGGAACAATTGTAGATGTTGCGAAAAAAGAACAAATTCAAAATCCAAGCATGATTGTAATTGGAGAAGTCGTCCGTTTTAGAGAAAAAATCCATTGGTTTGAAAAGCAGACAGAAAGTACGTATCAAGTAAGTGGAGTGTTATAAAATGAAAGCCATCTTATATATATGTCATGGAAGTCGCTTGAAAGCAGCGAAAGAAGAAGCGGTTGCATTTATTACGTCATGTATGAACCGTGTAGAGGCAAGTATTCAAGAAATTTGTTTTTTAGAGTTAGCGAGTCCAACTATTGATGAAGGGTTCCGTACATGTGTGAAGCGTGGTGCTACAGAGATTATCGTTATTCCAGTTTTTTTATTAGCAGCAGGTCATGTGAAAAAAGATATTCCGTTTGAATTGGAAAAGTTAAATAATCAATATCCAAGTATAAAAGTGACCTATGGTAATCCATTTGGCGTATCAGAAACACTTATAAAATCAGTGTATAACGGTAGTGGCATTGAACAGGAAAATAAGAATGAAGTGACGTTACTTCTCGTTGCAAGAGGGAGCAGTGATCCTGAAGTATTACGAGATATAAACTGGATCGCTTCTTTATTTCAAACGGAAGAGAAAATTAAAAAAGTAGAAATTTGTTATTTAGCAGCTGCCGAGCCGAAATTTGAGAAGAAGTTAAAGGAAGTTGTAGAACGAAAAGAAAAGAATATCGTTGTACTGCCTTACTTGTTATTTACAGGTTTGCTTATGAAGCATATTGAAAAAGAAGTACGCCAATATGAGCTAGATGAGATAAAAATAAGTCCATATTTAGGGAAGAATGAAGCGTTTCAGTATATGTTAATTCAGAAAACGAAGAAATTATTGAAGGGAGATCAATATGTATCCACTTACAGTGCGAGTTGAGAAGAAACGTGTTGTTGTCATTGGTGGAGGGAAAGTCGCGGGATTCAAAATTATTCCTTTACTCAAACAAGGTGCAGATATAGTTGTGGTAAGTCCTGAATTGGATGCAAATTTAGTGAAACTTGTAGAAGAAAAGAAAATTCGTTGGTATCAAAGGGAGTATGAAAAAAGTGATATTAAAGACGCCTTTTTAGTTGTTGCAGCGAGTAGTGATGCTGTATTGAATGAACAAATTGCTGAAGATGTCGCAGAGAATCAATTAGTAAATGTTATTACGAATCCGGAAAGTGGTAATGTTCATTTTCCGGCAGCGATTCATCGTGGATTACTGAATGTGGCTGTTTCTACTGGCGGAGCGAGCCCAAAACTTGCAAAAAAAATTCGTGATGATATCGCAAATAAATATGATGAGACGTATGAATCGTATCTTGATTTTTTATACGAAGTTAGAATAAAAGTGAAAGAATTACAAATAGAGAAAAGGCAGAGAAATATATTGTTGCAAGAGGTATTAAAGTCGATATATGTTCAAAATGAACAAAAAAGAGAATTGTTTTTACAAGAATTAGAGAGAAGAGTTCATATAGGATAATAAATAAATTGTACTTTACAACTATAAGAATATAATTTATAATCACAAGTAACTTCAATAGATGAAATCGATGAGCAAGAAGAGTATGTATATTTGATACGTTCAGAGAGCTGGGGTAAGGTGTGAGCCCGGTACGATAAAATATACAGAATGGGCTTGCGAGAGGTATGTTGAACATTGTAGTAGGCAACCCGGGTTCCGCCGTTAAAAGGATAGAGTATCGGAGTTTTTCCTGTACTTGAACAAGTGGGATTTATCAATCCAATTGAGGTGGTACCACGGTATTAATATTACATATATCGTCCTCTACATGCATATTTGCGTGTAGGGGACTTTTTTATTTTCTAAAGGAGGTGTGCGAGTATGAAATGAAAGTGTATAATTAACAAAAGTTTAAATATTCAGAAAAGGAGAAATTATGATGAAAGAAACACAGCAATGGACGTCGAAAATAGGCTTTGTACTCGCAGCAGCCGGAGCCGCAGTAGGTCTTGGTGCGATATGGAAATTTCCATATGTTGCAGGTAATGGCGGGGGAGGCGCATTCTTCCTTGTATTTTTACTATTAACTTTATTTATAGGTATGCCGCTTCTTATAGCTGAATTTGTTATTGGACGTAGTACACAAAAAGAGGCAGTTACTGCATATAAAGTATTAGTGCCAAATAGCAAGTTATATCCTTGGATTGGTCGCATGGGAGTTGTTACTTGTTTTAGTGTACTATCTTTTTATAGTGTTGTAGGTGGATGGATTTTACTTTACTTATACTATAGTGTGACAGGAAGTTTCTGGAATGGAGTGACTGATTATGGGCAATTATTCGGTGAGACGATTTCAAATCCAGTAAGCGCGATCGGAGCACAATTTATCTTTATGCTTTGTACGATTTTTGTCGTAAGTAAAGGTGTAGAGAAAGGGATAGAAAAGGCAAGTAAGTATATGATGCCGTTATTATTTATTTTATTTATTGCAATTATTGTTCGTGCGTTAACACTGGATGGTGCTTTTGCTGGGGTAGAGTTCTTCTTAAAACCAGATTTTTCAAAGCTGACAGCAGATACGATTTTATATGCGATGGGACAATCTTTCTTCTCTCTAACAGTAGGGGCCTCAGTAATGGTAACGTATAGTTCATATTTAAAGAAAGAAGAACATTTAGCGAAGTCAGCAACATCTATTGTAAGTTTAACTGTTTTTGTTACAGTACTTGCAGGATTAGCGATTTTCCCGGCGATTTTCGCACTAGGTGTTAAGCCGACTGAAGGACCAGGGTTACTATTTATCGTCCTTCCAGCAGTATTTGCGAAAATACCATTTGGACAATTTTTCTTCATTATGTTTTTAGTGCTATTCTTCTTTGCAACGTTAACATCTGCGATTTCCATGCTTGAAATTGTAGTAGCATCTGTTGCGAAGGGGAATGAGAAGAAGCGTCCGTCAGCATCGTTATTAATTGGTATTCTAATTTTTGCAGTTGGAATTCCGTCAGCGTTATCGTTTGGTATTATGAGTGATGTGAAAATATTTGGGAAAACATTCTTTGACTTAGTCGACTTCTCAGTAAGTAACGTATTGCTGCCGTTAGGGGTACTAGCTATTTCGCTATTCGTACCAAATAAAATGAGTAAAGAAATGTTAATGAAAGAATTAGAAGTTACGGAAACGAAAGGGAAAACATTATTTAATATTTGGTTCTTCTTACTTCGTTATGTTATTCCAATAACTGTAATTATTGTATTTTTAAATGTGATAGGTGTATTTAAAATGTTTGCATAATAAAAAGACGGAGAAATCTCCGTCTTTTTATTATGTTGTAGGTGTATTTAGTAAGCGATTATATGCTTTGTAGGCTGTGATGACTGCGAGGAATGATCCGATTAAAAATAAAACTGAGCCACCAAATGTAAATAGCCGGCCAATAAAAGTCTCTCTAGCTTCTTGTATTTCTTGCTGTAATTGTGTATTCATATAATTCACCCCGTAAACTATAGATAGGCATTTAGTTATAGTCTATGTAGAATGCCTATAGTGTGTGAAGTGGAAATAAAAGAACTCGGTATGCACCGAGTTTTTTTATAATCCGATATAAGGAGATGGATCAACTGCGTTTGTCTTGCCGACATTCCATTCTCCCAGATGAAGTTCGAAGTGTAAATGTTGTCCGTATGATTGGCCAGTATTCCCCATAAATCCAAGTTGAGTTCCTTGTTTTACAGTTTGTCCATTTGATACAGAACGGCTACTCATATGAGCATATACTGTTGTATATGTTTTTCCGTTAATACGGTGAGATAAGTACACAACATTTCCGTAACTAGATGATAATTCTGAGCGAATAACAACGCCATCTGCAGCGGCAATAATTGGAACAGTTCCTGAAGCAGCGATATCGATTCCTTTATGGTTATCTATAGAGCGTACGCCAAAACCAGAAGTTTTTGATCCAGCTGCTGGTTTAATAAATCCTCCGATGTTTGTATCGTGTGGTGTTGGGGCCGCTTGAGCTGTTTGAGCAGATGTAGCAGCTTGTTTACGAGCTTCTTCCGCCTTGCGAGCTTCCTCAGCTTTACGAGCTTCTTCTGCGCGTTTTTCTTCTTCAATTGCCTTTTGAACAGCTTGACGCTGGTTTTCTAAAATGCCTTTAGATTCTTCTAATCCTTCAATCTCTGAATCTACTTTTGCTACTTTCGTATGTAGATCGCTAATAAGAGTTTGTTGCTGTTGTTGGTTGTTTTGTAATTCTTGTTGTTTTTGTTCTAATTTTTGCTCGGATTCTTTCAGTTGTTGCTCTTTTTTCTCAACAGCCTCTTTTTCTTTCGTCACAGCATCTTGGTCATTTGTTTGTTTTTTCACAATGTCAGTATCATTATTTAAAATTAAACTGACAGAGTACATATTATCAACAAGATCAGCAATGTTTGCAGAATTTGTTAATACTTCCGTAATGATATTTGTGCGAGGTTTTTCTTGCATAGATTGCAGTCGTTGCTTAATAACTTCCTGACGCGTATCTATGTTTGTTTGTAATTGCTCTATATGTTTCTTTTTTTCAGTAATTACTTGTTGTGTCTTACTAATTTCTTTTTTTGTATCGTTTAATTCAGCTTCGTTTTTATTAATAGAAGTAGTTAAATCGTCGATTTTCTTTTGTAATTCTTGAATTTCTTTTTCTATTTGTTCTTTCTCGGCTGATTTATTTTGTAAGTCATTTTGTTTTCCTTCTAATTCAGATTGAATATTAGATAATTTATCTTGATTCGTTTCAGCGTATGTGGGTGAAAGTAACGGGGAAGCAAAAATCGTTCCTGCTGCTAAAACGCTGAACGCTACAAATTTCTTTTTCATGGTTGTCTGGCTCCTTTCCCTATGAATGTTATATATCATAAGAAGAAGAGTGTCTATCGTTGTAACCATAATGTAAAGAAAATTTTATAAAATTACTAAGTTTTGTCGGAATTTATCATTGTTTTACGGTAATTGTAATGGTGATTCTCTTTCTTAATTTGTGTAACAAAGGTGTGTTCTGGATTACATTTTGTTAAATAAAGGAATAAATAGGTCTATTTTATGTAGTGAAATTTAATTTGGAAACTCAATAAAATACTAGTAAGGAATCGTTCTCATGTGAGGTTTTCTGACATGGGTTTTGTTTTTGTCAAGAAAATTATTTGCGTTCGGGCAAAGTTATTTTGTTGTCAGATTTTAAATTTTGATTTATGATTTTTAACAGGGACAAAATGTAGTGAATTGTCGAATAATATGTAATACTCTTAATTTCAAGTTTTATAGATATAGAATGAGAGGTAGAGTGACACATCGAAGAGGGGGTTACAACAAATATGAAAAGAATAGGACTTGCATGGCAAATTTTAATAGGGCTTGCGCTTGGTATTGCAGTTGGAGCGATTTTCTTTGGCAATCCGGCAGTGGTGAGTTACTTACAACCAATTGGTGATATTTTCATCCGATTAATTAAAATGATCGTTGTACCGATTGTTGTAGCAAGTATTGTTGTTGGGGTTGCTGGTGTTGGCGATGTAAAAAAATTAGGCCGACTAGGCGGAAAAACAATTATTTACTTTGAAATTATTACAACAATTGCAATTATTGTCGGTCTATTAATTGCGAATATTTTCCAACCGGGAAAAGGCGTAAATATGGATCAGTTAACGAAGACAGATATTTCGAAATATACACATACGACAGAGCAAGTACAAAGTCATTCATTTGCAGATACATTTGTAAATATTGTTCCAACGAACATTATGAAGTCATTAGCTGACGGAGATATGCTTGCTATTATCTTCTTCTCTGTATTATTTGGTTTAGGGGTAGCAGCAATTGGTGAAAGAGGAAGACCGGTTCTTCAATTTTTCCAAGGTGTAGCTGATGCAATGTTTTATGTAACAAACCAAGTTATGAAATTTGCACCATTTGGTGTATTCGCACTAATTGGTGTTACAGTTTCTACATTTGGTCTTGCTTCATTAATTCCATTAGGGAAATTACTAATTGTAGTATATGGGGCAATGATTTTCTTCGTTGTAGTTGTCTTAGGACTTACAGCGAAAATATTTGGAATTAACATTTTCCAATTCTTTAAAATTTTAAAAGACGAACTGATCTTAGCGTATTCAACAGCAAGTTCAGAAACAGTTTTACCGAAAATTATGGAGAAAATGGAAAAGTTCGGTTGTCCGAAAGCAATTACATCTTTCGTTATTCCGACAGGTTATTCCTTTAACTTAGATGGATCAACTTTATATCAAGCAATTGCAGCTCTTTTCTTAGCACAAATGTACGGTATTGATTTATCTATTACACAACAAATTACATTATTGCTTGTATTAATGGTTACATCAAAAGGTATTGCGGGTGTACCGGGCGTATCATTCGTTGTATTATTAGCGACACTTGGTACAGTAGGTATTCCAGCTGAAGGTTTAGCCTTCATCGCCGGTATTGACCGTATTTTAGATATGGCTCGTACAGCAGTTAACGTTGTAGGTAACTCTTTAGCAGCTGTAGTTATGTCTAAGTGGGAAGGTCAGTATGATGCTGAAAAAGGACAAGCCTATTTAGAGGAAATTTCCAATAAGCAAGCAGCTTAATTATAATTTGAAAGAGCTCTCACATAATATGTGGGAGCTTTTCTATATAGAAGGGGAGCGGACGTAATGAAACGTAAATATGGTGACGGTTCTTCGTGGAAGCGACTAATAGAGAAAGATTATACGGTTAAGCAAATAGAAGAGGGAATACTAGGAATACTGGAAATAAAAAAGGTGAGAGAACCTAGTTGTAAAGAATATGACGGTAAAGAGCTATGTATTGCTGGCAATCAGTATACGTGGATTCAATATTTCATAGACGAGAAAAACTTTGCGATTACCGCTATGTTAGATGATCAAAAGGAATTAGTGCAATATTATATCGATGTGGCGAAAGACTATGAAATAGACGAGCGTGGTTTACCGTATTTTGATGATTTATATTTAGATGTAGTATTATTACCGAATGGTAAAATGTATGTATTGGATGAAGATGAGTTAGAGGATGCTTATAAAAGTGGCGATGTTACAAAAGAAGAGTATGAGTTAGCTTGGTACACTACAAAGTGGATTATAGCTGCAATAAAAAATAATGAATTTTATTGGATTTCAATATTGGAAGAAGAAATCAAAAAGTTAAAATGATTATTGTATTCAAATTTTTGTATAATTACCAAAAAAATCTATACAAAAAATAATTGACTTTTGTTTTGTAAGCGAGTAAAGTTAGGGAAGAAATTATTATTAAAAAATAAATATGAAACCTTCTTATAAAGAGAGGCGGAGGGACTGGCCCTACGATGCCTCGGCAGCGGACTCGATTTCAGAGTGCTGTGCCAAATCCAGCAAGCATATGCTTGAAAGATGAGAAGAGCGTTTCTTATAGATGTATAAGACCTCTTCTCGTTGGAAGAGGTCTTTTGTTATTCATTAGAAAAAGGTTGAAACTAGGGAGAGATGGTACTTTGAAAGAAACGAGAGGAAATGGTTTGGCATTATTACCACTTGGGATATTTTTGGCGCTATTTATTGGTTCTGGAATTATTACAGGTGATTTCTATAAATTGCCGATACTTGTAGCAATTTCAATTGCTGTAGGAGTCGCTTTAGCAATGAATCGTAAAGAAAGTTTTCATGTAAAAGTGGAACGATTTGCTAAAGGTGCAGGGAACCCAGACATTATGATTATGGTTCTAATTTTTGTACTGGCAGGGGCATTTTCTGAAACAGCAAAAGGGATGGGTGGCGTTGATTCTACAGTTAACTTAGCGTTATCAATTTTACCACAAGGATTTATCGTAGCTGGCATTTTCGTTATAGGAGCATTTATTTCATTAGCGATGGGAACTTCAATGGGAACAATTGCTGCATTAGCACCAATTGCTGTAGGTATTAGTGGGCAAACTGATATCTCAATTGCACTTACGATGGCTACTGTTGTTGGCGGAGCGATGTTTGGTGATAATTTATCATTTATTTCAGATACAACAATCGCAGCTGTACGTTCACAAGGAACAGAAATGAAAGATAAGTTTAAAACGAACTTTTTAATTGTATTACCAGCAGCTATTATTACAATTGTACTATTAGTAATCATTACTTTAGGAAGTGATACGCAGATTAAAACGCATAGCTTTGACTGGATAAAGATTTTACCGTATGCAGGAGTACTTATTACAGCGCTACTTGGTTGGAATGTACTTATCGTTTTAACTGGTGGAACTGTACTATCTGGGGTTATCGGTCTTTTAGATGGAAGTTATACGTTAGAGAGTTTCTTTAAAAGTGTAACGACTGGAATGGGCGGTATGATGGAGTTAGTATTACTTGCTATTTTAATTGGCGGTATGGTCGAATTGATTCAATATAATGGTGGCATTCAATATTTAATGAATATTTTAACGCGTAACATTCGTTCAAAAAAAGGAGCAGAGTTCGGTATTGCTGGCTTAGTAAGTATGACGAATATGTGTACAGCGAATAATACGATTTCTATTATCTTTACAGGTCCGCTTGCGAAAAACATTGCAGATCAATATGAAATTGATCCTCGTAAATCAGCGAGTGTATTAGATCTTTTCTCGTGCTGTGTGCAAGGTTTAATTCCGTATGGTGCGCAAATGTTAACAGCAGCAGGATTTGCGGCGTTATCTCCAATTGAACTGTTACCATATGCGTTTTATCCAATCTTAGTTGGAGTATGTGGAATCATTTCTATATTAATTGGTTTCCCGAGGTTTTCTAAAGTAGCGGAAAAGAAAGAGTATGATAAAACAGCATAATGAAAATGAAGTGTATGAAAAGTAACGAAAGCCGTACAGAGAATGTTCTCTGTACGGCTTTTTATGTACGGGAAAAGAGTGGATGATCCCATGCTACCGTATGTTTTTACAAAAGGCTGAATGCAACTCGGTCTTAAGTCTGAGTTAAAAACGGTTCTTAAGCTCGTTATGGAAAAAAGAAAAAATAGTTAAGATAAGAGTATCAAATCGAAGGGAGGCAAGCACAAGATGAAACAATTTCTAGCGTTTATCGCGGCTGGTATTTTAGCTTTAATTGCTCTTGGTAGTCTTGCTGGTATTGTAGGATTCGCAATCGGAGCAGGAGTTGTGTACTGGAGCTATAAATCATTTGTGCGAGCACAATCATTTTTTGGAAAGTTAGCTTGGGGTATTGTTGGTTTGATCGGTTTGTCCATCGCCCTTTCTCATTCCCCAGCATTAATCGGTATTGCAGCATTAGTAGTTTTATACTACGGATACCGTGAGTGGAAAAAAGAAAAAGATGTAGTTGTTGATTCTGCTCCAGAAAGTTCTAAACCATATAGCAACTTTGAAGATGAGTGGAACAAGTTAATGAAAAACTAATATAAAATCAATCAAATCAAATTTATAAAGTAGAAGAGAGGAAGATTATAATGAAACAATCTTTATTCGGACGTGTACGCGATGCAATTTTAGCAGATTTTCATAATGTGTTAGATGAGAAAGAAAGAAAAAATCCAATTGCTATGTTAAACCAATATTTACGTGATAGTGAGCGTGAAATAACAAAAATTGAGAAGTTAATTCAGCGTCATAAAACATTAAAATCTAACTTTGCTCGTGAGCTTGAGCAAGCACGTTATTTCGTGAATAAAAGATCTAAGCAAGCGATCATCGCTCAAGAAGCAGGCGAATTACAACTACATGAGCGTGCATTAGAAGAAGTAGCTTATTATGAAGGGCAAGTAACTCGATTAGAAGAAATGTATGCAGGTGTTGTAGAACAAATTGATGAGCTAGAGCGTCGTCTTTCTGAAATGAAAAATAAATTAAAAGAAATGCACGCAAAACGTATGGAATTAATGGCACGTGAAAATATGGCACATGCAAATCGTCGTATGAATACTGCGATGCATAAAATGGATGAAAATAATCCATTCTTACGCTTTGAAGAAATTGAAGATCATATTCGCGACTTAGAAACTCGTATGAACGAGGAGCATGAACGTGATACATTTGATATGAAGATTGCAAAGCTTGAGCGTGAAATGAAAGAAAAGAATGATGTATCGTTAACGAAAGAGTTAACAAAATAATAGTAGTATATTATAAAACAGGCTTATGATATAGTGATAGGAGAAAAGGTGTTGGAAAGCAATGCCTTTTCTTCTATGTATATGTGACAAGAAGGGGGGAGCTGAAATGAAGAAACATTTTTCAAAGACACAATTAATGGGGATGCTCCTCATCATATTTGGATTCGGTCTTTTTCTTGATATGATACTTGGACATTTTGAACCAGGTGGTCTCATTTTTGCATTTATTATGCTTATGTTTGGAAGGCATTATCGTAAAAAGAATCGTTATGTACGGGGAAATGTATTTTTATTTGTCGGTGGTATCGTATTTTTATTCTTCTTATTTTCATCAGCAGCATTTGTTCTTGTCGTATTTGCTTGTTTAGCTTTAATTGGTTATCAATTGATTCAACAAGGGCATCAGCAAAAAGCAATGAAGGTTGAAATTAAAGAAGAAGGGATTATAGACGAAGAGAAGCAAATATATCGTACAGAACCATATTTGAAAAATATGTTTGTAGGCAATGTACGAATGATGGATCATATTTATGAACTTGAGGATATTAATGTTCAATATGGTGCTTGTGATGTGGAAATAGATTTAACAACTGCTATGATTCCAGAAGGAGAAACGGTAATTGTTATTCGGGGTGTTGTTGGTAATATTCGTTTATATGTGCCATATGATATTGAACTGTCTTTAAATCATTCTGTTATTGTCGGGCGTGTGCTCTTGCCAGGTCATGAGGAGACAGGGTTTAACCGCAATGTTACATTTAGAACAGAGCAGTATAAAGAGGCTCCTCGTCGTATTAAAATTATTTCTTCGCTTGTCGTAGGCGATACGGAAGTGAGGAAAGTATAATGAAGAAACAAAAAAATATTTCGTGGATGTATATTCGTTATTCTATGTTGTCCTCAGTTAGTATCGCACTCATTTGTACAATTGTATATGTATGGAAAAGCGAGCAACAAGTATATGATTTATTATGGAAGGAATCCATCGCTTCTGTTCCAATTGGCTTGTTTATTATGACTACAAGCTTACTTATCGGGGGAATTGTAGGATATGCAATCGGTTACTATATAGAGCAGCGTATACAAGGATTAAATACGTTTCTATTTGAAGTAGAGCGAGGGAATTTTCCGAGTGATGTTTCGTTTACCGCAGATGATGAATTTCATGAAGTGGAACGAAAAGTGATCGGTCTGGCTCGTCGATTAGAGGAGCAAGCTGGACTCTTTCAAAAGGTAACGAATGAACGAGCTCATTGGAATGAAGAGATGAGACAAGAAGCGATTTCCCAAGAAAGGCATCGATTGGCGAGGGAGCTGCATGATTCTGTAAGTCAGCAGCTTTTTGCAATGTCGATGATGATGTCGGCTATTAATGAACAAGTAGCTGAATTTCCAGAAACGACGAAAAAGCAGTTACAGCTTGTTGAAAATATGGTTGTAAATGCACAGTCAGAAATGAGAGCATTGCTTCTTCATTTACGCCCAGTACAGTTAGAAGGTAAGAAACTAACAGAAGGTATAGAAGAATTATTAACAGAACTATCTAGAAAGCAACATATGAAAATTGAATGGTTAATTGAACCGATTCAATTAAAAAAAGGTGTAGAAGATCACTTATTCCGCATTGTGCAAGAGGCGCTATCTAACACTTTACGTCATGCGAAGGCAAAGAAAACAGAAGTGCGTCTTCGAAAAATTGATCAATATGCAATATTGAAAATTATTGATGATGGTGTAGGTTTTAAAGTAGGAGTGAATAAGGCTGGTTCTTACGGATTAAGGTCAATACAAGAGCGTGTTCATGAAATTGGTGGGACATTAAAGGTACTTAGTTTTCCAAATAAAGGTACACAAATAGAAGTAAAAGTACCGATTATGATTGAGAGAGGAGGAGAATCATGATTAAAGTATTACTAGTGGATGATCATGAAATGGTTCGAATGGGTGTATCAGCATATTTATCAACGCAGCCAGATATTGAAGTAGTTGGAGAAGCTGAAAATGGAAGAAAAGGTTCAGAGTTAGCACTGCAATTAAGACCGGATATTATTTTAATGGACCTTGTCATGGATGAGATGGATGGTGTTGAAGCAACACGTGCTATTATTCAAGAATGGCCAGAAGCAAAAATTGTAGTTGTAACGAGCTTTTTAGATGATGAGAAATTGTATCCTGTTATTGAGGCCGGAGCGACAAGTTATTTATTAAAAACATCAAGAGCGAGTGATATAGCAGACGCTGTACGAGCTACTTATGATGGAGAAACGGTATTAGAGCCGAAAGTTACTGGTAAAATGATGTCTCGTATGCGTCAGAAGAAAGAACAACCTTTGCATGAGGAGTTAACAGAAAGAGAGTCTGAAATTTTGTTATTAATTGCAGAGGGGAAAAGTAATCAAGAGATTGCAGACGAGTTGTTTATTGCCCTCAAAACAGTAAAGACACATGTGAGCAATATATTAAATAAGCTAAATGTAAGTGACCGGACACAGGCGGTTATTTATGCGTTTCGACATCAATTGACGAAATGATAAAGTGAAATTTTAACCAGTGGGGTGGTCCCCACTGGTTATTAGTTTGTACAAAATCTTTTTATTGACGCTAATAAATGTAAGCGTTATCATTTAGTTGTTAACAGTACATACAAAGGGGAGAATGTATATGCTAGTTCAAACGATATTTGGCATGGATAAATCAAAAAAATTAGGGGATTATGTGAACGCATTACAAGCGCTTTGTGAACAATATAATGTTGAAACAGATAAAATTGCAATTGTTGAGGCGACAGAAGAGTACTATTTATTTTTAGTAAAGCAAGAAGAGTGCTACGATGTTGTCAAAGTAGAAACAGTGGATACAAATATTGATTATTATACGAAAGCGTATAAAATAAGTAGTTTTAATCATAGCGCTTATCAAAAGTAAAAAAACTCCCTTTTGGGAGTTTTTTAGGATGCTTTTACTTCATGAGATTCGGTTAGTAAGGGAACTTTTTTCGCGCCACTTAGCTTAGCGATTGCAAGGCCAATAAGAGCTCCGGCTAATGCAGGTACTAGCCAACCTATTCCTTCATTATATAAAGGGATAAATTCAAAATATGATGTGATAAATGAAACTGAAATACCACCTTGTTTTAATCCATCAAATACGCTTACAATTGCAGCTCCAATTAAAGCACCTACATAAACAGAGCGATATCCACCAAAATATTTATGAAGTAACGATAGTAGAACAAGTACAATCGCAACTGGATATACAACAAGTAGAATTGGAACAGAGATGGAAATGATTTTTGTTAAACCTAAGTTGGCAACTAATAATCCCAATACACAAATGATACTTGCGAACGTTTTGTATGAAAATTTAGTCAATAATGTCGAGAAATATTGACTACATGCAGATACAAGTCCAACACATGTTGTTAAGCAAGCGAGTGTAACGATAAGAGATAATAAAAGTAGACCATATGGACCGAATAATTGTTGTACGATCACAGTAAGTAATTGTCCACCATTCTTTGCATATCCGAGCGAGACGCTAGTTGCACCGAGCCAGCCAAGCGCACCATATACAAGTACGAGGCCAGTAGCAGCAATAAGTCCAGCTTTGGCTGTTGCGATGGCAATGGATTTACGATCCTTTACACCTTTAGAGCGAATGGTATTTACAACGATAATTCCAAATGCAAGTGCTGAAATGGTATCCATCGTTAAGTATCCTTCCATAAAGCCTTTGAAAATCGGAGAAGTTTGATACTCTTGCATTGCAGGTCCTGATTGTCCAAGTGGTGTAAAGACACTTTTAACAAACAATAAGAAAATAGAGAGTAATAAAATAGGTGTTAATATATTTCCAATACGATCTACAAGTTTAGATGGATTCAAACTCAGCCAATATACGATAGCAAAGAAGATGATTGTATATACAAAAAGTACGAGGTTGCTAGAGCGAATCGTTTCTGGTAAGAAAGAACTAGCGCCCATTTCATAAGCAACATTTGCCACGCGTGGAATACCCATAGAAGGACCAATGGCGATGTATACAACTACCGTAAAGAATATTCCGAATAATGGGTGAACATGACTTGCAAGTTGCTGCATACCATTTCCTGATAAAGAAATTGCGATAACTGTTAGTAGTGGTAAACCGACTCCTGTTAGTAAAAATCCAATCATTGCCGGCCAAAAGTTTTCGCCTGCATTTTGTCCAAGCATGGGAGGGAAAATTAAATTACCTGCCCCAAAAAATAAAGAAAATAGCATAAGACCCGTGAAAAAAATATGTTTTTTTGATACAGTGTTCATTGTTTTTCCTCCTTTTTTAAAATTCATTTGTAAGAACACAAAAAACTCGTCCCTAAAGAAAGGGACGAGTTATATTTACCCGCGATACCACCCTAATTTATACATGTAGAAATAATTCTATATGTATACGGCTTTGCAACGTACAACATGATACGTGTTCCTTGTAACGGGGGACAGCCGGTAAGAACTTACTATAACATTCAGTTCTACTTCTCGGAGATGATTTTCGGCTACGCACTGAACGTTGGCTTTCAGCAAATCGCCAACTCTCTGGGGAACAGTTCTATAACGTACTCGTTCTCGTCAATGAATTTTTATTCAAGTATTCTGACAGTATTGTTACATGTTTTTTTTTGAAAGTCAATATTTTTTTGGAAGATATATTTATATCCAGAAATATTGAATGTGATATTTGTTGTAGTAAAAGGAATGGTGAATTGTAAAAAGGGAGTGAAATTTTGTAGAGAATTGTAAAGTTTGTGGAGAAAGTTGATATTTATAGGAGTAAAGAAGGTATTATTTGAATTTACAGAGAATAATATAACAATCCACTTGCTGGAAAGAACAAACCAAAAGAGGTGACTGAAATGCTTGCGATGGGAGTATTATTTGGCATTATTGCTATAATTGGTTTTATGTGGTTATATTATTCGCGTTCGTTTAAACAAGCAGAAGTTTTACTCTTTCAAAAAGGTAGTTTGTTGACAAATCAGTCTAGATATTTAGTATGTCCGAAGTGTGGAAGTGCACAGGCCAGAAGTGGAGGGTATCAAGAGTGTTGCAAAATTAGATTATGAAAGAAGGAAGCCTCACATTATTTTGTGAGGCTTCCTTCCTTACAATTTCATGGCACTCCAAATTGTCCATCGATCTCTTTCGATAATAGGAGATACGTTTTGTAAGGCAGTCTGTACTTGGTGTAAAAGTTGAGAAAGTTCATAGTCTGTTAATTCGTATAGAATGGATCGACCTGTTCGAGGTGATAAATCTTGTAGCAATGCCTCTACGGAATCATGTATTTTTCGTACTTCCCATTGTGTTTGAGCGGGGAATACGTGAAGAAAATATTTTTGTAATTCTTGCTGTATCGTGGTGGTTTTTGGACGTCTTTTTGATTCTATTTCAATGAGTTTTGGGAAGGTAGAGAAAAAATATCCACGGATGTGTTCGGGACTTCCAGGGATCGTACAATCTTCAATAGTTCGGTCTTGTACAATAAGTACACCGTTTTTCTTTAATATACGAGAAGCTTCACGTAGAAATGTAGGAACGTCTTGTAAATGATGAATAACTGCACGCGAAATAACAATGTCGAATGTATCATTAGGATAGGGGACGCTATGTGCATCACCGTGAATGAATGAAATATTTGAAAATCCGCTACAATTTTCTTTTGCAGCCTGTAATATTTCTTTTGAAAAATCAAGTCCAACAACACTTTCTGCTCCCATAAGAGCAAGTTCTTTCGTATAAATCCCGCCACCACAGCCGATATCAATTATTCGTTTATTTTGTATGTCTGTAATATTTTTTATCATTTCTCTCCAAGAAATATGGGCGTTTCGCTGTGCATATGTGTATTTATTATTTGCATCGTGAAAATTAATGGACATGAAAAAGACCTCCTTTCAATGCTTAGTATAGCGTATTTTATAGTGTGTCACGTTTTTGTTTTTTGTATGAAGATTATAAGAGTTTCTTATTGTAAAAGGAGGATTAAGTTGAAAAGGAAATATGTATTGCTGTTATTTGTTATGTTACTAGCATCTTGTAGTCAAGTTGAGCAAAAAAAAGAAACAAAAAAAGTGGAAGAGACGGTGAATGAAGTGAAAGAAACAATAGAGGTAACCGTTATACAAAAAAAACATAAAGAGAAAAAGTTACAGGAATCAGAAGCTAAGGTAGTAATAGACATTATAGATAAAGCTGAGAAACAAGAAATAACAGGTAGCTTTGGTGAACCTGAATATGAAATACAAATTAGTAGAGATGGGAAGAAAGAAACGTATTATGCATGGCTAAGAGGAGAAGACAGACGAGGATGGGTACAACATAAGAAAGCTATGTATATGCTGAATAAAAAAGATACAGAAAAGCTTTTGGCTATATTTCCAAATGTTTCAGAACAAAAAGAAGATGAGAAGCAGGTAGGTCCTTTAACGGAAGTAACAAAAAAAGATTTGCAGATTACCGCGTTTCATATTAAAGCAAGTGATCAAAAAGTGAATTATACGGTACGGTATACGATTTCACAATCACTATATAACAAGTTAGAGAAGGAACAAAAATACTATTTGCAGGTCATTTATCCGGAAAAAGTTCAAAAATTAATTGGAGCAAAAGAGAGTGAAGAAATTTTAGGTGAAAAGGTAAAGGAAGGATATAAACAGTATGAATTACATGCTACTGTGCAGGTAAAAGGTGCTTCAGAATCACAATTAAAGGCATTAGAAACATATTATGAAAATTATGATTTGAAAATATTAAATAGTAAACAAGAAAAAATAGGTGTTTTTCAAAATATTATTCAAATTGTTAAAGAGTATGGTGAAAAAATGAATTTACAAAGGTAAAGTGAATCTTTATTTAGTCCTTACAGATTGGGTTGAATAAAAATTTGTCAATTTTATATGTACTTTCCTAGGAAATGATAATAGAGAGGGGACGCCCCTCTCTATTACTTTGCTTTTGCAGATGGCTCATTCATTGATTTTCGTGTAATAAGGAAAGAAATCATAAGAGCGGAAAGGATGATAAGGGCAATAAATACGTGATTAGGCAACAAATCTAATAATAATACGTAACTAACGGTATAAAAAATAAGAGTTGAAGCTAAAAACGATAGAGCGCCTATTATGAGAGATTGTAAATTCAATTGTGTGCACCTCCTTTTATTTATATTTTTGGCTAAAAATGGATTATATAAACATTATTTCTAACAATAGAAAAAAAGATGTCATAAATGATGCAACATGAAATAAATGTATTAAGGCAAAAAGAAAGAGGGAAAGAATTAAAAAAAGGAGAGCTTCAAAAATTGAAGTATTAGAGTATCTGTTACGAAAGTTTGAGCCGCTAGATTAAGTCCCATATAAAGATGAAAAAGAAACACATACCATTCATATAAGAGCAGCGTTTGAATTGTCAGAAAGAAAAATACAGGAATGGGATGCAGAAAAGAGACAACAGAAAAACTATTATAAAGTGGATACGAAAACGAAATGGACGGTATTTGCTTGTTATATCGGATTAATGGCTATACTCGGTTACGCAGCTTATGAAGGATATATTGTTTTACAAGAACATTTGCCAACGAGAAATGTATAAAAGAATATTGTCGAAATGATAGGGAGAATTTATACAGGAATTATATTTCTACGAGAGAATGTTACAAGTATAGTCATACATTGTAATAACTTTAGTAGAGAAGGAGTTCTGTATATGAAGAAATTGTTAAATGTATTCGTGATTATTACCGTAATGATCATTGCGAGCTATAGTCTTATGAAAGTATTATTACATTATGCGAATAAGCCCGCTGGGGTAAGTACAACATCTGAAATAGAAGATGTGCAAGAAGAGACAAAAGTACTAGATTTTATTCGTATGACACATGAAAGTTATAATAATTTCTTAAATTATGGTAAAGCAGAGAATTATACAGAAGGGGACTGGAACCAATTTAAACAATGGTTTCAACAACAAGAATCATCGTTAAAAAATATACATACAGACATAAAGAATGAAAAAATAAAACGTGATGTAAATAGAAGCTATGAAATTGTAAAAAAAGGTGTGGAGCTCCAAAATATTGAGTATGTAGTGTATGCACATCGCGTATACCATGACTTAGATATTATTGTAAATAAATATAGAGGTGAAACGAACATCTGGGGGTATACAGAATTTGGAGATGGGAAAGATATAAAGGTAATTGAACAAGCGATACAGTCTAAATAATAAGCTAGCTAGCATTCTAGTTAGCTTATTTTCTTTTGTAAGTGCACTGTTCATATATTTTTCACAAAAACACCGTGTTAATAGTGATTAAAATCACAATCTGTATTATACAATTCAGTTAAACTAAAAACAGTTAAGGAAATAGAGGAGTGGGATACAATGTTAAGTGAAAAAACAATTGAAATCGTAAAGTCAACAGTACCATTATTACAAGAAAAAGGCGTTGAAATTACAACGAGATTTTATGAAATTTTATTTTCGGAACATCCGGAGTTATTGAATATTTTCAACCATACAAATCAGAAAAAGGGAAGACAACAACAAGCGTTAGCGAATGCTGTTTATGCAGCTGCAACGTATATTGATAATTTAGAAGTTATTATTCCGGTTGTAAAACAAATTGGTCATAAGCATAGAAGTTTAGGTATTAAAGCAGAGCATTATCCGATTGTAGGTACATGTTTACTACGTGCAATTAAAGAGGTCGCAGGTGCACCTGATGAAGTGTTAAACGCATGGGGAGAAGCTTACGGTGTCATCGCTGATGCATTCATTAGCATTGAAGCAGAGATGTATGAAGAAGCGGCACATAAAGAGGGCGGATGGAAGGATTTCCGTAACTTTGTAGTTGTTAAAAAAGTGAAGGAAAGCGATGTTATTACATCATTTTATTTGAAACCTGAAGATGGAGGGAAAGTTTCTTCATTCATCCCAGGACAATATGTAACGGTTCAGATAAATATTGAAGGTGAAACATATACACATAATCGTCAATATAGCTTATCAGATGCCCCTGGAAAAGAATATTATCGTATTAGTGTAAAGAAAGAAAAAGGTGTAGATACACCGGATGGTAAAGTATCTAACTACTTACATGATCATGTAAAAGAAGGCGATATATTACCAGTAAGTGCACCTGCAGGAGATTTCGTATTAAATATGGATTCAACATTACCAGTTGTACTAATTAGTGGTGGAGTAGGTATTACACCAATGATGAGTATGCTAAATACGTTAATTGAACAAAATTCAAAACGTAATGTATGTTTTGTTCATGCAGCGATAAATAGCAATACACATGCAATGAAAGAACACGTTGAGGCAGTAGATAATGAATACGAACAAGTTAAAGCATATACTTGTTATTCTGCACCAACTGAAAAAGATTTAGAAATGAAGAACTTTGATAAAGAAGGTTTTGTGGAAAGAGAATGGTTACAAACTATTATTCCGACAACTGAAGCAGAGTTTTATTTCTGTGGTCCAATACCATTTATGAAACATATAAATGCTGTACTAACTGATTTAGGTGTGAAACAAGAACATATTCATTATGAATTTTTCGGCCCAGCAGCAAGCTTACAATAAATTGAACTTTAATAAGCAAAAAACGAGGTGTTATTTTACCTCGTTTTTTATTTGTTCTCGTAATAGTCGATTTACTGTTTCACGGCGTATACCGATCAGTTGACCAATTTCAGTTTGTGTTAATATTTCATATATAGGAATGTCACCTAAATATAGTGTGAACCATTCTTGTAAGCGATGAAGACGTTCTTTTGGCGAGACGGTCGTCAATTGATCGATACGCTGCTGCATCATTCTTAATTTTGATTGTAATTGCATGGCGATATTTGCATATGATGCAGGATTCGCTTGAAGTTGATCGTACCACTCATTACTACTTATAAGTTCAACTTCTGTTTTCATTAAAGCGATTGCTGTACCGTGATATTCCTTCGGTGAAATTAAAGAATGATGAGGTATCGTTTCTCCTGGAACGATAATATTGAATAGAAAAGGTGTTCCATCTTCTTCTATTCTTACTACTTTTAATAAACCTGTTTTTATAAAATATAAAGGACCGTCCTCGCCTTGACGGAATAGTACATCTCCTTTGTGTAGAATCAATGTTAGCCCCCCATTTAAACATTTCTATTACTTTTATTTTAGCGTATATGTATACAGACAATATGTTTTTAAACAGCAATTTCATTGACGAAATATATGCTATTACAGTAGTATACTATTTAGTGTGTAATAGTACTAGCAATGAATACGCTGTAGGGGGTTTAGTATATTGTTAGATGCGATAAAAATGACGGATATGAGAATTCCAGCGAATGCCATCATTCATGTAGAAGAGATGAAAGGTGGAGTCGTGTTATCCGTTGAAGTAGATGGCCAAATTATTTATACGATGGCTTATGATGAAGAAACAGATAGTTATGCTGAATTATATGATCGAAACGATAAGAGGGCGTGCCAAGTACATGAAGATTTTATGGGATGGTCACTTCTTCATTAAAAAAGATGTCAATATGACATCTTTTTTTATTAAACCGATAGAATATACAAAGAAATGAAATATAAGGATAAAATTTGTAATAAATGATTTTGCATTGTTAGCACTTTGTAACTGCAACTGAATTATTTTTTCGCTATCATAAAGATAACAGTCGCAGTCATAGGAGTGGTCAACGTGAAGAAAGTACATATTTCCAATTACATGTTATTATGTGTTTGTCTAATTTTATTTGTTCTCTTAGGAGGATTTTTATATTCATGTGTATAAGAAAAAACGCATTCTAAAAAGAACGCGTTATAAAAAAGAAGTAATGATTAATCTAGTCCCAAGAATAATTAATGTGATACGCAATAAATTAATTACGGCGTTACCGCTTAATTTTGTATTAATATATGCCCCGATTTTTCCACCAATCCATGCACCAGGAATAAGAATTAATGCGTAAATCCAGCTGACATTTCCAAGGGAGATGTGAGTTGCAGAACTTACAATTGCTGATAGAAATACGATAAACATCGAAGTTGCTACAGCAATATGTGCTGGGAATGCAAAAAGTAGCATCATTGCTGGAACAAGTAAAGCACCGCCACCAATTCCAAATAATCCAGATATAAAACCAACTATAAAGGCGATAAAGATAGCGAGAAGCGGTGGGAATTGATAGTGTACAGTGTTTCCTTCGTTATCTGTAAAAGAGCGCTTGATTACAGTCATATTTGATAAAGAAAGGGGTTTTAATTTGTCTCGTAACATAAGAAGAATGGAGACAAAAATAAGAAAAATCCCAAAATATAAAGAAAATGTATCTTGGTTTAAAAATTTATTCGCCCACGAGCCGATGATACCACCAGGGCCACTCCCGATAAATAAAATAAGTCCACTTTTGTAATCTACTCGTTTATGCTTCATATAAGTAAGGGTGGAAGATAGTCCCGTAAAAACGACTGTTACCATTGAAGTTCCTACTGCAAGTTGTGGTGACAGGCTATGTAATCCGATTAATAACGGAACAATAATAATTCCGCCGCCAAGTCCGACTAGACTCCCGACTGTCCCGGCGATTAGCCCGATGAAAAGTAACATGATGTATTCCAAAATTGCCAACTCCTCTATATAACTTATCCACCAATTATTATACACGCTTTTTCATGAGAAAAAGCTTTGTTCACAAAAAAGTCGTCTTCCTAGAAAAATAAGGAAGACGACTTTTAATTAAAAGATTAAATGTAATAAAGAATAAAATAAAGCAGCTAATGAAGCTGAAATAGGAAGTGTGATAACCCAAGTAATTAACATGCGTTTTGCAGTTCCCCATTTTACACCTTTTACACGATGAGAAGCACCAACCCCTAAAATAGAAGAGGAGATAACGTGCGTCGTACTAACTGGTAAGTGAATGAATGTTGCCCCGAAAATAACAAGAGATGATGATAAATCAGCAGCTACACCATTTACAGGACGAATCTTCATAATTTGTCCACCGACAGTTTTAATAATTTTCCATCCGCCGACAGAAGTACCAAGACCCATTGCAATGGCACAAGATAATTGTACCCAGAACGGGATGTCGCTAGAAGTATGATAACTATTCGCCATAAGAGCCATTGTAATAATTCCCATTGCTTTTTGCGCATCATTCGTACCATGTGTATAAGCTTGTAATGCAGCAGTGAAAATCTGGAATATACGGAAGTTTTTGTTCGTCTTCGTTAAATTAAAGTTTTTAAAGACGACTTTAAAAATACTGTATACGATATAACCAATAACAAATGCGATAATTGGTGAAATGATTAAAGCTTCAATAATTTTTATGAATCCTTTAAAGTTTAATGAACTAAAACCAGCAGCAGCGATAGCTGCACCTGCGATGGAGCCAATGATTGCATGCGAAGAACTACTTGGAATACCGTAGTACCAAGTAATCAAATTCCATGCTATTGCTGCAAGTAAAGCGGCTAAAATTACAAGAGAACCATTTTGTAAAGCGAACGGATCAACGATATCTTTCGTAATCGTTTTTGCTACACCTGTAAATGTCATCGCACCTAAAAAGTTCATAATAGCTGCCATAATAATTGCATGTCTAGGCTTTAGAGCTTTCGTTGAAACAGCCGTTGCAATAGCGTTTGCTGTATCGTGAAATCCATTAATAAAGTCAAAAGCTAAAGCGCAAATGACTACTAAAACGGTCAGTATCAAGAGTGTATCCATGATCAAACTCCTTACGCGTTCTTCATAATAATTGTTTCTAATACGTTTGCAACGCTTTGGCAGCTATCCGCTACTTCTTCAAGCTCTTCGTAAATCTCTTTGTATTGAATGATCTTAATTGGATCTTTTTCACGAGAGAATAAGTGCTTAATCGCGTGACGGCGAATATCATCACATTGTGATTCATAATCTTTAATCTTAATCGCATTTGTACGAATGTCGACTAATTTTTTGTTAGACATTAATTCAACAGAGTTTGCAATTTCAATCGCACATTGATTAATTGCTTCTACGAATTTAATCATGTATTCATCAGCTTCTGTAATAGAATACATTTCGAATAGACCAGCACTATGATCTAATCCGTCTAATACATCATCCATACTCATTGCAAGCTGTAGGATGTCCTCACGTTCAATAGGAGTAATAAACGCTTTGTTTAGCTCCATAATGATTTCGTGAATAAATGAGTCACCTTTTGACTCGTACTCTTTCATGCGCATAGAAAACTCTTTTAAATCGCTAGCATTTTTAATTTTATACTCCACGAAAAACTGCGCGCCTTCTTTTAAATTTTCGGAAACATTCATTAACATTTCAGAAAATTTATCTTTTTTTGATTTAAAGACCATTATTAGTTACCCCCACAAAAGTAATATATGTAAAATATATTGGCTAGTCAATTCTAACAAAAAACTGTCGTTTTTTAAAACATTTTATCGAAAAGTTTACAAAAACTTAACATAACTCTTATTGTTGTATTAATAATATTAATAATCAATATTGAATATCTTACTTGTAGAATGTCCTTTTCTTGCAAAAAGTATGAATGTGAAAGAAAAGCTTTACACTACAGGAAAGACTACGTTATTATAATAAATTTAAAAGGAGGTATATTCTTCCTTTTGAAAAGAAGAGTGTAAACAAACGAAGGAAGTGAACGAATGAAATTGAAGAACACTCACTTAAAAAAAATGCAGGAGTGGTTCAACAAGAGGAAGAAGCTTCGTAATTCATTAATTGTATTAGGAAGTTTGCTCGCTACTCTATTTATTGCTATAAATATAATAATTTCTATTCAAGACATATCTGAATTAAAGCAAGCTGTTCCGCAGCCGACCTTAATTTATGATGCAAATAATGAAGTTGCGACTAAATTAGCTTCTTCTAAAACAGAAGGCGTAAAAAAGAAAGATATTCCTGATATTATGGTTCAGGCCATTGTTGCAGTAGAAGATAAGGAATTTTTTAACCATCACGGGATTTACTATAGTGGAATTATAAATGCAGTTTTTAAAAATATTACAGCAGGAGAAGTTGTAGCAGGTGGAAGTACAATTACACAACAACTTGCGAAAAATGTATTTCTGACACAAGACCGCACATACTCTCGAAAAATTAAGGAATATTTTTTAACAAAAAAAATAGAGCGTACGTATACGAAAGATGAAATCATTGAAATGTATATGAACCAAATTTATTTTGGTGAAGGTGCTTGGGGTATAAAAAGGGCAGCTAAATCTTATTTTGATAAAGATGTAAAAGATTTAACAATTTCAGAAGCAGCAACGATTGCGGGCTTGATTAAAGCACCATCTGCGTATTCACCTTATAAAAACTTTAACAAGTCAATTGAAAGACGTAATGTCGTATTAAGTTTAATGAAAGAGCAAGGGTATATTTCGGACGAACAGTATAATAAAGAAAAAGAGAGTGGACTTGTGTTAAAACGTGGCGTTGATGATAAATACAAGGGAAAATACTCTCAATATGTAGACTATATTGTTAGAGAGGCGATGGACAAGTACGAATTAACACAAAATGAAATTTTAGCAGGTGGTTATCGTATTTATACAGAGCTTGACCCGAAAAAACAACAGGCCGTAGAAGACGTTGTGAATAATGATAGTTATTTCAAAGATAGTGGCTCAGACCAACTCATGCAAACGGGTGTAGTTCTTATGAATCCCAAAACAGGTGGTATACCAGCTTTAGTTGGAGGCAGAGGGCCGTATCAGTTTTTACAGTTTAACCATGCAACCCAATTAAAAAGACAACCGGGCTCAACGTTAAAACCTTTGGCTGTATATGTACCAGCGTTAGAACAAGGATATGAAGTATACGATATATTAAAAGATGAACCATTTAACATTAAAGAATATAAACCACAAAATAGCGATCATACTTTTCACGGTGATGTGACAATGTATGAAGCCGTAGCAAAGTCGTATAATGTTTCAGCTGTGTGGCTATTAGAACAAATTGGACTAGATAAAGGATTGAAATCTTTAGAGCGATTTGGTATTCCATTAGTGCCAGAAGATCGTACGTATCCGATTGCTTTAGGCGGTATGCATGTGGGGACATCTCCATTTGTAATGGCTCAAGCATACAGTACATTTGCAAATGACGGAGTCCAAGTGGAAGCTCATGCAATTAGGGAGATACAAAATGCTGAAGGTGAAACGCTTGGAAAGTGGTATAAGAAAGAGACACGAGTGACGAGTGAGAAAGTTTCTCAAAAAATGACATATTTATTAAAAGGTGTTGTCGAAAAGGGAACGGGCGAAAAGGCAAAAGTTAATAATGTTGATACGGCAGGTAAGACAGGAACTACTCAAATTGTAAATGGCCCGAGCACCGGTGCAAAGGATTCATGGTTTGTTGGATACACACCAGATTTAGTAGGTGCGATTTGGGTAGGATATGATAAAACCGATAGCGATCATTATGTTCCGGGTGGTAGTCAAATTACGACGACAATGTTCCGGGATATTATGAAAAAAGCGAACGCAAATCCAGCTCAAAAAGCATTTCAGTTATCGCTCATATCTGAGGCTGATTATAAAAAACAATTGACTACAATAGAAGAGGAAAAACGAAGAAAAGAAGAAGAGAAGAGAAGGAAAGAAGAGGAACAACAACGAAAACAAGAGCAACAAGAGTGGCTTGATAAAGTGAAAGAATGGATTCCTTCATTTTGGTAAAAGAAAGAGGCGAATAACGAAATTCGCCTCTTTTTTGTATGAAAAACAAAATGAAACTTTAAATGGTAGAGATTTTCATCTATCTTTATTAGCTATTATTCGTTAAGTATAATGTTCGTACTGCCATAGGATTCGGAATCGTATGTGACACTTATTCTACCTTTGCTTATAGGTTCATAAAGTAATTCTTCTTCGTAATTACCGTTATTCTCATTGTGGATAGAAAGTGTAATTTCATCGATTTTTTTATTTGTATACTGATTTTTAATCGTTTCAGCAATTTGGAGTAACGCCTCGGAACTAGAAGCTTTCGTAATAAGCATTCCTTTTATAACCCTTTTTTCATTATTTGTGGAATTGGAATAAGGGATGTTGCTTTGTTTTGTATACAAAAGTTTGTATGGAGCAGTTTTTCTCTCTGCTTTTGATATAGTGGAATATTTTAGAGTTAAAAAAAATCCTACACATAAAATAATGCATACCATAAGTGCAAACCAAATGCGTATTAGTGACATAACTCTCATTTTCATCCCTCTTTCATATCTTTGACTTCACTATTTATCATACAAAATAAGGATTAAGATAGAGTAAATTTGAGGTAAAGAAACGTAAAGAAGGAGCACTTATCCTCCCAAATAAGTGCTCCTTTCTATATAAAGAGAGATTTAATGCACGGTTAAACGATACATATTATTATAAATATACTTTTTAAGCGAAAATTAGTAAATTCGGAATACAGATAGTGTTGCTGTTGTATCGCCTGTGTTAGGAATAGAAATAGTGTTTGCTGTAGGCTGTATAGAAATCGTTGTACCAGCTTGTAAAGTAACAATTGTAGAGAAAGAAACAGCACTACCGATAACGTTAGTTGAGAAATTACGAGTAGGTGGTTGACCATTGAATGAAATACCGAATCCAAATGGTGAAGACCCTGGGAAAGTTGTAGACGCTGAGAAACTAATATCATATACGCCTGTTTCTAAAATCGTTAAAGTATCTGAAGTATCATTGAAAGAGATATTAGTTAATTCAAACACTTGATTGAATTGAAGGTTTGTTCCAGGTGATATAGTTTGTGGATTTGAGTTTCCGATTGCGGCGATCGTTACAGGAATTGGTGTACCCGCTGGTCCGGTTGCACCAGTAGCACCTTGAGCACCAGTAGCACCAGTAGCCCCTGCTGGCCCTTGAATACCTTGAGGTCCTTGAGGTCCAGTAGCGCCGGTAGCCCCCGCCGGTCCTTGAATACCTTGAGGTCCTTGAGCACCAGTAGCGCCAGTAGCCCCCGCTGGCCCTTGAATGCCTTGAGGTCCAGTAGCACCAGTAGCGCCAGTAGCCCCTGCTGGTCCTTGAACACCTTGAGGTCCTTGAGGCCCAGTAGCGCCAGTAGCGCCGGTAGCCCCCGCTGGTCCTTGAATACCTTGAGGTCCTTGAGCACCAGTAGCGCCAGTAGCCCCTGCTGGCCCTTGAACACCTTGAGGCCCAGTAGCCCCCACTGGCCCTTGAACGCCTTGAGGTCCAGTAGCACCAGTAGCGCCGGTAGCCCCCGCTGGTCCTTGAACGCCTTGAGGTCCTTGAGCACCAGTAGCGCCAGTAGCCCCCGCTGGCCCTTGAACGCCTTGAGGTCCTTGAGCACCAGTAGCGCCAGTAGCCCCTGCTGGCCCTTGAACACCTTGAGGTCCTTGAGGTCCAGTAGCGCCAGTAGCGCCGGTAGCCCCCGCTGGCCCTTGAACACCTTG